>JBGVIJ010000013.1:0-11902 GCA_045123075.1 Phascolarctobacterium sp. | reverse complement strand
TTGCGCAAGCTTCATCAGTCAAGGTCAAGTGGTGAACGGTAACTTCACTGGTTACGTTTACGCCTTTAGCTTTGTATTGACGGATGATATCGATTGCACCCTTACTTGCAACGTGTGCAATGTGTACGTGTGCACCGGTGTGTTCTGCGATGATGCAGTCACGAGCTACTGCGATATCTTCGGATACAGCAGGAATGCCCGGTACACCGATTCTTGCGGATACAGCACCTTCGTGCATGTAGCCATCAGCATTCAATTCAGGGTCAATTGCGTGGCAAATGAGGCCTTTGTCGAAAGAAGTGATATATTTTGCAGCCAACATGAAGAGTCGGGTGCTTTTTACATAGTAGCCGTCATCGGAGAAAGCCATAGCGCCACGGAACGCCATATCGCCCATTTCAGCAAGTTCGTCACCGCAGGTGCCTTTGCTGATTGCGCCGATAACTTCAACGTTTGCGTAGCTTTCTTCAGCAGCGCGTTGTTTGATTGCAGAAACAATTGCAGAGTTATCAACTACAGGTTTGGTGTTAGGCATACAAGCAACAGTAGTTACACCGCCAGCAGCAGCAGCTTTAGTACCGCTGATAACGTCTTCTTTTGCTTCCAAACCAGGTTCACGAAGGTGAACGTGAAGGTCAATCAAACCAGGAGCAACAACAAAACCGGTTGCATCATATACTTCGTCAGCAGCTTCGGTGATATTAGCTGCCAAAGCTTTTACTTTACCGTCCTCAACAAGAACGTCCATTACAGCATCGAGGTTTTGGCTCGGGTCTACTACCCTACCGTTTTTAATCAATGTTTTCAATGTGCTTACCTCCTGTCAAGGTTAAGAATAAGAGAGCCATACGTACTGCTACACCGTTTTGAACTTCGTCACGGATTGCAGCGTTGTCGCAGTAGCCAACTTCCCAAGAAATTTCCAAGCCGCGGTTCATAGGACCCGGATGGAGAACAGTTACGTCAGGTTTAGCAAGTTTCAAACGAGCTTCGTTTACGCCAAAGATGCGAGCATATTCGCGCGGAGTCGGGAACATACCTTTCTTTTGACGTTCCAATTGGATACGCAGAATATCTACAACATCTGCACCTTCGAGAGCTTCTTCAACACGTTTGTGCACGGTTACGCCCAAGGATTCAATATCATAAGGCATTAAGGTCATAGGACCAGCAACGTGTACATCTGCGCCCATTTTAGTCCAAGCAGCAATGTTGGTACGAGCTACACGACTATACAATACGTCACCGATGATTGCCATTTTCATGCCTTTCATATCAGCACCTCTCTTCTCACGAATGGTGAGAAGGTCCAGCAAACCTTGAGAAGGATGAGCGTGCGCACCGTCGCCTGCGTTGATGATTACAGGGTCAGCAACGTTAGCAGCGTAAGCAGCAGCACCTTCGATGGGGTGACGCATTACAATTGCATCGCAAGCCATAGATTGTACAGTCAAGATAGTGTCGCGCAAGCATTCGCCTTTAACAACACTAGAAGAAGCGGTAGTAATATTTACAACGTCAGCGCCCAAATATTTACCTGCCAACTCGAAAGAAGTACGGGTACGGGTACTGGGTTCATAGAACAAGTTGATAATGGATTTACCACGCAGGGAAGGAACTTTTTTGATGTCCCTTTTCATAATTTTTTTCATTTCCTCAGCAGTTTTCAATACGAGTTCAATCTCTTCTACGCTGAGGCTTTCCAGGTCGAGTATATCTCTGCCGCTGAGAGATACATTTGCTTTTGCCATTAGCATTACCTCCTGTGTCATTTATAATAAAAAAAGCCTTCTTGCCCGAGAGAGGGTACAAGAAGGCCTTAGCTTCATTACTTAAAGTCTACCTTGAAGTCTCACGGGACCGATTTAAAGGTACAAATTTAACTGTATATATTCTATCACCGCACCGTTCCTTAGTCAAATATTTAAGCATAAAATTTGCCATTTTTTGCACAAAAAAACTCCGCAATTTCTCGCGGAGTTTTCCTTATTTTTAAGCTCTAAGTTCAGCCTTATATTCTTCTGCAACTTTCGCAATTACGGTCTTCATACTTGCATCAACTTCTGCATCAGTTAATGTTCTGTCAGCAGCTTGATAGGTCAAGTTGAAGGCCATGGATTTGCAGCCTTCAGCTACTTGTTTACCGGTGTAAATGTCAAATACTTTTACATCTTTCAACAATTCGCCACCATGTGCACGGATAACTGCTTCCAGTTCAGCATTGGTTACTTCCAAAGGAACAACAACTGCAATGTCGCGGCTCATACTAGGATATTTAGCCAAGTGTTTATATTTGGGAACTGCGATTGCAGCAGCAACCAGCGGTTCGATTTCCAGTTCCAGAATGTAAGCTTCTTGGGGCAAGCCGTAAGCTTCTTGTGCCAACGGATGAAGTTCACCAAACCAGCCAATGATTTTGCCGTCAACTTCAACTGCACAGGATTTTCCGGGATGCAGGTAAGGCACAGCATAGTGAACCAGTTTGTAATCGTTAAGCATCAATTTTGCCATCAAGCCTTCAACAACACCTTTCATGTCGTAGAAGTCTACGTTGTCACGGCTGGTGCACCAATTCAAATCGTTAGCTTTACCGCTCATTACAGCGCAGAGCATAGAGATTTCATCCGGTTGTTCTTTCAAAGGCAATTCTTTAGGCAGGTACACGCGACCTACTTCAAAGATAGCAACTTTAGAATGTTGACGAGCCAAGTTGTAAGCAGCAGCGCTCAATACGCTAGGAGCCATGGTAGTACGCATTACTTTGAATTCATCGGTGATGGGGTTCAAAAGTTCGATTGCGTTGCGACGGCTGTCGTCAGCAGGTAGTTGGAGTTTATCAAAAGCACTGGGATTGATGAAGCTGTAGCTCATTACTTCGTTCATGCCAACTGCAACCATGTAGTCTTGGATGCTGTCTTTAACATCTTCAACTACAAATTGACGACCTTGTGCCATACCAAGTACGGGCATATGGGATTCAATGTGATCCAAGCCGTGAATACGAGCGATTTCTTCGCTGATATCTGCATTGCAGGTAACATCATTACGCCAGCTGGGAGCAGTGATTACCAAGTATTCACCGTCTTCAGCAACTTCGAATTCCAAAGAGGTCAAGGTTTTAACCATTTCTTCTTTAGAGATAGCAATACCTACACGACCACTGATAACTTCTGGAGTTACTTTAATTACAGCAGGTTTTACTTCTTCAGGATATGCTTCTACGATACCGGCAACGGTTTCACAAGCACCCATTTGTTCCAAAAGATAAGCAGCACGGTTCAATGCGTTGTGAGTTTTGATAGTGTCTACGCCACGTTCGAAACGACCGCTAGCTTCACTGCGCAGACCCAAGGAACGGGAAGTACGACGAATGGAGGGACCGTGGAAGTTTGCAGCTTCGAGCATTACGTTAACGGTTTCACCGGTAACTTCAGTATCAAAGCCACCCATTACGCCACCAAGACCAACAGCACGTTCTGCGTCACCGATAACGATCATGGAAGCATCAAGAGTGCGTTCTTGTTCGTCCAAGGTCATCAGTTTTTCGCCTTCGCCACCACGACGAACAATCAAAGTATGGTCTGCTACTTTGTCGTAGTCATATGCATGCATCGGTTGGCCAAGTTCAAGCATTACATAGTTAGTTACGTCAACTACGTTGCTGATGGGGCGCATACCGCAAGCACGCAAGCGTTTTTGCATCCATTCAGGAGATTCAGTAATTTTAATGTTTTTCAATACGCGAACTGCAAAACGCGGGCAAAGTTCAGGAGCTTCAATTTTAATGGTAGCCATTTCTGCAACATTGCCACCAGCAGCTTCTGCCACATCCATAGCAGGCATTTTCAAGGGGCAACCGGTAAGAGCTGCAATTTCACGAGCCAAGCCAATGATGCTGAAGCAGTCTGCACGGTTAGCAGTCAAGTCAATATCGATAACAACATCGTTCAAGCCAAGTACTTCTTTAGCATCAACGCCAATAGGAGTATCAGCAGGAAGAATGAAGATGCCTTCGCGTTGAGAAGGAAGCAGCAGTTTACTATCAATGCCAAGTTCGTCAGCACTGCAAAGCATACCGAAGGAATCTAAGCCACGCATTTTAACAGCAGCAAGTTTCATACCTTCCGGGTTACGGCTGCTGGGAGGCAGAGTGCTACCTACAACTGCAACGGGAACGATATCGTTTTGTTTTACGTTTTGAGCACCGGTCAAAATTTGTACGATGCCTTGGCCGTAATCCATTTGGCAAACCCACAAATGGTCAGAGTCAGGATGACGTTCGATTTGGGTAACTTTACCGGTCAAAACGCCTTCCAAGCCTTCGCCAAGATTGGTTACAGTTTCTACTTCCAAGCCGGCACGGGTGATTTTGTCCACCAGTACATCGACAGGAATATTTATATCAACATATTGTTTAAGCCATTCCAAAGATGCTAACATGGTAATCCTCCTTATTTGAATTGACGAATGAAGCGCAAGTCATTTTCGAAGAACAAACGCAAATCATCAATGCCGTATTTAAGCATAGCAATACGTTCAACACCCATACCGAATGCGAAACCGGTTACTTGATCAGGATCGTAACCGCTCATGCGCAATACGTTGGGATGAACCATACCACTGCCGAGGATTTCAAGCCAGCCAGAGTTCTTGCATACACGGCATCCTTTACCGCCACAAATTACGCAAGAAATATCAACTTCTGCGGAAGGTTCAGTGAACGGGAAGTAGCTGGGACGCAAGCGAACTTTAACATCGTTGCCAAACATTTCTTTCAAGAACAGTTCCAAAGTACCTTTCAAATCTGCCAAGCTGATGTTTTTGTCGATAACCAGGCCTTCAACTTGGTGGAACATCGGAGAGTGAGTTGCGTCATAGTCGCAACGATAAACAGTACCGGGAGCAATCATGCGAATCGGAGAGTTGGGTTCACGGGATTGCATGGTGCGAGCTTGTACCGGAGAAGTATGGGTACGAAGCAGATATTCTTCAGTGATGTAGAAGGTATCTTGCATGTCACGAGCAGGATGGTCTTGAGGCAGGTTCAGTGCTTCAAAGTTGTAGTAATCTTTTTCGATTTCAGGACCTTCCATTACTTCAAAGCCCATACGCATGAAGATTTTTTTAATTTCACGCATGGTCAAAGTAACAGGATGCAAATGACCTTCGCGAGGTTGACGACCGGGCAAAGTGATGTCCACTTTTTCATTTGCCAATTTATCAGCCAACGCTTTTTGTTCCAAAACGGTAGTTTTAGCGTTGATTTCTTCTTCCAACAAGTTTTTGATTTCGTTAACGATTTGACCGATTTTCGGACGTTCTTCTGCGGACAGTTTGCCCATGCCGCGCAAAATTTCAGTCATAGGACCTTTTTTGCCAAGATATTTGACACGCAGGTCTTTCAATGCGTCCAAAGAGCTAACTTCTGCCAATTCTGCCAAGGCTTGCTCTTTAATAGCCAGTAATTGTTCTCTCATGGTCTTCCTCCTAAAAATAATAAAACCCCTGTAATCAATAAAATTACAGGGGCGAAAAAATCGCGGTACCACCCTTTTTTGTACACTTCATTAATGCCTTAACGCGGCTCACGCCTAACCTACACAGCTTACGCCTTCAGCCAGGGCACTCCCAAGTGAACTTCAACTATAATCTTCGGGCAAGGCTTACAGCCAACGACCTTGCTCTCTTAACCTATCCTTATAGCCTACTTTCTTGCTCATCGTGCATAACAGGGGTATTTTCAATTAGCAATCATTATAGCACAAATAGTGTTGAGAGTAAAGTAAGAGTATTACTTCACTTTTCTTCTCAGCGCTTCAAACATTACGATGCCTGCCGCCATAGCTACGTTCAAGGACTCTGCCCTACCCGCCATGGGAATGTAAACTCGTTTGTCAGCTTTTTCAAGCAAGGTTTCGCTTACGCCACCAGCTTCATTACCCATAACGAAAGCAATGCGACCGCTCAAGTCTGCCTTGTAAAGATTATCTGCACCGTCAAGGCAGGTTACCAAAAGGTCATAGCCTGCTTTCTTTGCAGCACTTACAAATTCTTGTTCACTTACACCGCTCAAAACAGGAATGTGGAACAAGCTGCCCATGGAAGAACGTACGGTTTTAGGCGCGTAAATATCTGCGCAACCTTTCAAAAGTACCAAGCCGCCAATGCCTGCAGCATCTGCAGTGCGGAGCATAGTACCAATGTTACCGGGATCACCTACTCTATCCAAAACCAGGAGCATCTTGCCACTTGCCAGCAAGTTTTCCAATTTAGGTTGACGCATTTTGCAAACAGCGATAATCCCTTGGGGAGTTTCAGTGTCAGCAATTTTCTTCATTACATTTTCATTTACACAAACAAGCTTGATGTTTTGCATTGCTGCATCTTCTAACAAACGCATGGTGCGGTCATCGTCAGTAGCAACGTAAAACAAAGTTTCTACTGCCTTGTACGCCACTGCTTCTTCCGCAGTACGCAAGCCTTCTGCCAAATACAAACTGTTTTGAGTGCGATATTTCTTTTGTTTTAACTCTGCCGCTGCTTTCACAACAGGGTTTTGCAAACCGGTAAGTTCCATAAAAAATCTACTCCTATAGAAAAGAGCGAAGCATTGCCTCGCTCTTTAATTATTTGTTTTCAGTTTGGTCGTTCAGATTGTTCTTGCTCATAATTCTTTGCAGCTCTTGCATAAAATTATTCACATCCGCAAACTGTCTATATACGGAAGCAAAACGCACGTAAGCGATTTGGTCAGTTTGTTCCAAATACTTCATAACAATCTCACCAATCACAGTGCTATTCACTTCAGATTCACCACGCATACGCAGTTCACGTTCAATCTTTTCTGCAATCTCTTGCACTTTTTCATAAGCAATAGGACGTTTTTCAAACGCTTTCAACAAGCCGCCCAAAAGCTTTTTGCTGTCGAACAATTCACGCCGACCATCTTTTTTGCTTACTACAAGGGGAGTTTCTTCATATTTTTCGTAAGTAGTAAAACGTCTGCCACATTCGGGACATTCACGACGACGACGAATGGAGCTGCCATCCTCAACAGAACGGCTATCCACTACACGACTATCACGATGAGAACAAAAAGGACACTTCATATTATAAAGCCTCCATTATCCACGCAGCCAGGGCGGAATTTCAGTGTTGCTGCTTTGCGGGAACGGTCTGGACGGAGCTTGTCTTTCAACAGCAGGAGCTACGTTTTCAGGATTTTGAATGGAAGGAGTAAAGCCACCATAAGCAGGACGAGTGCCAGCAGCCGGTTTGTTAGGAACTGCAGGATTTGCAGATTTAAAACCAGTAGCAATTACGGTTACGCGGATTTCGTCTTCCAAAGATTCGTCAATAACAGCACCGAAGATAATGTTAGCATTAGGATCAACAGCTTCAGTAATGATGTTAGAAGCTTCGCTTACATCAAACAAGGACAAGTCTTTGCCGCCGGTGATGTTGAACAATACGCCTTGAGCACCATCAATGGATGCTTCCAAGAGCGGGCTCTTAATAGCAGCTTCAGCAGCAGCCATTGCGCCACCTTCGCCTTTAGCAGTACCAATGCCCATCAATGCACTACCTGCGTTGGACATAATGGTTCTAACGTCAGCAAAGTCTGCGTTAATCAAACCGGGAACGCCAATCAAGTCAGAAATACCTTGTACACCTTGACGGAGAACGTCGTCGGCAATACGGAAAGCATCCAACATGGAGGTTCTTCTATCAATAACTTGCAACAATTTATCGTTAGGAATGGTGATGAGAGTATCAACTTTAGCTTTCAAGCTTTCGATACCGCTCAACGCTTGGTTCATACGACGTTTGCCTTCAAACATAAAGGGTTTGGTTACAACGCCAACAGTCAACGCACCAACTTCTTTAGCACATTCAGCTACAACATGTGCAGCACCAGTACCGGTACCGCCGCCCATACCTGCGGTTACGAAAACCATGTCAGCACCTTTCAGTACTTCCATGATTTGTTCGCGAGATTCTTCTGCAGCTTTTTCACCAATTTCAGGATTTGCACCTGCGCCCAAACCTTTGGTAAGTTTTTCACCAATTTGGATACGGGTTTCTGCTTTGGAAAGCATCAACGCTTGCGCGTCGCAGTTAACAGCAATAAATTCTACGCCTTTTACGCCAGCAGTAATCATACGGTTTACAGCATTGTTACCGCCGCCGCCGACACCAATAACTTTAATATTAGCTAATGCTTCAAATTCTTCAAACATCTTCTTCGTTCCCCCTTAAAACTCTTGGGATTCAAATTTATGATAAAAAATAACAATTTACTAAATTTTTGTATTCAACATCCCTATAAAAATATCCTGCTAATATTTTAATCTTTTCTCAAGAAAAACTCAATATTTAGCCAAAAATAATGGCAAGTTTTTACACTTGCCACCACATCTAGCAATTTCACTTTTTAGCATGCTTTGCCTTATCTTTCAATCTTATATAAGGCTTGGAATATGTCAAGTCAATATATTCCGCAGAGATTTTTTTGCCCTTAATTTCATTAAAGACGGTCATAAAAAGTTCAACCTTGTCTTGCAATTCTTCGATAGGTCCTAGTAAAATCGGGAAGCCTACCTTAAGTTGCATTTTAACTCTGCGTTCTTCATCAAGTACAATACCCACAAGCTGGTCCTGCACCGCAAGGTCAACACTGTTCAGGAACTTTAATATGCTAAGAACATTTTTATTTTCGACCGTATCTCCAATATACAAGCTACCACAATCTTCACCGGTGAGCATAGGAGCGTTATCATCAGGAATACCACTGGTCACGTCCATAACAGTGCCACAATAACCAATCTTAGCGTAACCTTGATAAGCGTTTTCTACATATAAGGCAGGTTTGCGTTCTTGCACATTAATGTGCAAAACTCCAGGCCATTTATATTCTGTATGTACATTTTTAAAACGCACATCATGACGCAATGCGTCTTCCACTTTATCAGCATCTACGTTCCACATATTAAAAGGTTTGCGGGATTCGGCTAAACGCAAAATCTCTTCTTCGCTTAACTGCTTAGTGCCGTGAATGGCAACGCTACCACAGGCAAATCCAGGTCGATGCAGATAGTAGTAGATACCATGGAGTACCGCAGCTACTGCCACAAAAATTGCCAAAAGGCGTAGCGTACGCAAACGACGTTCTTTGCGGCGCTGTCTTAACTTTTCACGCATGGTCAGTTCAGTCATTTACACACTACTCCTTTCATAATTATTGCAACAATTTTATTTCGCGGTCAAAAGAATCTTTTCGCAAAGTTCAGGGAAACTAATATTAATCGCTGCAGCTTCTTTCGGTACAAGACTAGTCGCAGTCATGCCAGGAATGGTGTTAGCTTCTAAAACGTAACCGATATTTTCATCGTCAAGCATTACATCAATACGAGCAACACCGCTCAAACCAAGTACTTTGTAAGTTGCCAAAGCCAAACTTTGAACGTAGACAGTAACTTCTTCACTCAACGGTGCCGGAACCAAATAATCAGTAGCACCTTTAGTGTACTTGGAATGGAAGTCATAAGAACCGGAGTGCGGAGCAATCATTACGATGGGCAGAGCCTTCAATTCGCCTTCCACTTCCATTACACCACAAGTAAGTTCTTTACCATCGATACATTCTTCAACAAGCACAAGGTCGCTGTATTTGAAAGTATTGTCTAAAGCAGCAGCAACATCAGCTTCTGCCTTAACAATTTCTACACCAATACTGGAACCTTGGTCTGCAGCCTTGATTACTACAGGCACACCAAAAGTTTCAATAATTTCTTTTTCAATTTTCGCCATATCGTTATCATAGCGTTTGTTATACATCAAGCATTTAGGAGTGCTGATATTTGCAGAAATCAAGAAGCGTTTTGTAGCAACTTTATCCATTGCTACTGCGCTTGCCAAAACGCCACTACCGGTGTAAGGCATTTTGATTGCTTCCAAAATACTTTGCAAGCGACCATCTTCACCATACATACCATGCACAGCGTTGAAAACAACTTTCGCATCAATTTCACGCAGTTGTTCTACTAATTTTTCAGGAACAAGCTCTAATTCGACAGCATTATATCCTTTTTCACGCAAAGCTTCGGCAATAGCGCCACCAGTTCTACGAGAAACTTCTGCTTCGGAAGAAGGACCG
This sequence comes from Phascolarctobacterium sp., assembly GCA_045123075.1. Taxonomy (GTDB): domain Bacteria; phylum Bacillota; class Negativicutes; order Acidaminococcales; family Acidaminococcaceae; genus JAHHUH01. The sequence continues at coordinate 1,746 of JBGVIJ010000013.1, read as the reverse complement.
CCCAAAACAACAGCTACAACATCTTGTTTATTCATCTATTTTTACGCTCCAATTCTCTAACCAGTTCTTCGCCAACTTTAAATACATCGCCTGCCCCCACAGTCAAGATTAAATCCCCTGCAGTAGCTTTAGCTTCCAAATATTCTTCTGCTTTGGGAAGTTTGGGAATGTAGGTAACTTCTTTACCCAATGCTTTACGCACACCTTCAGCCAAAGCTTCGGATGTAATACCGGGAATAGGCAATTCACTGGCAGCATAAATATCAGTCAAAATAAGTTCGTCGCAATCTGCAAAGCAGTTGCAGAATTCATCAAAAAGCAACTGAGTACGAGTATAACGATGCGGTTGGAACAAGCACAACAAACGCTTCGGTTGAGTTTGGCGTGCTGCCTTCAAGGTTACTTCAATTTCAGTAGGATGATGCGCGTAATCGTCAACTACCCACACACCATTCACTTTACCTTTAGTTTCAAAGCGACGTTTTGCACCGCCAAATTTCGCCAAAGAAGCCAAAATGCTTTCAACTTCAATACCCATTTCACGAGCTGCAGCAAAAGCACCAACGGAATTGAGTACGTTATGACGACCAGGAACAATCAGTCTAACTTCGGTAACAAATTCGTCTTTATAATACAGCTTGTAAGTAGTGCCATCTACACCGTAGCAAATATCTTTCGCTACATAGTCAGCTTCTTCCAAACCGTAAGTAATAACTTCTTTAGCAGTTTCTTGTGCCAACACTTTAACTTTAGCATTATCTACGCACAAGATTGCTTTACCGCCATCTACAAGATTACCCAAGAATTGTTTGAAAGCTTTATAAATATTTTCTTCAGTTCCGTAATAATCAAGATGGTCATCTTCAATATTAGTAACAAGTGCCAAATAAGGGTTTAGCTTCAAGAAGGAACCGTCACTTTCGTCAGCTTCTGCCACGATGAAGCGACCTTGACCATTGCAAGCATTACCATTCAAAGCACTTACTTCCCCACCGATGATTACAGTGGGGTCAATTTTACTTTCAACTGCAATGCATGAAATCATTGCACTAGTAGTAGTCTTGCCATGAGCACCTGCTACGGCAACACCGTCACCTTCATTGAAGATAGCCGCCAGCACATCACTACGATGCAAAACAGGAATGTTTTGTTCTTTAGCAGCAACAACTTCCGGATTATCCGGACGGATAGCAGTAGAAACTACAACTGCTTCAGCATCTGCATCTTTAACTTGGCAAGCATCATGGCCCATAAATACCAAGGCACCTTCGCCTGCCAATCGTGCGGAAACTCGTCCTGCATTCAAATCAGAACCGCTGACATTATAACCGCGTTTTATTAAAACATGGGCAATGGCGCTCATACCTGCGCCGCCAATACCTATGAAATGAAAATTGCGCAATTTATTTAACACAGGAGACCTCCTCTATTTTTTCAGCAGAGCTAAAGCCTGCTTAGCAATGTCTTCTGCAGCTTGGGGTTTACCAAGTTTTTTCGCCGCTTCTGCCATTGCAGTTAATTCTTCATCATGCACCAAAAGGTGTTCTATTGCTTCCAAAATCTTTTCGCCAGTCATTTCTTTATCAAGAATAACTTTTGCCGCACCTGCAGCTTCAACTGCACGAGCATTAAACTCTTGGTGATTTGCAGTTGCGAATGGATAAGGAATTAAAACGGAAGGAATACCTTTAGCAGTGATTTCTGCCAAACCGATTGCACCTGCACGACATACTGCTAAATCTGCCG
>JBGVIJ010000012.1:0-16336 GCA_045123075.1 Phascolarctobacterium sp. | reverse complement strand
TAAGGGGATCCACCTGTTCCCATCCCGAACACAGTAGTTAAGCCCTTAAACGTCGAAAGTACTTGGCTGGAAGCGGCCTGGGAGGATAGAAAGCTGCCGGTTAGAAAACAGCACTGCTAATGCAGTGCTGTTTTTCTTTTTATATGTTAGTTTCGTTCATGTTAATCTGTATATACAAAAAATTTATAGTGTGCTAAAATAGATTTGTTAAGATAAAGATTGTGTTAGGATTCGTGGGACGCTGAAAGTTCCACGAGGGACGAGCACTTTTGTGGAGAGTTTTATGGATAGCATTATCAATTTACAAAAGAAAATAGTTCCCGAACTGACAGACCTTTTGGTGCAACGCTATCAAATTTTGCGACAAGTTAGTCATGAATACCCCATTGGTCGCAGAGCTTTATCTGCAAGACTGGGATTAAGTGAACGCGTTTTACGTGCACAGGTTGACTTCTTAAAAAATTGTGGATTATTAAATTTTTCTTCTGCTGGTATGACTGTTACCGACGAAGGAGCTACAATTTTAAGAGAGCTATCTGATTATGTACGCAAGTTGCAAGATATTTCTTCTTTGGAAAAAACTTTGAGTGATGTCTTGAAAATTGGTACTGTTGTAATTATTCCTGGTGATTCTGAGCAAGAGGAAGTAGTAAAACGCGAAATTGGTCGTGCTTCTGCAAGAATCTTGAGTAAAGTTTTAGGTGACGGTAACGAGCATATTGTTGCAGTTAGTGGTGGTACAACTTTGGCTGCTATGGCTGCTAATATTACCGGTAGCCAACCTAAAACTGTGATTGTTCCTGCTCGTGGCGGGTTGGGTGATAATGTGGAATTACAGGCTAATACTATTGCAACTGTACTTGCGCAAAAGCTTAATGCTTCGTATAGGCAACTTTATGTACCTGACGGAGTGAGTGAGGATATTCTCAATAGTATTTTGCAAGAAGATATTGGCGTACGTACAGTAGTTGATATCATCAAACGTGCTGATATTCTGGTTCACGGTATGGGGAGAGCAAGTGTTATGGCTCGTCATAGACGTTTGCCCCAAGAAGTGATAAGTAAACTTGAAGAAGGCGGAGCTGTTGGCGAAGCTTTCGGACAGTATGTTGCATTAGATGGTACTCAAATTTATACGACTAATAATGCTGGTCTTATGTTGCAAGATTTGCAGAACATTGGTACTATCATCGGTATCGCGGGTGGTAAATCTAAAGCGGCAGCAATTTTGTCAGTTATTAGGGCTTCTCGTCAAGATATTTTAGTTACTGACGAGGCTGCAGCACGCGAAATTGTGCGCATGGTTTAGTTACTTGGCACGGTAGTGCATAATAATTTATATTTTTATATATTTAAGGAGGATTTTATTATGACAAAAGTAGGTATTAATGGTTTTGGTCGAATTGGTCGCGAGGTTTTCCGTGTAGCGTTCACCAATCCTGACGTAGAAGTTGTAGCTGTAAATGATTTGACTGACGCTGAAACTTTGGCGCATCTTTTAAAATATGATTCCGTACATGGCACTTTCCCGCACGAAGTAACTGTTGATGGCGACTTCATCGTTGTTGATGGTAAAAAAGTTCAAGTATTGGCTCAAACCGATCCTGCTAAATTGCCTTGGGGCGAACTTGGTGTTGAAATCGTAGTTGAATCCACCGGTCGTTTCACCGATGGCCCGAAAGCTGCTGCTCATATCGAAGCTGGTGCTAAAAAAGTTATCATCTCCGCTCCTGCTAAACAAGAAGATATCACCATCGTTATGGGTGTAAACGAAGATAAATATGATCCTGCTAACCATCACATCATTTCTAACGCTTCCTGCACCACCAACTGCTTGGCTCCGTTCACCAAAGTTTTGATGGAAAAATTTGGTATTGAAAGCGGTTTGATGACCACCGTTCACTCCTATACTAATGACCAACGCATCCTCGACCTCCCGCATAAAGATTTGCGCCGTGCACGTGCTGCTGCTTGCTCCATCATTCCGACTACCACTGGTGCTGCTAAAGCTGTAGCTCTTGTTCTTCCTGAATTGAAAGGCAAATTGAATGGTTTTGCTATGCGCGTTCCTACTCCGAACGTTTCCATTACTGACTTGACTGTTCTCCTCCAAAAAGATACCACTGCTGAAGAAATCAATGCTGCATTGAAAGAAGCTGCTGAAGGCAAATTGAAAGGCATCCTTGGCTACAATGAACTTCCGCTCGTTTCCCGTGACTACAATGGTTGCCCGCTGAGCTCCATCGTTGACGGCTTGTCCACCATGATGGTTGGTCCTCGTATGGCTAAAGTTGTTTCCTGGTATGACAATGAATGGGGTTATTCCAACCGCGTTGTAGATTTGGCTTGCTACATTGCAGCTAAAGGTCTGTAAGATAGGGGTAAGTTTACGTGGATAAAAAGACTCTTAGAGATTTAGACGTTGCCGGTCAAAAAGTACTGGTACGTGTTGATTTTAACGTTCCCTTCGATGCTGAAGGTAATATTTCTGATGATACTAGAATTCGTGCTTCCTTGGACACCATCAAATATTTGTTGGAAAACGATGCTGCTGTAATTTGTATGGCTCATCTTGGTCGTCCTAAAGGGGAAGTTAATCCTAAATATACTTTGGCACCTGTTGCTAAACATCTTGGTAAATTGTTGGGTAAAAAGATTTCTTTTGCTCCTGACTGTGTAGGCGATGTGGCTAAAGCTGCTGCTAAAAATCTTAAAGCAGGCCAACTCTTGCTTTTGGAAAACTTGCGCTTCCACAAAGAAGAAGAAAAGAACGATATGGACTTTGCTGAACAACTTGCTTCTTTGGCAGATTTGTATGTTAACGACGGCTTTGGCGTATCCCATCGTGCTCACGCTTCCGTTGAAGGCGTAACTCATTTCTTGCCGGCAGCTGCAGGTTTCCTTTTAGAAAAAGAAATCGCTTTCGTTGGCAAAGCTGTTACCGAACCTTTGCATCCCTTTGCAGCAATCATCGGTGGTGCTAAAGTTTCCGATAAAATTGGCGTAATCGAAAACCTTTTGGATAAAGTTGATACCCTGCTTATTGGTGGTGGTATGGCTAATACCTTCTTGGCTGCTCAAGGCTACAAGATGGGTAAATCCTTGGTTGAAGAAGATAAAATTGAATTGGCTAAAACTTTACTTGCTAAAGCTGAAGCTAATGGCGTAAAAATGTTGTTGCCTACCGACTTGGTAATGGCAGAAGCTTTCGCTGCTGATGCTAAACACGCTACTGAAAAAGTTGCAGAATTGAACCAAGACTCTATGGCTCTCGACATTGGCGAAGAAACTAGCGTTGCTTATGCTGCTGCTCTGAAAGATGCTAAGATGATTGTTTGGAATGGTCCTATGGGCGTATTCGAAATGGATGCTTTCTGCAAAGGTACTGAAGCTGTAGCAAAAGCTGTTGCTAAGAGTCGTGCTGTAAGTATCGTTGGTGGTGGCGACTCCGTTGCTGCTATTGAAAAACTTGGTTTGGCAGATAAAATTAGCCATATTTCTACTGGTGGCGGTGCTTCCTTAGAATATTTGGAAGGTAAAGTATTGCCTGGTGTTGCTGCTCTTGACGATGTTCGTCGTAAAATGATTGCAGGCAACTGGAAAATGCATAAAACTGTAGGCGAATCCATTGAGCTTGCTGAAGATATTGTTATGGAAACCAATGGCACTTTGAATGAAGTTGTTATTTTCCCGACCTTTACCGCTTTGGAAAGCGTTGCTGATGCTATCGACGGTAAACATGTTGGTTATGGCGCACAAGACTTGCATTGGGAAGACGCTGGTGCTTACACCGGTGCTATCTCTGGTGCAATGATTGCTGACATCTGTGCTGAATATGTAATGGTTGGTCACAGCGAACGTCGTGCACTCTTTGGTGACAATGAAGCAGTTGTTGCTAAGAAAATGGTTGCAGCTTATCGTAATGGTTTGAAACCTATGCTCTGCGTTGGTGAAAACTTGGAAGAACGTGAAGCTGGCAAGACTGCTCGCAAAATTAGCATGCAATTGAGCAATGCTTTGAGAGTTATTACCGCTGAGCAAGCTGAAAATATGGTAGTAGCTTATGAACCCGTATGGGCTATTGGCAGTGGTAAATCTGCGACTGCAGAAGACGCTCAAGTAGTTTGCCGTTTGATTCGTGAAAAAATTGCTAAAATCTTCTCCGTTGAAGTTGCTCGTAAAGTACGCATTTTGTACGGTGGCAGCGTAAACGAAAAGAATGCAGCAAGCTTTAACATTAGCGGTATTGACGGTGTACTCGTTGGTGGCGCAAGCTTGAAAGCAGAAACTTTTGCTGCTATCGCTCGTAGTTTCTAAGAGAGGCAATTATTAATGTCTAAGAAACCCGTAATGTTAATGATTCTTGACGGTTGGGGTGTTGCGCCTGCAAGTGACGTGAATGCGGCTACTTTGGCGCAAACACCTAATCTTGATAGATATTTTGCAGAGTTTCCTAACACAACTTTGGAAGCCAGCGGTATGGAAGTTGGCTTGCCAGAAGGTCAAATTGGTAACTCTGAAGTTGGGCATTTAAATATTGGTGCTGGACGCATTATTTACCAATCTTTAACACGCATTACTAAAGCTATTAAAGATGGCGATTTCTTTACTAATGAAGTTTTGTGTGATTGCATGGACAAGACTAAAAATGCAGGCAAAGCTTTGCATTTGATGGGCTTGCTTTCTGATGGTGGTGTGCATAGTAACATCAATCACTTGGTTGCTTTGCTGGAAATGGCTAAAGCGCGTGGTTTAGAAAAAGTTTATGTACACGCTTTCCTCGATGGTCGTGACGTTCCTCCTAAATCTGCAGTTGGTTTCATTAAACAATTGCAAGAAGCCATCGCAGGTATGGAATTTGGCAAAATTGCTACCGTGATGGGACGCTACTATGCTATGGACCGCGATAATCGTTGGGACAGATTAGAAAAAGCCTACAAAACTTTAGTTTTGGGTGATGGTAAATTAGTTGCAGATCCTGTGCAAGGCGTGGAAGCGTCTTATGAAGCAGGCATAACTGATGAATTTGTAGAGCCTATGGTAGTTGACGGTGTTGATGCTAAAATTACCGGTGGTGACGGAATTATTTTCTTTAACTTCCGTCCTGATCGTGCTCGTCAAATTACCCGTGCATTGAATGATGCAGAGTTCCCTCATTTTGAACGTCCTGCTAGTGCATTGCCTGTAAATTTTGTGTGCATGACTCAATATGATGCAACCATTGATGCTCCTGTGGCTTATCCGCCTGAAGAATATACCGAAACTTTAGGTGAAGTTTTGGCTAAGGAAGGAAAGCGTCAACTGCGTATTGCTGAAACTGAAAAGTATGCCCACGTAACTTTCTTCTTTAATGGTGGGGTAGAAGAACCTAACTTGAATGAAGAAAGAATCTTAATCAATTCTCCTAAAGTTGCAACTTATGACTTGCAACCGGAAATGAGTGCTTACGATGTAACTGATGCACTTTTGGCAGAACTTGATAAAGACAAATTTGATGTAGTTGTTTTGAATTACGCAAATCCTGATATGGTTGGTCATACAGGCGTGCTTCCTGCGGCAATCAAAGCTATGGAAGCTGTAGATGAATGTGTAGGTAAAGTTGTAGACAAAGTGCTTAGCTTAGGTGGTAGCGTTTGCATTACTGCTGACCATGGTAACTTGGAAAAAATGGCAGAAGCAGACGGCACTCCTCATACTGCACATACTACTAACATCGTACCGTTCATTTTGGTAAGTAATGAAGAACACAAACTCCATAGTGGTGTTTTGGCTGATATTGCTCCTACCATGTTGGAACTTTTAAATATTGAAAAACCTGCTGTTATGACAGGCAGCAGCTTGATAGAAAAATAATAATTCGAGGTGGATTTTGTTATGGCAATGATTACCGAAGTATATGCTCGTGAGATTCTTGATTCTCGCGGCAATCCTACTGTAGAAGTTGAAGTTATTTTGGAAGACGGTGCTGTTGGTCGTGCTGCAGTTCCTTCCGGTGCTTCTACTGGTGTACACGAAGCAGTAGAACTGCGTGATGGTGACAAAGACCGTTATCTTGGCAAAGGCGTAACCAAAGCAGTTGATAATGTTAACGACATTATTGCAGAAGCTTTGATTGGTTTGGAAGCTACTCGTCAAACTGAAATTGACGAATTGCTGGTTCGTTTGGATGGTACTCCTAATAAAGGCAGACTTGGTGCAAACGCAATTCTTGGTGTTTCCATGGCAGTAGCAAGAGCAGCAGCTTCTTCCGTTGGCTTGCCTTTGTACTTGTACTTGGGTGGTGTTGCAGCTAAAGAATTGCCCGTTCCCATGATGAACATTCTGAACGGTGGGGAACACGCTGACAACAACGTTGACATTCAAGAATTTATGATTATGCCTGTTGGAGCAAAATCCTTTAGCGAAGCACTGCGTATGAATGCAGAAATCTATCACAACTTGAAAGCATTGCTTAAAGAAAAAGGTTTGAGCACTGCTTTGGGTGACGAAGGCGGCTTTGCTCCCAACCTGAAAAATAACGCAGAAGCTATCGAAGTAATTTTGGAAGCAGTTGTTAAAGCTGGTTACAAACCGAAAGAAGATATCGTAATTGCATTGGACGTTGCAAGCAGCGAAATGTACAAAGACGGCAAATATCATCTGGAAGGTGAAGGTCTCGTAAAAACTTCTGAAGAAATGGTTGAATATTTGGCAGACCTTTGTGAAAAATATCCCATTATCTCCATTGAAGATGGTTTGGCTGAAGACGACTGGGCTGGTTGGAAACTTTTGACTAAGAAAATTGGCAAAAAAGTTCAATTAGTAGGTGACGACCTGTTCGTTACCAACGAAGAACGTCTTGTTCAAGGCATCAACAAAGGCGTAGCAAATGCTATCCTCATTAAAGTAAACCAAATCGGTACTTTGACTGAAACCTTTAATGCTATTGAAACTGCTAAACGTGCAGGTTATACTTGCATTATTTCTCACCGCAGTGGTGAAACTGAAGACACCACTTTGGCTGACATTGCAGTTGCAGTTAACGCTGGTCAAATTAAAACCGGTGCTCCGGCTCGTACTGACCGTGTTGCAAAATATAACCAACTTCTCCGTATTGAAGAAGACCTTGGTAAAGCTGCAAAATACAACGGCAAAAAGGTTTTCTATAACATTAAATAAGCTTTAAAAAATCACAAAGGGCAAGGAAATTTCAACCTTGCCCTTAATTTTTTAAGGGAAATTTTTGTGGCTGTAGCAACAAAAAATAAAGGGAAGCTTTTTTCTAAAAAATTATGCGGAAATGTGAAATATTTTACAGATTTACGTTGTAAGCTAACATAAAGTATGGTAAAATATAACGGCATTAAGTGAAAAGGAGGAACGAGAAGTGCTTGAAACTGTCTTGATGGTTCTTGACTTTATCGTATGCATAGCTCTCATTGGTGCAGTAATGCTGCAGTCTGGCAAAGGCGGCGGTATGGGTGGTACCTTCGGTGGCAGTGACGGTGGTTTCTTCGGCAAAGGCAATGACTTAGATTCTGTCATGGCTAAAGCCACCATTGTCTTGGGCTCTGCATTCGCTATTATAACTTTGGCCTTGGCTAAGTTAAATGCATAGTTTTCCCTGTTAAAAAGAGTGTACCCGCACTCTTAAATTTTAAAATTTTTAATTTGAAGAAAGGGGTAAGTTTTAAATGTCCTATTTAATGACTTCCATCGTTGTTGGTGTTGCTGCATTGGCATTCGCTTTGATGCTCAGCGGCAGTATCGCAAAAGCTAGCGCTGGTAACGCTCGTATGCAAGAAATTGCAGGCTATATCCACGAAGGCGCTATGGCTTTCTTGTACCGTGAGTACAAATACTTGGCAATTTTCGTTGCTGTAGTTGCAGGCGTAATCGCTGCATTCCTCTCCCCGATGACTGCTGTTTGCTTCATCGCTGGTGCAATCTTCTCCATCTGCGCAGGCTACATTGGTATGTCTGTTGCAACCAAAGCTAACGTTCGTACTGCTGAAGCTGCTCGTCATGGCATGCCTGAAGCTTTGAAAATCGCTTTCTCCGGCGGCGCTGTAATGGGCTTGGGCGTAGTTGGCCTGGGCATCACCGGTGTTGCTGTAGCTTATATGTTGTTTGGCAATGTTGACATTGTAACCGGCTTCGGTCTGGGTGCATCCTCCATTGCATTGTTCGCTCGTGTTGGCGGCGGTATCTACACCAAAGCTGCTGACGTAGGCGCTGACTTGGTAGGTAAAGTAGAAGCTGGTATCCCTGAAGACGATCCGCGTAACCCGGCTACCATCGCTGACAACGTAGGCGATAACGTAGGCGACGTTGCTGGTATGGGTGCTGACTTGTTCGAATCCTATGTTGGTGCAATCATCTCTGCTATCACCCTCGGTGCTATTGCATATCCTGGTGGCGAAGGCGTTGAATTCGTATTCATGCTTTCCTTGGCTGGTATCATTGCTTCCATCATCGGTGTAGTATTTGCTCGTAGCAGCAAATCTACCGATCCTCAAGCTGCTCTTAACAACGGTACCTATGTTGGTGGTATCCTTGTAATCGCTGCTGCTTGGTACTTGTCTACTTCCATCTTCGGTAGCATGGCTGCTTTCATTTCCATCGCTTCCGGTTTGATCTGCGGTTTGGCAATTGGTAAAATCACCGAAGTTTACACTTCTGCTGATTACGGTTCTGTTAAGAAAATCGCTCAACAATCTGAAACTGGTCCTGCGACCACCATCATCTCCGGTTTGGCTGTAGGTATGTATTCCTGCTTCTTGCCGATGGTATTCATCTGCATCGGTGTAATCCTCTCCTTCTTCACCATGGGCGGCGCTCAAAACACCCAAATGGGCTTGTTCGGTATCGCTTTGGCTGCAGTAGGTATGTTGTCCACCACTGGTTTGACCGTAGCAGTAGACGCTTATGGTCCTATCGCTGACAACGCTGGTGGTATCGCAGAAATGTCCGAACTCCCCCACGAAGTTCGTGAAATCACTGACAAACTTGACTCCGTAGGTAACACCACCGCTGCTATCGGTAAAGGTTTTGCTATCGGTTCCGCAGCTTTGACCGCATTGGCATTGTTCTCCGCTTATGCACAAGTTGTTGGTCTGAAAACCATCGACCTCTTGAACCCCGTAACCTTGGTTGGTTTGTTCATCGGTGCAACCCTTCCGTTCGTATTCGGCGCTATGACCATGGAATCCGTTGGTAAAGCTGCTTACGAAATGATCGAAGAAGTTCGTCGTCAATTCCGTGAAATCCCTGGCTTGCTCGAAGGCAAAGCTAAAGCTGACTATCGTACTTGCGTAGATATCTCCACTGCTGCTGCTCTCCACGAAATGATGCTTCCTGGCATCTTGGCAATCGTTGCTCCCTTGCTCATCGGCTTCCTCTTCGGTACCGAAGCTTTGGGTGGTATGATTGGCGGCGCTTTGGCTGCTGGTGTATTGGTTGCTATCCTCATGGCAAATGCTGGCGGTGCTTGGGATAACGCTAAAAAATACATCGAATCCGGCGTACACGGCGGTAAAGGTAGCGAAGCTCACAAAGCTGCTGTAACCGGCGACACCGTAGGTGACCCGTTCAAAGATACTTCCGGTCCTGCAATGAACATCCTCATCAAATTGATGACCATCGTTGCTCTGGTATTTGCTCCTGTATTGGCTGCAAATGGCGGTATCCTCCTCGGTATGTTCAAATAATTAAAGACTTTTTAGCCCACACTTTTATAGTGTGGGCTTTTTTAGTATAATGATTAGGTATGAACTATTAGTGAAGTTACAACAATGAAAGTATGAATATGTTATAATAGTTATAGATGAAAGATTGTTGGAGGGGTAGTTGTGAACGTAATTAAAGGAGCAGAAGAATTTTTATTGGAAGGCACCAATAATAAAGGTGTTCTTTTAATTCACGGCTACACTGGTACTCCCGCAGAAATGCGTCTTTTAGGAGACCATCTCCATCAAGAAGGTTACACTGTTTTAGGTATACTTTTGCCCGGTCATGGAACTAAACCGGAAGAGTTGAATGAAACCAAATGGCAAGATTGGTATGCGGCTGCCGAAGAAGGTTTCAAACGATTAGAAAAATGTTGCAGTGAAGTAATGGTAGCAGGCCTTTCCATGGGTGGCTTGCTTGCCATTAAAGTTGCAGCAGAACTTCCTGTAACTAAGGCTGCATTTTTAGCAGCTCCTGTTTATGTATTAGATAAACGTGTACCTTTTTTACCCTTGTTACGACATTTTATTAAGTATCTGAATAAACGCCAACGTTTTTATTTTTCCGCAGATAAATACAATTTGGCGTATAACGTTATGCCTGTAAAACCCTTAGGCAGTTTGTTTGATTTAGTTAAATTATGCAAGGAAAAGTTTTTGAAAAAGATTACTGTTCCTTGTATTGTGTTGCAATCTCAAATTGAGCACACAGTTAACCCGAAGAGTGCTCAATATATTTATGATAATATTAGAAGTGAAGAAAAAAAATTAGTTTGGTATAAGAATAGTGGTCATATTTTGACTTTAGATGTAGAAAGAGAAGCTGTATTTAAGGAAATTAGCAAATTTTTTGAGGAATAGATTATGCAAAGAAAAGATATAAAAGAATTGATTTTAGAATTTATGCGCAATAGCACGTACGCTCCAATGACGGCAGAAGATTTACTGGATGCCCTTGCCGGTGAATGTAGTGCTACGAAATTTTGGAACGAGCTGATTGCATTAGAAAAGAACGGGCAAATTATTAAAACTCGTTTTGAAACTTATGGTTTGCCAGAGAAAATGGGACTGGTTACCGGTCGTTTGCAGTTAACAAGCAAAGGCTTTGGCTTTGTAATTCCCGACAACAAAGGTGATAGACCTGACGTGTTTATTTCTCCACGTTCTTTGAACGGGGCAATGAACAATGACAGAGTAATGGCACGAGTTAATTATGACATCAACGGTAAGAAGCCTGAAGGTGAAATCATTCGCATTATTACTCGTGCTCATAATAAAGTTGTAGGTACTTTCTTTCAAAGTAGGGACTACGCTTTTGTAGTACCTGACGATAAAAAGATTGCCAGCGACATTTACATTATGCGTCGTGATTTTAACGGTGCTAAAAATAATCAAAAAGTTGTTGTAGAAATTACCCAATGGCCTCAAGAATTTCGTAAGGCAGAAGGTAAAGTTGTAGAAATTCTTGGTAAAGTTGGTGATGTTGGCTTAGAAATATTGTCCATCATCAAACAAAATGATTTACCTTTAGAATTTCCTGCAGAAGTTGTAGAAGCTTCTAAAAAAGTTCCTAAGACTGTACTTAAAAATGAAGTGCAAGGCAGACGAGACCTTCGTCATTTACCTATTGTTACCATAGACGGTGAAGATGCTAAGGACTTAGACGACGCTGTTTATGTACAGCAATTAAGCATGGATGAATTCCTGCTTGGCGTTTATATTGCTGACGTTAGTTATTATGTAACTGAAGACAGTATTCTGGATAAAGAAGCTCGTGAACGTGGCACCAGTGTCTATTTGGTAGATAGGGTGCTGCCTATGTTACCTGAGCGCTTATCCAATGGCATTTGTAGTTTAAATGCAGGCGTGGATCGTTTATCTATGGCTTGCGAAATGCATATCAACCGCGAAGGTAAGGTGCTTGATTATGAAATCTTCCCCGCTATTATCCATGTGCGTCATCGTTTAAGCTACAATATTGTCCGGGAAATAATTGCAGGTGACGAGACCTTGCGAGCTAAATACGAAGATATCTTGCCGATGATTGGTTTGATGGATGAACTGCGAGAAATTTTGCATACTAAACGTGCAAAACGTGGCTCCATTGATTTTGATTTGCCAGAACAAAAGGTAATCTTAGACGATAAACTCAAACCTATAGAAATAGTGCAACGTATTCACGGTAATGCGGAATCCATCATTGAAGAATTTATGCTGGCGGCAAACGAAACTGTTGCTCAGCATATGTTCAAGCAAAAATGGCCTTTCGTGTATCGTGTTCACGATATTCCTGCAGAAGATAAGATGCAGGAACTGGCAAAACTTTTGGCTAACTTTAATGTGAAGTTTAGAGTTACAGAAGAAATGGAGCCTGCGGAAGTTCAACGTGCTGTTAAAGCAATGGAAGGCAGACCTGAAGAACGACTTGTTAGTACCGTTGCTCTACGTTGCATGAAGCAGGCAGTTTATCAAACCGACAACATCGGTCACTTTGGTTTGGCGGCGAAGTATTATACTCACTTTACTTCTCCTATCAGACGTTATCCGGATTTAATTGTCCATCGTTTGCTTAGAGAATGGATGCAAAATCCTAGAATCACAAGCGCAAAGGAAGAAGCCTTGACTGATAAACTTGATGCAATTGCTGAACATTCTTCCCTGCGTGAACGTGCTGCTGCCGAAGCTGAACGTGCTACTGTAGAATTGAAGAAGTGCGAATATATGGAAGCACACATCGGTGAGGAGTTCGATGGCGTAATTTCTGGTGTTACTTCTTATGGTATGTTTGTTGAGTTGCCTAACGGTGTAGAAGGGTTAGTACATATCTCTAGTTTAGTTGATGATTACTACGATTTTTATGAAGAACGTTATGCGTTGGTAGGTACTCATACTAAGAACCAATACCGTTTAGGTGATAAAGTACGTATTGAAGTTTTACAAGTTAACATTCAAGATGTGAGTATTGACTTCATTATGGCAGGGGAAAATGACGGTGTTCGTGAGCATATTCGTCAACAATTACTTGGCAGACAAAAACATACATCTGCTCGTGGTCAAAAAGCTGCAGGCGTAACGCAAAGCAAAAAAGGCAAGACTAAAGCTACAGCTTTCTTTAAGGATAAAGCCAAAAGTAAGAAAGGTTCCAAAAATAAAGAAGCAGGCAGACGTAGCGGTAAGCACGATAAAGATAAACATTCTAAAAAACGTAGAAAGAAAAGATAATTATGGCAGAACAAAAAGTAAAAATCATTGCAGAAAATAGAAAAGCACGCCACGATTATACTATCCACGAAGTTTACGAGGCAGGTATTGCCTTAACTGGTACGGAAGTAAAATCTTTGCGTGCTGGTAAAGCTAATATGAAGGACAGCTATGCACAAGTTACTCGTAATGCAGAGGTGTTCGTGTATAATTTGCATATTAGTCCTTATGACCATGGTAATATTTTTAACCATGAACCTTTGCGTAATCGTCGCTTGCTTTTGCACAGACAAGAGATTAACAAGCTGATTGGAAAGGTTAAAGAAAAAGGTATGGCACTTGTTCCCTTGAAACTTTATTTTAAGCATGGTCTTGTAAAAATGGAACTTGCTTTGGCAACTGGTAAGAAGTTGTACGATAAGCGTCAAGATATGGCGAAGAAAGATGCGAAGAGGGAAATGGATCGTGCCTTGAAAGAGAGAAATCGTTGACTTTTTGACAATTCACAAATTTGTTGATTGTTAAAAACAATAAGCTATGTTACAATACTTAACGTAGCGTATCCACTTATAACTTGGGCCTGTACTGGTTTCGACGGGGGTAGGTGTGGTATGATAAGCGAGCCGTGGTCTCACTAGCACGTTAATCAGTGAACGTTTAAATATAAACGCTAACAAAGAATACGCTTTAGCAGCTTAATTTGCTAACTGTCCCTGAGCCTCCTCCTACGGGTGATGGATGACAGTCAAACAGTGGGATACCTTACTTCTTATTCTCGGCGGATTTAAGGGAAAATCATCGAGATAGCGACTGATGAGCCCGTCGATAGGCACTGAAGAAGCGAATTAAAGTATGTCGTCTGCGCTCGGAGAAAGTTGTATTGCAATATTTTCGGACAGGGGTTCGACTCCCCTCAGGTCCACCACTTTTGATCTTTAGAGACTGTAATAAAACTATGATTAGTTTTGTTATAGTCTATTTTTTATTTGGAGTTTTGTGTATGTATGGGTTGAAGACTAATTTATTACAAGCAATAAAAGAATTGGCGGAAAAACATAAGATTCAAAAGGTAGTTCTCTTTGGTTCACGAGCAAGAGGAGATTTCAAAGAGCGTAGTGATATTGACCTTGCTGTTAGTGGGGGAGATGTAGTGGCGTTTACTTTTGCTGTTGAGGAAGAAACTCCTACCCTGTTAATGTTTGATGTGATAAACTTAGATAAAGAGGTTCAGCCCGAACTGATTGTTTCAATAGAAAAAGAAGGTGTTGTGTTATATGAAAAAATATGAAAATTTTTGCAAAGCGTTAGTTAATTTGCAAGATATTAAAAATTATAACGAACCTTTTGATAATGTTACTACTACGGGACTAGTTGCTTTGTATGGGATTTGTTTTGAACAAGCGTGGAAAGCAATGAAGGAAATTTTAGAAGACCAAGGTTATCTGGAAGAAAGTTTAGGTTCTCCTAGAAAGGTTTTACAAGTTGCTTATAAAGCAAAAATGATTAACGATGAGGAATTGTGGGTAAATGCTTTGAAGGCACGTAATAATGTTGCCCATGCTTATAATGAAGCGATTGCTTTGGATATAATTAAGGAAGCGAGAGCTACTTATGTTATTATGTTTGAAGAGTTGAAGTTTAATTTAGAAAAAGATTGGTTGTAAATTTGAAGCTCGTATCTTTGGGTGCGGGCTTTTTTACTACTTTATTTGGGTGTCTGTCATAATTTGAGCCCACCGCTATGTCAAGTTTGGGGCTGGCGCTATACCGTTTTGGGGTTTAGCTATGTCAAAATTTAAGCCTAGTGCTATACCATTTTGGGGTTGGGCATTATAAAGATGAATGGTCAAGAGAAGATTAGCAGTTAGCTAATCAGTCTCTTGACCATTTTCGCCTCTAAAACTTGAAAGTATCGTTTGGATTAAGGCAGAAGAGAATTCTATTACGAGTCCTCTTGAAGTTCTTAAATCCGTTAGCATTGTATATAAGTCTGGAAACAATCCGGTTCTTAGATTCCATGAAACTGTTATTAATTCTCTTATCTCCGATTACGTTAAAGGAGTTTATTATTTCTTCTCTCCAGTTTACTAGTAATAGATGAAATTCTTCATATTCATCAATACCACAATTCCCAAATATTGAAATAGCTTCATCAATTCTTGTTGGGGCTGTTTGTAATGTTGCTTGTGAATTTAGGTCTATGTAATATTCCTTTAGTTCAAATGCAACTTTAAGGACAGGAAAGTTTTCAAATAATAAATCTCTTATGCCTCGGTAATTTATGTATCTACCTAGCTTTTTGTTGTATCTAGGCTCGTTATCTAGGAAATTTTGGTAGTTATGGTCAAATGCTCTACGGAATTTAATTAGGAGATACTTCAAGGTAGGATTTTCTGTGGAATTTTGGCATCTTATCCTTACCTTACGGAAGTCGTCCGTAAGGTGTTTCAACACATGAAAACTGTCAGCACAGACTTTTGCCTTAGGAAAGAATATCCTGGCAATGTCCCTGAAGTTTTCATACATATCTATGGAAATAAATTTAACATTGTCTAGTTCACTCTTGTTAGTTGTGAAGTTAAAAGTATTGTGTTTAAGCATAGAAAAGTATTGTATTAGATAAGCTTTCTTTCTGTCAGGTAACACGTCTACCATCTCGCCAGTTTCAAAGTTCATAAGTAAGCAACAGTATTTAGCGTTGTGAACCGAGGAAGGAAAGTAGTGTTCGTCTATTGAAAGTACGGTGGGTAGCTTTTTCCTTGGAATCTCGACGTGTTTGTCGAATATACGCAGCACTTTATTTTTAGAAGTATTGTATCTTTGAGCTACAGAGGTATAAGTCTCTTCAGGATGTTTGAGATCTTTTAGAATATTTATTTTTGTTTCATAGGTAAGCTTTTCTCTTGAAGCAGAAAAGCGATTATTTTCATTAAAGGAACAGCTGCAATTTTTGCAAAGATATCTGCGTTGCTCATAGATAATGTAGCAGAAGCGATTAGCGAAAGTAGAATGGGTAAGTTTTCTGTCATAATAAGCTTTTACTTTCACGCTACCGTTACAAAAAGGACAGAGAACAGATTTCTTAGATAGTCTAATCCTAATAAAAATAGAACCATCTGAGCCAGTCGAAGTAGAAATCTTGGATAGGTCAGATGGTTTAATATTAAGGAAATCTGTGATAAACTTTTCGTAAGACATAATGTCTTCCTCCTTGTTGGATAGAGATTTGGGTTAACTCTATTTTAACGAGGAGGTTTTTATATTTACAGGTAATTTTAGTGGGCTCAAAAAATGACATAGCTATGGGCTCATAAATGTGAAAGCTACCACCCCAAGAAATGACAAAGCGAAACCCCAAAACGGTATAGTGGAAACGGGCTCGAATTATGACATAGGGGCGGGCACAGCCCAAAAGATGACATATAGTT
>JBGVIJ010000011.1:0-24863 GCA_045123075.1 Phascolarctobacterium sp. | reverse complement strand
TAAGGGGATCCACCTGTTCCCATCCCGAACACAGTAGTTAAGCCCTTAAACGTCGAAAGTACTTGGCTGGAAGCGGCCTGGGAGGATAGAAAGCTGCCGGTTAGAAAACAGCACTGCTAATGCAGTGCTGTTTTTCTTTTTGTTTCTTTTCTTTTTATACTTGAATATAGGCATTTTTGTCTTTTATTTAGTAATATGGTATAATAATATTGATTTATTATATTCAAATCCGTAAGGAGTTTTTATTATGAGAATTGTAGTAGCCGGTGCCGGTAAACTTGGATATAGTGTTGCTGAACTTTTAGCTGATGACGAATTTGATGTCGTTGTAATAGAAAATGATCCTAAGCGTAAGGACGTTGTCCAAAATTCCTTGGATGTACTTGTTATTGAAGGTAATGCTTGTAGTCCTACTATGTTTAGAGATCCAGACATCCGCAATGCTGATGTGCTTATTGCTTGTACTGATAGCGATGAAGTAAATATGATTACCTGCATGATGGCAAAGAATAATGGTATTAAACATACTGTTGCTCGTATTCGTAATGTAGATTACGCTATCAACTCTCCGGAAATGCTCAATAGTGAAATGAAAATTGACTTAATCTTAAATCCGGAACGCATTACTGCGGCTGAAATTGACCATATTCTTATGACTCCTTCTGCTTTGAACGTAGATGACTTTGCTGAGGGTAAGGTACGTATGTTTGAAGCAAAGCTTAAGGAAAATTCTCCTTATGCAAATATTCCTTTGAAAAATTTGAAAATACCTAATGATATTTTGGTTGCTATGCTTTTCAGAAAGCATAAAATGATTATTCCTCGTGGTAATGATGTGCTTTTGCCCGGTGATAACGTTTATTTTGTTGGCAAGCAAGAAGCAATCTTACAATTTGAGCAAAACTTTACTAATACCTATGAAAAATTAGAAAAAGCTTTAATCATCGGTGCCGGTCGTACTGGTCGTTTCCTTGCACCTATGTTGGAAAAACAAGGCCTGATGGTTAAGGTTATTGAAAAGAATAAAGAACGTTGCCAAATGTTAGCAGCTATGTTAGAAAAAGGCTTAGTGTTGTGCGGTGATGGTACTGATATTGACCTTTTAACGGAAGAAGGCGTAGCGGAAGCTGACGTTGTAGTATGCATCACTGAAGACGATAAGCTGAATCTTTTGCTTGCACTTTTAGCTAAACACTTAGGTGCTAAAAAGACTATCGTGCGTGTTGCACGCAATGAGTACATTGAATTGATGGAAAAAGTTGGCGTTGACGTTGTACTTTCTTCTCGTCTGCTTAGTGCTGGCGAAGTATTACGCTTCGTCCGTAAGGGTGGTATTGTTTCTGTTTCCTTGTTAGAAGGAGCACAAGCAGAAGCTTTAGAAATTATTATCGGTGCAGGTAGCGAGGTTGAAGGTAATGCATTGCGCAATATCAAATTGCCGCAAGAATGTTTGATTTGTGCCATCGTACATAATAATGAAGCTATTATTCCTAATGGTGATACTGTGCTCTATGCAAATGACCGTATCATTCTCTTTGCAAAGAGTGAACTAGTTAAGAGTACTGTACCTATGTTTGAAAGCTGAGGCTGAATTTAATGAATTATAAGCTGGTGCTACGTCTGTTAGGGTTATTGACCAAAGCTTTCGCAGTGATTGTTATTGTGCCTTTGCTTGTTTCCTTAGCAGTGGATCATGAGCATATTATGGTTTTTCTGGGAACACTACTTATTTCTTTGGGTGTTTCCAGATTGTTCCTTTATTACGGAACTAAAAAAACTACATATAGATTACGCATTCGTGAAGCAATGGCTATTGTTGGTTGCGGTTGGATGTTAGTTTGTTTTTTAGGTGCGTTACCATATCTATTTAATGGTATGGGGTTGATAGATTCTGTTTTTGAAAGTGTTTCAGGATTTACGACGACAGGTGTTACTACTGTCCGTTCTTTTGACGAATTTTCTAACAGTCTACAGGCTTGGCGTTGTTTGACTCACTGGTTTGGTGGCATAGGGGTAATTATGCTTTTTATCGTCATCATGCCTCAAATGAACAGTGGTGCCGGTCATCTCTTCAACGCAGAACTTCCCGGAGCTGTTGCCGAACGTACTTTGCCTCGTATCAAAGAATCTGCTGCATTAATTGTTGCTATTTACACGGGTCTTACCGTTATTGAGATTATACTCCTGATGCTTGGTGGGGTAGGCTTTTACCAAGCTATTAACTTAGCCTTGGCAACAATGGCAACTGGTGGCTTTTCTTTTTATCACGATAGTTTGGTTAGTTTCCATTCAATTTATGTTGAAATTGTTTGTATCGCCTTTATGCTTATCGCAAGTATGAACTTTTCTTTGTACTATAAGATTTTCCGTGGTGACTGGGAAGCATTTAAAAATGATACAGAACATCGCTACTATTTAGGTATGTTAGTTGTGGCTGCTACCGCTATTGCTTTTGATTTATATAATGCAGGTTACATGAATCTTACGGACAGTTTACGCCACGGTTTTTTCCAGGCAATTTCCATTGGTAGTACCACGGGATTTGCTTCTGACGACTTTAATAATTGGCCTTCCTTTAGTCGCTATGTACTATTAATTTTGATGTTCATAGGTGGTTGCAGTGGTTCTACTGCAGGTGGTATGAAGGTTTCCCGTGTGGTAATTCTGTTGAAAGCCAGTTGGTCTGAACTTTTGCGTACCTTGCATCCTAGAATTGTTTATTCAATAAAAATGGGTGGGCAAATAATTGACCCTGCCATTATTAGCAATATTACCCGTTTCTTCTTCTTATATATAATAGTATTTATGGTTTTGACCATTGCTATTTCTTTAACCGGTATTTCCATTATGGAATCCATCGGTATTATTGCAACTTGTTTGAGTAGTGCAGGTCCTGCTTTTGGTATTGTTGGTCCTACTTCTACTTATAGTGAGATTTCTACATTTGGTCGTATCGTAACTATTTGCGCTATGCTTTTAGGACGTTTGGAAATTTTTACTTTGCTTGTAATTATGCGTCCTGATTTTTGGCGTAATAAGCAAAATTGGTAAGTGCTTGGAGGATAGATATGTATACAAAAATTATTGCTTATCTTCTGAGTAAACTTAGTCTTGGTTTAGGTTTAGCGTTGTTAGTTCCTTTTACTTTTGCGGTCTTAAATGATGAACATTGCTTTATAGACTTTTTATTTGCCATGATGTTTGCTGGCACTTTGTACTTGGCACTTGGTTTTTATGGCAAAGACGCAAATCGTAAAGACATATCTGTGCGCGAGGGAATAGGCACTGTATTTTTTGCGTGGGTTTTGGCTACTGTGATTGCAGCATTGCCCTTTGTGTTTAGTGGTATCCTTGATCCGGTTAGTGCTTTTTTTGAAAGTATGTCCGGTTTGACTACCACTGGTTCAACTGTTATTGCTAATCTTGATGTTGTGCCGAACTCTATTTTATTGTGGCGTAGTTTAACTCATTGGATTGGTGGTATCGGTATAATCGTGCTCTTCGTGGCATTGTTGCCTCAAATAGCAGGTAGTGCAGTGTACCTTTTCAATGCGGAAGTTTCCGGATTTTCCAACAATCGAATTTTGCCCCGTATTCATACAACGGCATTAGCACTGTTTGGAATTTATAGTTTGATGACAGCGGTGCTTATCATTGCGTTAGTGTGCTTGGGTATGAATCTGTTTGATGCGGTGAATCATGCTTGTTCTGCTATCGCTACAGGTGGTTTCTCGACTTATAATGATAGCGTTGCTCATTTTAATAGTGCTGCCATTGAGTTTGTCTTAGGCTTCGCTATGATTATGGCAGGCGGTAACTTTGCACTTTATTTTTATATGATGCAGTCCGGCGTTAAATCTCTCTTTAATGATATCGAGTTCAGGGCATATCTTGGTTTACTTGTTGTTGTAACTGGTATGATTACTTGGAACATTGTGCATGTTAATGGTTACAGCTTGTTTGAGGGTTTCCGTTATGCTTTCTTCCATGTTGCATCTTTTGGTTCTACAACGGGCTTTGTATCTTATAATTATGATGAATGGCCTGCATTTTCTAAACTGCTTTTGGCGTTGATGTATTTTACCGGTGCTTGTGCAGGTTCTACTGCAGGCGGTATCAAGATTTGTCGCTTTGTAGTTTTAGTTAAAACTGTTTTTGCGGAATTGCGTCGAGCTTTGCATCCGCAAATGCTTTTGACAGTTTATTATAATAATAGAATTTTACCTGTATCTACCATTATTAACATTGGTCGTTTCTTCTTTATGTATATCCTCGTAATTGTGGTGCTTTCCTTTGCACTTTCCTTTACAGGACTTTCAGTAGAAGATTCTCTCTTTGGTGTTGCCTCTTGTATTAGTAGTGTAGGTCCTGCTTTTGGTACTTTGGGTGCTACTAGCAACTACGCTGAGGTTACTCCTATGGGTAAAATAGTTTTGAGTATTGCCATGCTTTTAGGCCGTTTGGAACTTTTCACCGTACTGGCACTTTTGCGTAGCGAGTATTGGTCTAAATCTAAAAGATGGTAAAAATTTTGTAAAAGAGGTTTTATTATGCATAAAATTAGAAAAGTTGGTATTCTTGGTGTAGGTCACGTTGGTGCACACTGTGCTTACAGCCTTGCTATCCAAGGTATTGTTGATGAACTTGTATTAGTAGATTTAAGAGAAGATAGAGTTAAGAGTGAGTGCCAAGATTTGCGTGACGCAGTTATGTATATGCCTCACAATGTTACTGTTAACGTAGGCACATATGCTGACTTAGGTGATTGCGATGTATTGGTAAACTCTTTGGGTGACATCACCCTTGTTGCTACCGGTGACCGCAATCATGAAATGCGTTACACTGTTGCTCAACTGAAAGCAACTATGCCGAAAGTAATGGCAAGTGGTTTTAACGGTGTTATCATTTCCATTACTAACCCTTGTGATACTGTTGCTGATCTTGTTTATAAATTGAGTGGTCTTCCTAAAGGTAGAGTGTTTGGTACCGGTACTGGTCTTGACACTTCCAGACTTGTATCTGCACTGGCACCGCAAACTGGCTATGACCATCAAGCAATCAGTGCTTATATGATTGGCGAACACGGTGCTTCTCAAATGGCAGCTTGGTCTTGTGTAAGTTTTGGTGGTGCACCGCTTACTGCTCTTGAAGGTAAGGATGAACGCTTCACTTTTGATAAAGACGAATTGCAACGCATTGCTATTAACGCAGGTTGGGTTACCTACCATGGCAAGCAATGTACTGAATACGGTATTTGCTCTACTTTGGCACGTATGGTTCGTGCTGTGCTCCACGATGAAAAACGCATTATGCCCGCAAGTATGCTCCTTGAAGGGGAATACGGCGAAGAAAATGTTTTCGCAGGTGTTCCTTGCGTAATTGGCAAGAACGGCGTTGAAGAAGTTATTGAATTGCCTTTAACTGCTGAAGAAAAAGCTAAGTTCCATATTTGCTGCGAAGATATTAGAAAACATATTAAAGAAGCTGAATCTATTGAAGCGGTAAAATAAAAAAGCGCACTCTTACGAGTGCGCTAATTTTTTTTGGAATTAGAGACGGTTGCTGCAGTTAAGAACGTTGCGGATTTTGTGTGCAACCATGTCTTGGATAGCTTGACGAGCCGGTTTCAAATATTGACGCGGATCGAAGTCGCCAGGATGTTCCATCAAGTATTTACGAACGGAAGCGGTCATTGCCAAACGGAGGTCAGTATCGATGTTGATTTTGCAAACACCGAAGGTGCCAGCTTTCAGGAGCATATCTTCGGGAACGCCTTGTGCACCGTCAATTTTACCACCGAATTTGTTGCATTCTTCAACAAAAGAGGGGATAACGGTGGATGCACCATGGAGAACAAGCGGGAAGTTGGGGAGCATGTTGGAGATTTTTTCCAAACGAGCGAAGTCCAATTCCGGTTTACCTTTAAATTTGTATGCGCCGTGGCTGGTGCCGATAGCGATAGCCAAGGAGTCAACGCCAGTACGTTCAACGAATTCTACTGCTTGGTCAGGGTCAGTGTAGGTAGCGTCTTTAGCGTCAACTTTAACAGCGTCTTCAACGCCTGCCAGTTTGCCAAGTTCAGCTTCTACTACAACGCCTTTATTGTGAGCGTAGTCAACTACACGTTTGGTCAATTCAATATTTTCTTCAAAGGAATGTTTGCTGCCGTCAATCATAACGGAGGTAAAGCCACCATCAACGCAAGCTTTGCAGATTTCGAAATCTTCACCGTGGTCAAGGTGCAAGCAGATAGGCAAGCCGCTGTCTTCAACTGCAGCTTCTACCAATTTCATCAGGTAGATATGGCTAGCATATTTACGAGCGCCAGCGGAAACTTGCAGAATCAAGGGAGCTTGTTCAACTTTTGCTGCTTCTACGATACCTTGGATGATTTCCATGTTGTTTACGTTGAAAGCACCAACAGCATATTTACCTTCATAGGCTTTTTTAAACATTTCAGTAGATGTTACTAAAGGCATTGAAATTCCTCCTTAAACGTTTTGTTTAGATAAGTTAATTATAGCACACTATTAAATTTAATAGTATATGATTTTACGCAAATCTTCGGGTAAAGTTCTGGTAATTTCTAAGGGTTTATCGCTAACAGGGTGGATGAAGCGCAACTTAAAAGCGTGGAGTGCGTGACGGCTTTGAGGACCAGGCGTTCCGTACAGGTTGTCGTTAAAAAGGGGATAACCAATGTGCGCCATGTGAACTCTTATTTGGTGAGTGCGTCCTGTAAAAAGCTTAACTTGCACTAAAGATAAACCATTGCGTTTAGAAAGAAGCTTGTAGCTTGTTTTAGCATATTTGCCAGCTTCACTAACGCAACGCTCAATAATGCTTCCTTCCTTGCGAGCAATGGGAGCTTCTATGATTCCATCTTCTTCAGGAAGCTCACCAGTTACAATTGCAAGGTATTCCTTATCCATTTGCTGTTGGCTTAGCCAATGTTGGATGATTGGTTCCTTAGCGAAGATTACAAGACCGGAAGTGTGCCTGTCCAAACGAGAGACAGGATGAATATTTGCGGTAATGTTTTTACGAGTGTAGTATTCAGTAACATAATCGTAAAGAGTGCAACCAGCTTCGTTAACGGTAGGGTGCACCAACATTCCCGCAGGCTTGTCGATAATCAGCAGGTAATCATCCTCGTAGGCGATATTACCTTCGTTTAAAATAAAATTATCCATCAGTGTTTAGGCGGTTCTGCGTCTACGATGGTAATGTTGTCTAAATGATTTTTAACTTGACCACGAATGTTATCAAGATATTCGCGGTATAATTTTTTTTGCTCAATTTCTTCGTCAACGGTAAGGCCAACAGTACGTTTTTTCTTGGCGATTTCGTTGATGCGTTTAATGAGTTCGTTCATTTCCATTTTAATCACTCCTCGTCAGATATTATAACAAAGTGAGGCTTTTGGAACAAGGCGTTTTGCGTTGACTGATGATGTAAAAAATGCTAATATTTAAGAATAGTTAATGAGATTTAGTTCTATTTTAAATATATTTAGAGGTTTTAATTAATGAGTAAACAGCTTGATGCATCCCAAACCATAGAGCGTTTTGGCGTTTCCCGTACCGCTTGGCGAGTAGGGGTTATTTGTTTTTTCGCCTTATTTGCTTTGGTAGGTGCATGCCTTAGTTTGGTGAATGGTTCTACTGATATTCCTTTTGGTCAAATTATGGAGATTCTTGCTGCTCCCGGTACTGATCCTAACAGTATGATTATCTGGAACATTCGCTTACCTCGCACTATCGTGGCTGCTTTGGTTGGTATAAACCTTGCTTTGAGTGGTGCAATACTCCAAGCAATTTTGCGTAATCCTTTGGCTGATCCTCACTTGATTGGTATTTCTTCCGGTGCAGGTGTGGCAGGCGTTGTGATTATGATTCTTTATCCTGCTCTTGAGTATTTGATTACTCCTGTGTCCTTTATTGGCGCAATGGTGGCCGCAATTTGCATTTACATCTTGGCGTGGAAGAACGGTATTAAACCTGTTCGTATTATCCTTGCCGGCGTAGCAGTTTCTGCATTTTTAAGTGCGGGTATCAGCGGCTTGATGATTTTTTACAGTGATAGAGTACACGGCGCTTTGATGTGGATGGTGGGCGGTTTGGCTGCTCGTTCTTGGCCTCATGTTTCTATTATTTTACCTTATGCAGTTATCGGCGTAGTGCTTGCCATGGCAAGTGCTGCGTATCTTAATATTTTGCAGTTGGGCGACGAAATGGCTCGTGGTCTTGGTATCAATGTGGAAGTTACCCGCATTGTTCTTACTGCTATCGCTGCTCTTCTTGCGGCAAGTGCAGTCAGTGTTGTTGGTCTTTTAGGCTTCGTTGGCTTAGTTGTTCCTCACGCGGCAAGGCTACTTGTTGGTAGTGACTATCGTTATCTTTTGCCTGCTTCTGCATTCTTGGGCATTGCTACCATTACTTTAAGCGATACTTTCGCACGCGTAATGTTTGCTCCCATTGAATTACCTGTTGGTATTATTATGGCGTTCTTAGGTGCGCCCTTCTTCCTGTTCTTGTTAAGGAGGGAAATTTGATGAACGCGATTATTAAAGCACAAAATATTTCTGTTAGTATAAATGAAAAAGAGATTGTTCACGGTATCTCCTTGGATATTCCCGAAGGTAAGGTTACTGCCATCATCGGTCCTAACGGCTGTGGTAAGAGTACAACCTTAAAGGCTTTGTCTAGGATTTTGCCTTACAAGGGTAGTGTAACCTTTAAGGGTCAGGAGATGAGCACTCTTTCTCAACGTGAGTTTGCTAAATGTTTGGCAATCCTTACCCAATCACCGCAAGCTCCTAGCGATTTGACTGTTAACGACCTCGTAGAAATGGGACGTTTCCCTCATCGAGGATTCTTAGGTCGAGCAGGAAAAGATGATAAGGAACATGTAGAGTGGGCGCTTGAACAAACAGGCGTTAAGAAAATGCGTTACCGTTTGTTGAACACTCTTTCTGGTGGCGAACGTCAACGTGCGTGGATTGCTATGGCTCTTGCGCAAAGACCGGAAGTACTGCTTCTTGACGAACCTACTACTTACCTTGATATTTGCCATCAACTGGAGATTATGCAGCTTATCACAAGGCTGAACCAAGAACTTGGTTTAACTGTTGTAATGGTAGTGCATGATTTGAACCACGCCATTATGTACGCAGACCACGTAGTTGTAGTTAAAGCAGGACAGCTTGTAACAAGCGGTGCACCTCGTGAGATTATTACCGCTGACCTTTTGGCAGAGGTGTTTAGGGTTAAGGCAGACGAGTTCGTGTTGAGCAATGACTTGAGAGCTTTAGTGCCTGTAGATTTGTATAAGTAAATACGTAAATTCAAAAGGCGTTACCTAATTTAGGGAACGCCTTTGTTGTTTGTACTATTTTAAATTCTTCGCATCTTCTTGGGTAATTTTAATATAGGTGTTGCCCATAGCGTAGGGTGCAAGTTCGTAGGGTTGGTAGATTAAGTACACAGTTTTATCTGCGTCGATGTAGTAGCTATGGCTCACACGGTCAAGCATCCACGGATCCATTAAGGTGATGGGTTCGAAAATAGCGTTATAGATATGAAGTTCGCCATCGTTAATTTTCTTGCTCAAGCTTTTTACGGAAAGCTCTGGTACAAATTGCTTAAGGTTTACCAATTTGCCGGTGTGCTTGTCAAAAACGATACCGCTTTTGTTATACATTCCGTGAGCTGCATTTTTGTAGTACCAAGAAAATTCAAAGACCATGCTAAGATAATCATCATCTTCGTGCATTACCTTGTAATCTACATTGCCGTAGATGTAGTTGCGTTTTTCATAAACCTTTTTGTATGCGTACATCTGCTTGGCGATAAGGCGGTTGATTTCGTCACTTGCTTCCTCATCAGCTACAGTAACGATGGGGTAGTTAAGTTTTAAATTATAATTTTCTTCGTTATTTTTAAGCACTGCCTTTTCAGCAAATGCAGTTACGCTAAATGCAAATAGGAAAAATAAAATGCAAAGGATTTTTTTCATTGAGTATCGCTCCTTATGAGTTGTTAAGGATATTATATCAACTAACTGTGGAATATTGTAGTAAAAGTTTTTACAATTTTTATCCAGTCTTTAAGATATAATTTTTATAGGGGATGTTTTATTAAAATTCAGCGTAAAAGCAGGATTTTTTTACAATATGAACGAATAATAACAGTTATAATTGTTGTTACGTAATTAAGGAGATGATTTTATGCCGTTCATTATTTTAACCGCAGTAATTAGTATAGGAGTTGCAATCTTTGCTATCCAAAATGCAATGAGTGTACCCGTAAACTTTTTCATTTGGCATGGAGATGCGTCTCTCGTTTTGGTAATCTTAGGCAGCTTTTTGGCTGGTATTTTGGTTGCAACCTTCTACTTGCTGATGGTAAAAGCTCGTCATTTTTTGGCTACTAAGAAATTGGAAGACGAAATCTATAATTTAAAACGTGACAAAAAAACCTTAGAAGAACGTGTTAATATGTTGATGCATACTCAAATGATGCACGATCAAGCTGCTAAAAATAATGCTCAAAAGGCAAGTGCTGAAAACAAAGAAGCAACTGCAGGTTAAGTGCAATGTTAGGTAAGCAGAAGATTTGGGATATACAAGAATATAATAGAGAAAAAGCTGGCTTTTATGCCGCAGAATTGGGAATTTCTTCTTTAGTAACAGGTATTTTGTTGGAGCGTGGCTTCAACGATGTTGATTCCATGCGTGAGTTTTTATATGGCAGCAAGAAACCCTTCCATAATCCTTTTTTGCTTAAGGGAATGGAAGCTACTGTTGCGCGTGTGGAACGTGCTTTAGAAAATGGAGAGCAGATTACTGTTTATGGTGATTACGATGTAGATGGTATTACTGCATCTTCCTTGCTTTACGTTTATTTAGAACGTAGAGGTGCTAAGGTTAATACATATATTCCTAAACGTAAGAGTGAGGGTTATGGCTTAAATGATGAAGCCTTAAAATCTATTTTTGAAAATGGAACTACTCTCGTTATTACTGTGGACTGCGGTATCAGCGGTTTGCATGAGGTAGCTCAGGCTCCTGAAGGTCTTGATATTATTATTACAGATCATCACACTGTTCCTGTGGAATTACCTAATGCATACGCCATCATTAATCCTAAACAGGAAGATTGCAGCTATCCTTTTAAAGATTTAAGTGGTGTTGGTGTTTCCTTTAAATTGTGCCAAGCTTTGGAACAAAAACGTACCGGCACTGGCGATTTTTGGGAAGAACTGACTGAACTGGCAGCTTTAGGTACTGTTGCAGATATTGTACCCTTATTGGGTGAAAATAGAGAGATTGTGCGCCGTGGCTTGAAAGCTATGGGTAGCACTTCCTTAGTTGGTTTGCAAGCTTTAATTAAAGCAAGCGGATGTAATCGTGAAAACGTTTCCTCTGAAAACATTGGCTTTATTTTAGCTCCGCGTCTTAATGCAGTTGGTCGTTTGGAACACGCTCAATCTGCCGTAGAGCTTTTGGTTACCAAGGATGTAGCGAAAGCTGAAGCCATCGCTATGGAACTGAACAGAGAAAACTCTGTACGCCAAGACATTAGCCGTAATATTATGGCGGAAGCAGAAGCGATGCTTGCTAAAGAAGAGCACATCGATACTGCCATCATCCTTGCTTCCGAAGGTTGGCATCAAGGCGTAGTTGGTATTGTTGCTTCTCGTTTGGTAGATAAGTATCATCTGCCCACAATTTTGATTAGCATTAACGACGGTATGGCGAAAGGCAGTTGTCGCAGTATTCCTGCTCTCAACTTATACGAAGCCATTGCTGCCGAAAGTGATATACTTACTCAATTTGGTGGACACCATCAAGCTGCAGGTTTGACATTGCCTGCTGATAAGGTTGAGGAATTTACAAGACGTTTTAAGGCTTACGTTCGTGAGCATTTAAAATCGGAAGATTATATTCCTCGTCAAACTGTGGATTGCCTTTTGGGAGATCACGGTTCCATTACGGTACGTGATTTAGAAGAACTTTCCTTGCTGGAACCTTTTGGTTGTGGCAATGCGAACCCCGTATTTGCTTTTAAAAATGCGCTCTTACATAATCATCGCTCCATTGGTCGCGATAGAAATCATTTGCAGTTTACGGTGGATAAGGGCGATTACTCTTATAAAACTTTGATGTGGAACAAGTCAGAGCTGTTACCGCTGCTGTGCGAGAATATGGTTGCGGATATTGCTTTTATGCCCCGCATCAACGTATGGAACCATGAAACTTCCGTACAGCTTCACGCAGTAAACATTCACCAAAAGTGGAGCGTGTGCGACTTGCGCCAAAGTAATGATAACAAGGATAGATTGTTAAAAGGCTTTGTGCGAGTTTCTGATAAGGTAGCAGTTTATGTAAATGACAAGACTACTTACGCAGGTTACTATGAGCCTGAATATATGGAAGTTTTAAATTACGGCGAACCTGCTACTGCCTCTAAGGTAGTGTTGTACGATTTGCCGGAGCTTCCCATCAGGAAACTCTTTAAGCAATTGCGCAAAGATAAGGTTGATAACATCATCCTTTTATATAACGGTAGCGATAAACACGCACTGGAAAAACGTTTGCAATTTAGTCATCCTCAAAGGGAGCAAATGGCAGTTGCTTATAAAAATGTTATGGAAAGCCTTGCGAAAGGCAGTATGGATAGACAAACTTTGCTGGAGCAAGCAGACGAAAGTGTTTCTGAAAATGCCTTGCTCATCATGGAAGAACTTGGTTTTATAAATTTACAAGATGATTTTGTAACTAAGGGCATCATCAAAAAAAGCAGTTTGGACGATTCACCTTTGTATCGTTCCCTGCAAAAACAAAGACAGCAGCTCATGAGCTGTTACTTAGATAATTTGCGCTTGTCCCAACACGATTTGTTACGTTGTTGATAAGCAGGAGAGATGGGAGTGGGGCATATGCCTAACACAAGTGAAGTAGTGACAATTGAAGAATTTTTTGAGCAGGCTAAAGGCTATTTGAATGATAAACAGCTTGAATTCGTACGTAGCGCTTATATTTTGGCGGCGGATGCTCACAAAGAACAACGTCGTAAATCTGGTGAGCCGTACATCATTCATCCCATTGGTGTTGCCAGCATTTTGGCAAGCTTACAAATGGATGAATATACTTTGGCTGCTGCCTTCCTGCACGATGTTGTAGAAGATACTGAATATACTTTTGATGATATTCGTAATATCTTCGGTACGGTTGTTGCAAATCTTGTAGATGGCGTTACCAAATTGGGTAAGATTGCCTATATTTCTAAGGAAGACCGTCAGATTGAAAACTATCGTAAGATGTTCCTTGCCATGGCTCGTGACATTCGTGTAGTTTTGATTAAGCTGGCGGATAGATTGCACAATATGCGCACCATGAAATTTATGCCTGCCCATAAGCAACAGTCCATTTCTCGTGAAACATTGGAAATTTACGCACCGTTGGCGCACCGCTTAGGTATCCACACCATTAAGTGGGAGCTGGAAGATTTAGCTTTCCGTTATATGGAACCTGACATCTACTACAATCTGGTGGAACAAGTTAAAACTAAACGTCGTGAACGTGAAGCTATGATTTTTGAGGCTATGGACGAAATGCGCGACAGTTTGGCAAAAGCTAACATCAAGTGCGAAATTCAAGGTAGACCTAAAAACTTCTACAGCATTCATAAAAAAATGCTGCGTGACCATAAAGAACTTAATGAAATTTATGACCTTTTGGCAATTCGCGTATTGGTCGATTCTGTGAAAGATTGTTACGGTACTTTGGGTATCGTGCATAGTATGTGGCGTCCTATTCCTGGTCGCTTTAAGGACTATGTAGCAGTTCCTAAGTCCAACATGTACCAATCCCTGCATACAACCGTGCTTTCTGCCGGCGGTCAACCATTGGAAATTCAAATTCGTACCTTTGAAATGCACCGCATCAGTGAATACGGTATCGCTGCTCACTGGCGTTATAAAGAAAGTGGTGGTAGCAAGCCTGCTACCGGTAGCGATAAAGGTTTTGATGCAAAATTGTCTTGGGTACGCCAACTTCTTGAATGGCACCAAGATATGAACGATTCCAGTGACTTCGTTAACGCAGTCAAGATGGATATTTTCGCGGATGAAGTATTCGTCTTCACTCCGCGTGGTGACGTTATCGATTTGCCTGTTGGCTGCTGTCCTATTGACTTTGCGTACCGCATTCATACTGACGTAGGTAACCGTTGCGTAGGTGCAAAAGTTAACGGTCGCATTGTTCCTTTGGATTATAAATTGAGCAATGGTGACATCGTTGAGGTTATTACTTCCAAACAAGCCAATGGTCCTAGCCGTGACTGGATTAACATCGTAGGCGCTTCTGATACCCGTAATAAGATTAAAGGCTGGTTCAAGAAAGAACGTCGCGAAGAAAATATCGTCAAAGGCCGCGAAATGTTGGACAAAGAAGCAAAACGTTTGGGTTATGAACCGAAAACCTTTGCGAGTCCTGAAAAATTAAAAGAAGTAGGCAGTCGTCTACGTATTAATTCTGATGAAGATTTGTTGGCTACTTTAGGTTATGGCGGCGTTACTTTAAATAGCGTCATCTCCAAATTAGTTGACATCTATAAAAAAGAACAAAAGCTTAACACTACCAAAGACATTTCCGAAATGTTGGCAGAACTTAAGCCCCGTAAGACTAAGGCGAAAGGAAGCCATGGTATTTTGGTTAAAGGCGAAGATGGTATTATGGTTAAGCTTGCCCGTTGCTGTAATCCCATTCCCGGCGATCCCATTGTAGGTTATATTACTCGTGGTAGTGGTGTAGCAGTGCACCGTGCAGATTGCCCCAACGTGCTTAGCAATAAACCTGAAGAACAAAGTCGTTTGATTGATGTTGCTTGGGATATTAGCCTTGATTCTGTTTACAAGGTAAATATCTTCATTACCGCTAACGACAGGGCAAACTTGGTAGGGGATATTCTGACTATTACCAGTGAATCCAAGCTGAACATTTTCTCTATGAATTGTAAGGCTGATAAAAATAAACTGGCTACCATGGAATTTGGTATTGATATTACCAGTTTGGAACAATTAGAATACATTATGAATCGTATTCGTCGTTTGAAAGGCGTTTACAGTGTTGAACGTATTGTTTCTGGTCGTGGAGGAGTTAAATGAGAGCTGTAGTACAGCGTGTTGATAAGGCTGATGTTACCGTTGACGGTCAAGTTACCGGTAGCGTTAAAAAAGGTTTGTTAGTTCTTTTAGGTGTTGCTGATGGTGACACCGAAAAGGACTTGCAATATATGGTTGATAAGGTTACAGGCTTGCGCATTTTCGAAGATGATGATGACAAGATGAACCTTTCCGTAAAAGATGTTGGCGGTGAGCTTTTGGTAGTTTCCCAATTCACCTTATGCGGTGATGCACGTAAGGGGAAACGCCCTTCTTTCGATAAGGCAGCGAAACCTGAACTTGCCAATGCTTATTACGAAAAATTTGTAGAAATGTGTAGAGCGCAAGGCTTACACGTAGAAACCGGCGTGTTCCGTGCGCATATGTTAGTGGGACTGGTCAATAATGGACCTGTTACCATTCTTTTAGACAGTACCAAGTTATTTTAGGAGGAACTATGAAAATTTACAGATTAGAAGTAGGTATGCTTGCTACTAACTGCTATATTGCCATGAATGAAGAACTTAAAGAAGGCGTAATCGTTGACCCTGGTGGTGATGCCGCACGCATCATGAGCTTGGTTGACGAACTGGGCATTAAAGTAGTAGCTATCTTTGTAACCCACGGTCACAGTGATCACATTGGTGCTTTGAGTGAAGTACGTAAAGCTACCGGTGCTCCTGTTTATGTTAGCGAAGAAGATGCAGACATGCTCACTAAAGCTGACCGCAACCTTTCCGTTTATATGGCATATTCCATCGAATGTGCTCCTGCAGAACACTTCTTCAAAGACGGTGAAGAAGTAACCATTGCGGGTATGACCTTCAAAGTTTATGCAACTCCCGGTCACACCAAAGGTGGTGTGTGCCTGCACGTTGAAGACATTGTTTTTGTAGGTGACACCGTATTCTGCGAATCCATCGGTCGCACTGATTTCCCCGGTGGTAGCTACAAACAAATCATTGAATCTATCAAAACCAAAATTTTAGTATTGGACGGCGAAACCAGACTTCTTCCCGGTCATGGTCCCGCAACTACTGTAGAATGGGAGCGTAAAAGAAATCCGTTTCTTCAATAATTATGTTTAAGTATTGGCCTATCATCAGAAAAAGTACAATTTTTAAATTGAGCGTAACCGCTGGTGTTTCTTATGTCATTTATTTATTGGCCCCGGTCTTGTTGCCAGTTTTTCTTGCCGTTTTTTTAGCATTTGCCTTGTACCCTTTGGCAAATATCATTGGCAAGGTTAAAGTGGGGAAGGGTACTATTCACCTTTCCCGCGTAGTGGCAATTATCTTAGCATTTTTTACCCTTGGATTTGTAGTAATGATATCCATAGGGTTTGTTTTGCTGCCTTTATTTGGTGAAATTAACGAGCTGTTAATTAAGATGCCTGACGTTTTGCGTGCTAACAAGAGTGGCTTAGAAGAAATTTTAAAAGATCCCAGTACTTTTCCTGTTTTGCCGTCTAACTTTAGCATGCTCTTAGATGACATCGTTAGTTGGGCAATGGGCTTTGTAAGTGGTATGGCAAGAAACTTGCTTACTTCCAGTATGGATATTGCTAAGAACCTTATCGGTTTGGCAATTGTTCCGTTCCTTGCGTTCTATTTTGTTAAAGATTGGCGTGAACTGCGCTTAATGCTCATCAACTTCTTTAGTTATGATATTCAACCTCGTGCTGCTCACATCATTGACGAAATTGGCAGAACCTTGAGCGCTTACATCCAAGGCTTGGGCAAATTAAGTTTGTTAGCAGGTTTCTGCATTACTATTGGTACTGCTTGTTTAGGTGTGGATTACCCCTACGTTTTGGGCTTCCTTGCTCTTTTTGCAGAGACCGTTCCTATGGTTGGTCCTATTATTGGCGCAGTGCCCGCAATTTTTATTGCTTACGGACAATCTTCAACAGATGCTTTTCATGTAGCACTGTTTTATTTGGTGTTCTATCAAATTGACGCCAACTTTATTATGCCGAAAATTATGGGTAAGCAAATTGACTTGCACCCTGTAATTTTAATCATCAGTCTTTTGATTGGCGCTAAAATGTTTGGTATCGTTGGTATGCTTTTTGCAGTTCCCGTGGCGGCGGTTTATCGCGTGCTGTATAAAGAACTGTGGCACGAAAGAGAAGGTGAAGAAGTAAAATGAAAACTTATTCTTTGGTGCATAATTTAGAATTTGATTTAACGCGGTCTGTTCCAGATATGGCCGCGTTATTTGCATATAGTCCTGCCGATGAGGGAGATGTAATTTTAAGGGTAGATTTCCAAAACGGAAGCTTTGCTGCCATTTTGGAAAAGGACGGTGAGTTTTGGAAGAGTGCTCCCGTTTCCTGCGACGAGCTTGTAAGTGGTGAAGTAAGCCGCTGCGTGAAGCTTGCTGTTTTAGATGTATTTACCCAAATGACAGGACAGACAGTGGAATTGCCTTGGGGTATTTTAACTGGCGTACGTCCCGGTAAACTTGCACATAAGCTTGTGGATAGCGGCACTGCGTTTGCAATGTTACCTGACTATCTGCAAGAAAAATATTTGCTTCCAGTTGAGCAAGCAGAGCTTTTAACTAATATCTGCAAGCTCCAAAAACAACTTGTTCCAGACGAAAAGAAAGAGGCTGGCATTTACATTGGCATTCCATTTTGCCCCAGTAAATGTTCTTATTGTTCATTCCCTTCCGGAATTGTCCCTAAAGATGAAGAAAGTCAGCAAAACTTTTTAAATTTCATTGAACAAGATATAAAAAATGTGGTAAAATTACTAGGTGTGCAAAATTTAAATGTAACTTCTTTATACATTGGTGGTGGTACTCCCACCAGCTTAAACGAGAAGGTTTTTGCAAGACTTTTACAAATGGCGGCGGATAATTTACTGTTGCCTTCCATCCGTGAATTTACGGTGGAAGCCGGCAGACCTGACTGCTTTAGTCAAGGTAAGCTTGCTGCTATGGAAGCTGTTGGTGTTAACCGTATTAGTGTTAATCCTCAGACCTTCCACGATAAAACCTTAAAGCTCATTGGTCGCGCTCATACCATTGCAGATTTCTACAAGGCTTATGAAATGACTGCCAAGAGCAACATTCCTGTAATCAATACGGATTTGATTATTGGTTTACCCGGTGAAACTGAGGAAGACATTGCGTATTCCTTACAAAAAGCCGCGTTGCTGAAGCCACATAACCTTACGGTACACACTTTAACCTTGAAGCGAGATTCCGCACTCTTCGGTTCGCAAATAGGTTTGCCTGCAGAAAGTGCGGCAAGAATGGTGCGTAGGGGACAAGAAGTGGCGGCGGAGATGGGGATGCATCCCTATTATTTATACCGTCAACATTATATGCTGGGACACCTTGCAAACATTGGTTATGCACTTCCGGGAACGGAAAGCATCTACAATGTGCAAATGATGGAAGAACGTCATACTGTAATTGGCATTGGTCCTTCTTCTGCAACTAAGTTGCCCCACGCAGACGGTCATCACATCTCACGTTTGAGTATGCCAAAAAATATATTTACATATACAAGTAATATCCAGCAGCTTGGCGAAAAGCGAATGTTGCTGTTTAAAGAATAGGAGGAATCAGCATGCTGACTACGGCACCGAGAGGTACTAAAGACATCATGCCCACAGATGTTGGGGCGTGGCGTTACCTTGAAGATACCATGCGCAAAGTTTGCGCTCAGTATGGCTACAAAGAAATTAGAACTCCCGTGTTTGAACACACTGAGCTGTTCTTGCGTGGCATTGGTGAAACCACTGACGTTGTAGAAAAGGAAATGTATACTTTTACCGACCGCGGTGAAAGAAGCCTTACATTGCGTCCAGAAAACACCGCTTCCGCAGTTCGTGCTTACATTGAGCATAAACTTTACGCAGAACCTGCTCCCACCAAATTGTTCTACATTGGACCTATGTTCCGTTATGACCGTCCCCAAGCTGGTCGTTACCGTCAATTCCATCAATTCGGTATCGAAGCATTGGGTATCCAAGGTCCTAACATTGATGCAGAAATTATCTTGTTGGCAGTACAAATTCTTCAAAACCTTGGTTTGAAAGATTTGAAACTGAAAATTAACTCTGTAGGCTGCCCCAAATGCAGACCTAGCCACAGAGAAAAATTGCAAGAGTTCTTCAAACCCAACTTTGACGAATTGTGTAAAGATTGCCAATCCCGTTATGATAGAAATCCCTTACGTTTGCTTGACTGCAAAAATCCTAAATGCCAAGAACTTGGCGTAGGTGCTCCCAGTTTGGAAGAATGCCTGTGTGATGAATGTAAAGCTCACTTTGACGGTTTGAAAGAACTGCTCACTGCAGCTGGCGTTGATTACGTGGTTGACCATAACTTGGTTCGCGGTCTTGACTACTATACAAAAACTGCTTTCGAAATCCAATACAGCCCCCTTGGTGCACAAAGTGCAGTATGCGGCGGCGGTCGTTACGACGGC
Source organism: Phascolarctobacterium sp. (assembly GCA_045123075.1). Taxonomy (GTDB): domain Bacteria; phylum Bacillota; class Negativicutes; order Acidaminococcales; family Acidaminococcaceae; genus JAHHUH01. The sequence goes on along the minus strand of JBGVIJ010000011.1, from coordinate 5,248 downwards.
TTGATTGAAGAAGTAGGTGGCCCTGCAACTCCTGGTATTGGTTTTGCAATGGGTATGGAACGTGTACTCTTAGCTTTGGAAAGCCAAAACTTGTTGCCGGCAGCAGATGAATCCATGGATGTTTTCGTAGTTTGCCCCAAACAAGATAACTTTACCGTAGCTTTCAAAACTGCCATTGAATTGCGTCGAGCAGGTTTCAAAGTTGATTATGACTTCCAAGGTCGTAGTATGAAAGCGCAAATGAAAGCAGCAAACAGAGTACAAGCAAAATACGTGTTAATTTTCGGCGAGGATGAAGTTGCCCGCGGACAAGTTGTTCTCCGCAATATGGCTAACAGCGAGCAAAACGAAATCGCCATCAGTGATATACTCACTAAATTACAAACAGAGGTGTAAGATTATGATTAATGCAAAACGTAGCCATAACTGTGGCGTAGTTGGCAAAGAATTGGCTGGCCAACAAGTTGTATTGTGTGGTTGGGTAGCAAAACGCCGTGACCACGGTGGATTGATTTTCGTTGACTTGCGTGACCGTAGCGGTATTGTGCAAGTAGTTGTTGACCCTGAAACTGCAGGCGAAAGCTTCAAAGTTGCAGAAGACATCCGTGGTGAATATGTAGTTAAAGTAGCTGGTAAAGTTGCTATGCGTGACGCTGCTACTGTAAATGCTAATATCGCTACCGGTGAAATCGAAATTATGGCAGAAGAAATCGAAGTATTGAACGCTGCTAAAACCCCGCCGTTCTACATTGCAGACGGTATCGATACCGATGAAAACCTGCGCTTGAAATATCGTTACTTGGATCTCCGTCGTCCGGAAATGCAACGTAACATCATTCTCCGTCATAAAGTAACCAAATTGATGCGTGACTATCTGGATACCAGAAACTTCTTGGAAATCGAAACTCCGATGCTCACCAAATCCACTCCGGAAGGCGCTCGTGACTATTTGGTTCCCAGCCGTGTAAACCCCGGCAAATTCTATGCACTTCCCCAATCTCCGCAAATCTTCAAACAATTGTTGATGGTTTCCGGTATGGAAAGATACTTCCAAATCGCACGTTGCTTCCGTGACGAAGACCTCCGTGCTGATCGTCAACCCGAATTTACCCAATTGGACATGGAAATGTCCTTCATGGAAATGGATGAAATCCTCGAATTGATGGAAGGCCTCATCGCTTACATCTTCGAAGGCGCTCTTGGCAAAAAAATCGAAACTCCGTTCCAACGTTTGACTTGGGATGAAGCTATGGATCGTTATGGCAGCGACAAACCGGACCTCCGTTTCGGTATGGAACTCATCAACATGGTTGACGCTGTTAAAGATTCCGACTTCAAAGTATTTAACCAAGTTATCGAAAACGGTGGCGTAGTTAAAGCTATTAACGTAAAAGGCTATGCAAATATTCCTCGTCGTGAATGTGACGCATTGGTTGACTTCGTTGGCATTTACGGTGCAAAAGGCTTGGCTTGGATGCAAATTCAAGAAGACGGCAGCGTAAAATCCCCGATTGCTAAATTCTTCAGCGAAGCACACATGGCAAACATCCTTGCAACTGCACAAGCAGAAGCAGGCGACTTGATTATGTTCATCGCTGACAAACCGGCTGTAGTTGCTCAAGCTTTGGGCGCTCTCCGTATCGAAATGGCAAAACGCCGCAACCTCATCGATCCCGATGCTTTGGCATTCGCTTGGGTTGTTGACTTTCCGATGTTCGAATACGACGAAGAAGAAAAACGTTATGTTGCTATGCACCATCCGTTCACTTCTCCCCGCGACGAAGACTTGGCTCTCCTCGCAACCGATCCGGGCAAAGTATACGCAAAAGCATATGACATGGTACTCAACGGTACCGAAATCGGCGGCGGTTCCATCCGTATCCATCGTCGTGACGTACAAAAACAAATCTTCTCTGCTATCGGCTTATCCGACGAAGAAGCTCAAGAAAAATTCGGCTTTATGATGAACGCATTCGAATACGGTGCTCCTCCGCATGGCGGCTTGGCATTCGGTCTCGACCGTTTGATCATGATTATGGCTCAACGCGATTCTATCCGCGACGTAATTGCTTTCCCGAAAACTCAATCTGCAGCTTGCGTAATGACTCAAGCTCCTAACGATGTTGACGACAAACAATTGCGTGAACTCCATATCCGTCCGTCCTTGGCTCTTAAAAAAGAAAAAGAAGCAGGCAAATAATAATAACTAAAAAAATAGAAAGGAAGCGTTGAAAAACGCTTCCTTTTTTGCTATTATAGAGGTGTGAAAAACAGGCTACAGCCTAACACATTGAATTTAATTATTACCCTGCGATGTTCGTTACATTGCTCCACAGGTTTTGAGCCAACACTCTGACCTAGGGAGCCTGATACTCCGCTTACCAAAATCAAGCCTCCTTTGAGTGGACCCTTGCGGTAAGAGGGAAGGCACCCACCTGCACATGCAGGTTCAAAACATGGAGCGGGACGGCATTGTGGGGCATAATACTTTATAGAGGTAATTTATGGATTTATCAAGAGTTGCTTACGTTATTGGACAAGAGAATATCGAAAAACTACAAGCTGCTCATGTGGCAGTTGTTGGTTTGGGCGGTGTAGGCAGCTATATTGCAGAAGCTCTTGCCCGCAGCGGAGTAGGGGCGTTGACCTTAGTTGATGCTGACGAAGTAGCTTCCAGTAATATTAACCGTCAGCTTCCTGCTTTGGAAAGCACTATGGGTAGGCTTAAAACGGAGGTTATTGCAGAACGTATCGCTCAAATAAATCCTGACTGCAAAGTAACTTTGCGCAGTGAATTCTATGAACCCGGTGATTTTGATAAGTTCTTTCCTGCTCACTTGGACTTCGTGGCAGATGCCATTGATTCCACTGCGTCTAAAATAGATTTATTGGTAGAGTGTCACCGCCGCCAAATACCGGTGATTTCTTCTATGGGTACAGGCAACAAACTTGACCCTAGTACCTTGCAAATTGCAGATATTAGTAAGACTCACACTTGCCCCTTAGCTAAGAGCGTGCGTAAGCGTTTGCGCATGGCAGGCATAGATAAGGGTGTGGCAGTGGTCTTTTCTACAGAAAATCCTGTGTACGCAAGCAAGGAAGCTGTGCCCGGAAGCTTAGTCTTCGTTCCTGCTAGTGCAGGTCTTTTGATTGCTTCCCACATTGTTCGCAAGATTATTGGAGTATAGATTATGGATAGCTTATTTAGTTTTGGTTATGAACAGAAAAAGCCCTTGGCTGACAGAATGCGCCCGGAAAAATTAAGCGACTTCGTCGGTCAGGAAAAAGCTGTAGGCGTTGGTAGTCCTTTACGCCGCATGATTGAGCGGGATATGCTCCAATCTGTACTTTTTTACGGACCTCCGGGAACAGGCAAGACAACTCTTGCAACCGTAATCGCTAATGTTACCGGCAACCAGTTTGTTTCCATTAATGCTGTATCTTCCGGTGTGCCGGAGCTTCGTAAGCTGATTAGCAAAGCTCAAGAACTGCAGCGTAGTGGTATGGGCAGAACCATCGTGTTCATCGACGAAATACATCGCTTCAATAAAGCACAACAAGATGTTCTCCTGCCTTATGTTGAAAACGGTACTATCGTACTCATTGGTGCTACTACAGAGAACCCCTTCTTTGAAATAAATTCTCCCTTGCTTTCTAGAATGAAAGTCATTCGTTTGGAAAAGCTTACTTCAAAGCACATGGAGCAAATCATCTTGCGTGCTATCCAAGACCAAGAACGCGGTTTTGGTGGTAGCTTCACTATTGAACAAGATGCGTTGCAAATATTAGCTGACTTTAGCGCAGGTGATGCTCGTAGCGCTTTGAATATGCTTGAACAAGCAGAGTTTATGCTTCCTGAAGAGGGCGAGCGTAAAATAACTGTTGAGGTTTTGCGAAGCGTTATTGGTACTGCTATGCAACGTTACGATAAAAAAGGTGACCAGCATTACGACATTGTCAGTGCGTTTATCAAGAGTATGCGCGGTAGCGATGCAGATGCTGCGTTACATTATCTTGCTCGCATGATTGAAGGCGGTGAAGACTTACGTTTCATTGCTCGTCGCATTGTTATAGCTGCTGCTGAGGATGTAGGTCTTGCAGACCCACAAGCCCTTGTAGTTGCCAACGCTGCTGCCCAAGCTGCAGATTTTGTAGGCTTCCCTGAAGCACAAATTCCTTTGGCAGAAGCTGTGTGCTATATTGCCAGCGCTCCCAAGAGTAATGCTTCTTATGTAGGGATTGCCAACGCTCGTGCTGATGTGCGCAATAAGAACTGCGGTAATGTTCCTAAGCATTTACGTGACGCTCATTACCCCGGTGCTAAAGCTCTTGGTCACGGTATTGACTATAAGTATCCTCATAACTACGGTGGTTGGGTAGAGCAACAATATTTGCCCGATGAACTTGTAGGTACAAAATACTACGTACCTAGCGGTAATGGGGAAGATACAGGTAGAAAACAAAAGTAAAGCTAAAATATAAAAGCTCCCGAATTTTCGGGAGCTTTGTTGTTTTTATGGATTGTGTGAGTATATTGCAGGAGATTTGCCTGCTTCTGTGATATGCGGTGTTAAGAACATGATTACTTCCGTTTTAGATTTACGTTTACTACGGTTCTTGAATAACTCGCCAAATATGGGAATGTTAGAGAGCAGGGGAACCTTTTGCATGCTCTTCATTTCTTCTTCGTTAATAAGTCCGCCAATTACAAGAGTTTCACCGCTTAACATACGCACGTTAGTATCAGCAGTGCGACTTGTAATACGGTAGTTCTTCATTTCGCTGACGAGGGATGGCGTGCTAACTTCTGTATGAACGGAAGCAGTAACCATCTTACCATCTCTACTTACTATGGGGGTGTAGGTAAGCTTTATACCTGCGTCGATGTATTCCGTTGTGGTATAACTGCCTGTACTATTGTGCTTTTCTGTTTGAACGGGGATATGGTCACCAATAAATATGCTTGCTTCTTTACCAGGAATGGTAATAATACTTGGAGTTGCCAGTATCTTTGCTTTTCCCTTAGCAATGAGCGCGTTTAGTGTAGCGTTAAATTTAAAGGAATAACCTCGCCAAAATTTAAAGTTACCACCAAAATTATTACTAATATTATCATTGTCGTAGTTGTTATTATTTTGGTGTTCATCATTTTGGGGAACCTTATCCCAATTCCAGTTAATACCTAAGTTTTTACTATCTTCTTTACTGATAGCAATTACTTTGGCTTCTAATGTTACTTGCTTTGTTG
>JBGVIJ010000010.1:0-16509 GCA_045123075.1 Phascolarctobacterium sp. | reverse complement strand
ATCCATACAGATACAAAGTTCATCACTCTTATCATCATTACGGACAATGCCACCCTTTAAATTGTGTCTTTCAAGATAATTTTTCAGCACTCTGAACTTTTTAGCCGTAAATATATCAATATCTTGGCTATTACCACTTATATCAAAACCACCCTTGGTTTCTATAATCCATATCTCTTCATTTACACCGAGTATATAGTCAGGGTAAAAAAGCCTTTGTTTACCAGAATTATCTTCATAAACAATGGACAAATACTCATTACCTTTATCTCCATTTTTATAGAACCAATTCACATTTTTAGAAAGTTCACAGTATTTTTCAAATTTACGTTCTGAGGAAGAACGTATTTCTGCCGATGAAAGATATCTCTGATATACATTCTTAATCATAAGTGTTTGTACTTTTGCTTTACTATCATATGTGAACATGCAAGACTGCGGCATACGAAATACTGTTTCAGACACCTGCTTCATACCTAAAGTCATTTGTGCCAGCTCTTTTGCCATAGCCTCTCGTACAAGATGCACCAATCTATCAAAGTTATTTAAGACAAACGAATATACTTCTCTAGTATCGAAATCTAATACCTTATGTTTATACGTAACATTTTTATCAAAAAGTTTTCTGATAATGGCATTCATATGATGATATTCAATACCTATTTCTAGACCTATTCTACCAACCTTTTGGTGATAATCACGTCCATGCTTATGAGTATTTAGTTTCTCAATAAAACCTATTTCGTTTAAATCAGATGCATTAAAATCAAAAGTAATAATTTCACCAGACCTTGTATGTCTTACGATATCTTCATTAAAAACAAATCCCTTTGTTTCCAAACGCACCTTATTCTTGGTTGCATCATCATCAATACCATACCCATTCTCCATGTACTTTATAATTGCTGCCAATGCTTTATTTGGGTCACGATTATCAGTAACCATAGTACGATGTTCACTAACCAGTTCAATATTTTTATATTCATTTTTCAAGAACAAAGTGCAAGCATCTAATGCACCTTTTCCTAAAGACGTCTTTACTCCTGCCGTAAACTTTTCGTCAAATGTATAAAGATAGCAACTATCAAGCAAGTCATCATCATAATGCTTTGCTTCCGGCATACGACGAATACGACCAATCGTTTGTATCTCAAAAGTTTCGTCCATATTATCACGTAGTTTTACTAAAATATGTGCTCGTGGACAATCCCAACCAGTAGCAACTGCTTGTTTTATAATAACAGCAATAGACTTTGTACTACTTTTCTCAATACCATCTTTATTTTCTTGTTTGTCAGCTAGCCAAACTGCCAATTGTTGATTTTCATAAGTAATTCCTTGTTTTTCAAACCAACGCTCTACTTCATCCAATAGCACTTCTGATTTATTAGGTAACTGTACCACAATCAAAGGATTTACATTGATTCCTCTCTGTAAAAACTCTGCGTGTAACTCTCTTTGTTTGCTCAATCCCTTTTCTAAAAGATAAGTAGTTTGATTATCAGTTTCAACCATTTGTGGGAAATCTTGGTTGATAACAACCATCTTTTTAATTAAACCTTCAGCAATTACTTCTTCCTCTTTTATTTCAATAAATTCAGCGTTAGTAATATTTTTAGGAGTGGCTGAACAACGAATGATTTTATCAGTTTTAAAATACTGTATAATTTCATCAGCTTTTGTTGTATCATTTTGATGACTCTCATCCACTATAACAATAAAACGTAAGCCATCATTTAAAGCATTTGCAATATGTTCTAAAAAGTTAGTTCTCTCGCTATCCTTTAAAGCATTATTGCCTTTTTGGGTAAGCTTCTCCCAATTTATAAAGACACTATCATTTTCTGTAAAACCACCCGTCATTACATCTGCGAGTAATTTAGTTTGTGAATTATGAATATACATATCCATCTTAGATTTAGATTGTTCTTCTAAGCTACCTTTGCCAGGGGTAAGCCATACAAAAACTGTCTTAGAATAAGATTGAATATACTGATGCATAAAGTAAGTTAAAATAATGGTCTTACCACTACCAGTAGGACTTTTTAAAACTATATCACTACTTGAGGAATTAGTTACAGCAGAAAATAAGTCTTTAACTGCTTTTAACTGAAATCCTTTTAATTTAAAACTCATACTCTTCCCTCCTGTAAATCACGATAGTAATAATCAGGAATAATATTAATTTCAATTTGATTATAGTCTAATATATTTTGTTGGTCAAAATCAGGAAGCACATCGTGTCCAATATAAATCTTTTGACAAGCAGTCACTTTTTCTTTATCTGACAAGAATTCTACTAATTCTTCTTCCGTCAAAACTATGGCAACATTAGTATTCCCATCAATGTTAATACCGTTCTCCAGTTCCACCAATTCACGAATATGCGCAAGTAATTCATTTGCATATTCATAATACATACGCTCGTTAATAGGCAAATAATCAATTTTATAATATTTCAAACCTGCCTTGTAATTTTCTTTTGTTATAACTCGTTTGATTCTTTCATAAGTGATATCGCGACAAATATTATTTTCATTATTAGTACAAAGGATAAATTTATGGTTCATTTGATTATTATTCATATAATCTAACAAAGCATGAGCAGTAGAACCTGAACCAGCAAAGAAATCTAAGACTGTTAAATTTCTTTTATCCAAACCGCCCAATTTGAAACAATGTTGTAAAAAGGCAATTGGTTTTTTACCATTTCTAAACTCTACTTCACCTTCATAGCCTACTTTATTAAAATCTGCCTCAAAATCTAACAAATCTGCATCAATTCTAATTATATTAGGATAAGGTATTTCCTTAGTATTTGAACGATTCTGCGGTACGCCTTGGAAGTAATCACCATTTTTTCTATTTCCTTCAGGAATAAGAAAATACCTATATCCTATTCCATCATCACCCATATCAGGCACACGATACATAAATCCTTTTTTTTCTCCTATATAACCATTCAAATATCTCATAAAAAATCTACCACTACTATTACCCTCTTTGATACTACCACGGATATTAATACGTTTTAAATTTTTCATATTGGGTTCACATTTAATTAGTGAATAGTCTTCAGGAGCAAATACTGACACTTCTTTACTTCCCATTTTTATTTTTGTTGAAGGTGGATTTACTTCGACAATCTTCCAAATGTAGTCATCAATTGATGTATTGTCTAAAGTTCTTTTGTTTGTTTTATGCGCGGTACTTTTTCTATAAAACAAAAGATATTCAAACACTTCATGAAAATCTTTATCTGCTTTTAATATCCTATCCTCATGACGCACTTTAACGGCGAAACAGGTTAAATAATTTTCGTGACCAAATACATCATCACAAAGCAACTTTAATCCGAATCCTTCATTTTCATTAATAGAAATAAGAATACAAGCATTCTCACTCATTACCTCTCTGGCAATCCTTAATCTTTTTTCCATAAAAGACAACCATTTTGAATGCAAGTATTCATCTTTTTGTTCTACATAGCAGTCATCATAAATAAAATCTTTAACTTTAGTATTGTAAGGTGGATCTATATAGATAAAATCAATTTTATTTTTATGTGTTTTCTCTAGTATTTCCAACGCTGCAAGATTGTCACCCTCTATCAAGAAATTCATTTGACCACCATTGGCAATAAACAAATCTTGTTCTTCTGATAATACTGGAATATGAGTATCAAGTATCTCGTCAATACCTTCTCTATGTTCCTCAAACACCAATCCATATTTTTTACTATTTACATCTTTCTCTAATTCAGAAAGATAAGAAAGCAAATTACCAGTATTTTCATCCTGTGGTGCACTGGAAATAAAAGTGCGTATTTTATTTATCTTAGCTAATAAATCTTCTCTTTTTTGTTTAGAAATGTTAGTACTCATTTTTTCTCTCCCTATATATGACAATAATAAGACATGATTTAAATCATATACACTATGTTATTTTACATTATACTATTTTTACGCATAAATTTTAATAAAAAATCTAAGATTATAAAAACAATCCCCTCACCATTCTAACTTTTTCACAGGATGCTTCCAATTTAAGTCATCTGAACTATCTATTAAAAAAGCAGCTCCGCATTTTGCGGAACTGCTTTTAATAACCAATCTAACAATTTATTTGTAACCAAGCTGCATCTTCAACGCTTCTTGCAACACTTGGGAAAAATTAATCTTATGCTCCAAAGCTTCTGCATTAAGCCACGCAGGTAAAGTTACTGTTCTATTTACAGATTTATGAACTCTTGTCAAACGATAAACTGGCATAAACACATCAACTAAGCATGCTCTTTCATTAGGAGCTAACTTTACATCAGCTAATGGTGTAGGTTCCGGAATAGGCTCACCATCTTCTTCTAAACCACAAATAACACAACCTAAAAGCTCACGAGCAGAAAACAACGCATCCGTATCGTCATCACCACAAGTTGCACATTCCAAATCTGGAAATTCTATTGAAATCTTTTGTCCTTCTTCATAGGTAAACACAGCAGGAAAGACATACCTATCTTTCTTTTTCATAAGCATACCTCCTTTGGGTTTAACTTAACACATATTATTATATTTGTCAAAGACAGCTATAAAATAAAACTTCTTCTCCCACTCACCACTCTACCTTGTTCACAGGGTACTTCCAATTTTTGAAAGCCATCTCAGCAAGCATATCAGGGCTTATTTCTAAAACTACACATAATCTTAAACCATTTAACCCTAACAAAGAGCGTCTTCCCTTTTCTATCTCCACCAAAGTAGAGCGAGAAATTCCTGTTAGTTCTACAACCTCTTCTTGGGTAAGTCCCCTGTACTCTCTAATTTTTCTAATAGTATCTCCAAATTGGTTAAGCTCTTTTTCAAAATTTTCGTCCATCATTATTATTGTCTCCTTTTTAGATGTCTAATTTTAAGTGTATCCATTTTAGTACATTACTTCACTTTTGTATATTAAATGTCCTGTCGACAGGACAATTCCTTGCTATTTCTATAAAAGCGTGGTATTTTGAATTTGTCCAGAGATGGATGAAGTACATGTCTTAAATGAAAAGAGGAGATTATCATCGCTAAAAAAACGTGTTGTAATGATTTAGCAGTACCACGTTTTTCCAAGCATTATCCGGAAGAACTTAAAACTTTATTGATTGAAGCTCAGTCTCTTAATCAACAAGCCATTGACAAACTATGCGAGCAATTCAAACCACTCATCCTCAAAGAAGCACGTAGAGAAAGTGTTTTCAACTCCTTGGGTGAGGATGCTATAAACATAGCTTGGACAATTTTTCTTGGCTTCATTCACCGTTACAATGGGGCAGATTACAAACATCTGCCTGGTCTTATCCAGTGTCATTTGCGGTATGAATTACTTCACTCTGTCCAGAAGAAAGGCGATACTTGGGATAACGAAGTAATTGATTTTGAAAACAGTGTTTCCAATGACAATGTAGCTTATGATCCCTTACAGAACCTTTTGCTGAATATGTCTCTTTCCCAAGAATTGAAGAAGCTTACTAAAAGGCAACTTGAAATTCTTTGGCGATACTACTTTGCTAAAGAAAGTCATGAAGCTATTGGAAAAGCTTTGAACTGTGCAGCTCGCACTATTGGTTATCAAAGAGTTCAAGCCTTAAAGAAATTAAAAGTAAATATTTTGTTGTAACTTACTACGCCTTACTCTATTTGAGTAGGGCGTTTTTAATTTTTAGATACTACAAGTTTGTAGTTACTAAGGGTATAAGGTAGCAAAGCTTATAGCTTTGCTTGATACGGGCAAAGAAAAATGAGAGAAAGAAAATTTAATAAAAGAAAGAGAGTAAAAAGAAATCTCACCCTTATAGTGAGTCATTTTTCTTTGAATCGGCAAATTTGAACAAAAAAAAAATTTTTTACGTCATTTTTGCCGATTTGCTGTTTTTGACCCCACTATAAGAGTGAGAGGTGCAAAACCAACCGCGCGGAACAACACCTTGAAATTTAAGAAAGGAGATGAAAAATTGCCATCACCAAAAACTCAAGCAGTTACCCAAAAAGAATTGCACGCCATCGCAGATGAAGCAATTGGTAACGCTAAAAAGATTTACATTCACTACACTCCCCTCGAAGGAGCAATGGTAATAAAACTTTTATTTTAAACACAGAAAGGATTGAAATGTAATGACTATTAATCAACAACTTATCAAACGAAGTTTAGTAATCAACGTGGAGGACGGTGTAAACGCAGATGGCAGCACCCGCACTAAAAGCCGTACCTATAGCGAAATCAAGGAGGATTCCCAAGTAGACAAATTGTTCGAAGCAGGCAACGCTCTCGCCGGCCTGATGGCTAACAATATTGTGAACATCATGCTCAATGACAGAAGTGAGCTTGTCGAAGAATAAGGTACTTGCCTATGAACATTTGGAATAAGTTTTGGCATGCAGTAGCACGCTTACTCTTAAAACTCATTATGTGGGAACGTAAATAACTTCCTCAGTCAGCTACGCTGACAGCTCCCTCAAGAGGGAGCCTTCTCTTAACTGAAATTAGGAGAAGCCCTCCTCCTGAGGATGGTGGCAGTGCGTAGCACTGACGGGTGGAGTAATTAAAAAATTTTAAAGGAGAAATAACAACTATATGGAACAAGTATTAGAACTCGTATTTAAAACCGCTGAAGGCGACACTAAAGTAATCACTGTAACTGACCCTCGCACCGATATCACTGCTGAAGAAGCACAAGCTGCAATGGAGACCATCCTTGCTGCCAACGTAGTTGAAACTAGTGGCGGTGACCTGGTAGAAATCATTGAAGCGCGTATGCGTGTAACTCAAGTGACTGTTTTGAAATAACCTCTTTCGTTGCATAACCTCTAAAGTGTAGCGCACTTCAGGCAAAAAAATAGCGTGTGGCAAATGCCACACGCTTTTACTTTATGATATTAATTTCTTCTATTTTTGCTTAAAGAAGCAAGGTCATAGCCCCTATTAGCAATGTAATTTGCAGTTTCACCGGTAAAAATTACAGGTACCTTGCGTAAATCGTAGGGAGTTTTTGCACCCAAAAGGAGCATATAATTTGTAAGCTCTTTGCCTAATTCTTCAAAGTAAGCAACAACTGCAGCTACATCTGTTTTTTGGATAAGACGCAGTGCGATACCGGTAATACCTACCATATCTGCACCAAGGGCAAATGCTTTAGCTACTTGACTTGCATTGCGGATACCACCACTAGCAATCAAGAAGTCTCTTTCGTTACAAGAGCGAGCTCCATCAAGCAAAGACCAAGCAGTAGGCAAGCCCCAGCCTGCAAAATCTGCAGTGAGCTCTTTGCCGTAGCGAGCTGCTTCAATGGCAGGGAAGTTAGTTCCACCTGCACCTGCACAGTCATAGCAAGTAAAGCCTGCAGCTTTAAGGCGAGCGTATTCTTCTTTAGCGATGCCACAGCCAGTTTCTTTAACAATTACAGGAACATCAATTCCCTCACGGATACGCAGTATATTATCTAAAAGACCTCTAAAATCTTTGTCCCCTTCGCTCATGAAAAGCTCTTGGGCAGGATTAAGATGTACTTCGAGAGCATCTGCGTTAAGCATACGTACAGCTTCACCAGCTTGTTCGGGCGTAGCAAGAGCGCTAATGTTAGCAAAAACAATGCCATCAGGATTATACTTACGCACGATTTCGTAGCTTGCATAGCCTACTTTATCACGTACTGCACCGTATTGGGAACCTACTGCCATGGCAATACCTAAGTCAGCAGCAGCTTGAGCGACCTTAGCATTCACATCTGCAACGGCATCCGTTCCTCCGGTAATAGCATCTATTAAAAAAGGCAAACGCAAGTGTTTGCCAAATACTTCGCCAGATAAAATAATGTCTGCCGGATTAATTTCCGGCAGACAATTATGTAAGAAACGAATATCCTCAAAATGCGTGCTCTTAGGTCCATCGCCAAGCTCTAAAGCATATTTAATATGTTCTAGTTTGCGTTGAGCGCGCTTCATCGGTCATTCCTCTTATTATTGAAGTTGTTCGGACAGGTCTTGGGTCAAGCCTGCGGAACCGTTCAGGTAGGAGCTGTATTCAGCTTGTTCAGCAGCTTGAGCAGCTTTTACGATGCTCAGGCCGATTTTTTTGCCTTCGAGGTCCATTTTCAGAACTTGAGCTTTAACGATTTGACCAACTTCGAGAACGTCGTCAGCTTTAGCGATGCGTTCTTCAGCGATTTCGGAGATGTGAACCAAACCTTCTACTTTGTCGCTGATTTTAACGATAGCGCCGAAGGGCAAGAAGCGGAGAACTTCTACTTCAACGATTTCGCCAACGTTCAATTTGCCAGCTTCAACTTTCCAAGGATCTTCTTGGGTAGCTTTGATGGACAATGCAACGCGTTTGTTTTCGCGGTCGATTTTTTTGATGAATACTTCTACTTCGTCACCAACTTGTGCAACTTCTTCAGCTTTAGCATTGCGGTTCCAGGAGAGTTCGGTGTTGTGAACCAAGCCAACGAGGCCAGCGCCAACTTCTACGAACAAACCAAATTCAGCAACTTTAACAACTTTACCTGCAACGGTGGTGCCTTCTTCAACGGAAGCGTAAGCAGCTTCTTCAGCAGCAGCGCGAGCTTCTTTAGCAGCAGCGATGCGAGCTTCTTTAGCTTCTTTCCAAGCTTTAGCTTTAGCTTCTTTTTCAGCTTTCAACAAGTCGCGACGAGAAACAACGATGCGTTTCTTTTCGAGGTCAACTTCGATGATTTCAGCTTCCATTTCTTGACCAACATAACCGGTGAAGTCTTCTACACGTTTCAATTCAACGTGAGAAGCAGGCATGAAGCCTTCTACGCCTTCAACAGCAACTGCCAAGCCAACGATGTTTTTAGCTTTATTTTTGATGATGCGGATAACTTTAACGGAAGCAGCGCGTTTTTCGCCTTCTGCCAATTCTGCAACGTTTTTCCAAGCTGCGTCGCGTTCAGCTTTAACTTTGGACATACGTACAAAGTCGTCTTTAGAAGTACCGGGGATAACTTTAACTTCTACTTTGTCGCCAACTTTGATGGTAGCCATCAATTCTTCAGCGGTTTCAGTCAAAGACCATTCCGGATAGGTTACAATGCCTTCGCGCATATAGCCAAAATCTACATATACGCCATCTTTATCCAATTGAATAACGGTAGCTTCCACGATTTTACCGGGATATACGTTTACCTCCTCACTTTGTGCCAACAAACTTTCAAAATCCATGTTTTCCATTGCTGCAATAGCCTCCTTAATTAAACGGTCGGGAGTTGATGCTCCTGCCGTGATTCCAATTTTAATACAATCTCTGAACATTTCCGAATCTAGTTCGGCAGCGGTTTCGATGTGATAAGCTTTAGAGCATTTAGTAGCAACAAGCTCGTACAAATGACGAGTGTTAGCACTGTTGCGTCCACCAATCACGATAAAAGCGTCCACTTCGCTTGCTAATTTAATGGCAGCGTTTTGGCGTTGCGATGTAGCTAAGCAAATTGTACGCTCTACCCTATATTCACCCTCGCGCACCTTTTGAAGTTCTGCTAAGATTTCTTCAAACTTTTGCAGTTCAAAAGTAGTTTGGATGATAACCGCATACTTATCCTTCTGCGGCACGTTAGAGATATCTTCTATACATTCGACAACAATTGCGTTTTCTCCTGCCCACTTTTTAATACTTTTTACTTCCGGGTGATTTTTTTCACCAACAATTACGGGATAAAAGCCATCTTGGGCAGCTTGGAACGCTTTTTTCTGTGCCATACGCACATTAGGACAGGTTGCGTCGATTATATCCAGTTGCATTTCTTCTGCCTTTTGGTAGATTTCAGGGCCTACACCATGGGAACGGAAGATAACCGTTTCACCAGTGGTAAAGTCTTGTAAATCTTCCTTGCAGGCAATGCCTTTGCTTTCAAGTTCAGCGATAAACTGCGGGTTGTGAATCAAAGGACCTAAGGTTGCACCATTAACCTTTTCTTCTGCAGCCTTTTCTGCCATTTCCACGGCACGCTTTACACCATAGCAAAAACCACAGTATTCTGCAATCTTAATTTCCATTTTTTACACCAGCTTGCAATTCTGCAATTCGAGCCATCATTTCATCAGTCATATTTTTAAGAATTTCTTTAGTGATGGGTTCGTCTTTAGGGAAATAGATGGGTTTGCCAAAACGTACGGATACTTTCGGCCAAATTTTACCAACGCGGAACACGTCAGTACCTACAACGCAAGCAGGTACGATGGGCGCAAGCGCCTTGCTAGCCATCATCAACGCACCGGGTGCAGCTTTGCCAAGTTCACCGGTTCTGCTACGAGTGCCTTCCGGGAAAATTGCAAGTACGCCATCATTTTTCAAAAGGTCAATGCCGTATTTAATGGCAGCTTTATCGTTGCCACCACGTTTTACCGGGAAAGCACCAAGCAATTTGTAAATGGTACCCAGCACAGGAACGAAAAGCTCTGCCTTAGCCATAAACTGAGCTTTACGAGGAGCAGCAGTACCAAGTACAGGCGGGTCAAGCAAGCTGATATGGTTACAAGCCAACACTACAGGACCGCTCATGGGTACATTTTCTTCACCTTTTACATCCATACGCAGGAAGATGGTGAAAAGAACTTTCAAAATGAACTTTACAGTAGCGTGAAAAATATCATAAAGCATTTTCTTTTTCACCTACCAAATTCAGAATGTATGCAGTTACTTCGTCAATGGTCATATCGGAAGTATCTAAGTAAATCGCATCCTCTGCTTGACGCAAGGGACTGATTTCTCTTTCCATGTCTTGTTTGTCGCGTTCTGCAATATCTTTTTGCAGCTCTTCCAAAACCACTTGTTCACCTTTAGCAACAAGCTCTTTGTAACGACGCATAGCGCGTTCTTCTACGGTAGCAGTCAAGAAAATCTTAACTTCAGCATTGGGAAATACCACAGTGCCGATATCGCGACCGTCCATCAAAACGCCACCAGCTTCGCCCATACGACGTTGTTGTTCAACCATTGCTTCACGCACTGCGCCGATAGCAGCAACACGGGAAACATTAGCGGTTACTTCCGCACTACGGATAGCAGCAGTAACTTCAGTGCCATCAACAAAAACTCTGTTAACCTTTGCTTCAGGCTTGAACTCAATTACCATTTCTTGAGAAAGCTTGCTAATGAAAGCTTCGTCAAAAGCTTCACCGGTTTGCAAGAATTTCCAAGCAACGCTACGATACATAGCACCAGTGTCGATATAGGCATAACCTAATTTTTCTGCAGCAAGCTTTGCGATAGTGCTTTTACCTGCGCCAGCAGGACCATCAATTGCTACAACTAACTTTTTCATCTTACATTCACCTTCTTAAGAGGACGCAGCTACCCCTGCGGCATAACCACTGGAGAAAGCAGCTTGCAGGTTAAAGCCGCCGGTATAACCGTCAACATCCATTACTTCCCCTGCAAAATACAATCCATTAATCAGTTTAGATTCCATTGTTTTGGGATTTATTTCTTTAACAGAAACACCGCCTGCGGTAACGATTGCTTCCGCAATGGGACGAGTTCCTGTAATGGGTACAACAAAACGCTTCAAAGTATCTACCAAGCGTTTGCGTTCTTCACGGCTAATTTGGTTGATGAATTTTTCTTCATCTAAGTATGCCATATCGCAAACTACGGGAATAAGTCTTTGAGGCAGTAAGTCCTTCATACCGTTTACAAGTTGTTTACGGCTGTAGGTTGCAAAGTCACGTTGAATACGTGCATCAAGCTTTTCTTCGCTAAGAGCAGGCTTAAGGTCAATGGCAAGCTCTACTTCCATACCTTTATGCAAAGCTTCTGCTGCGATATTGCTTAAAGAAAGGATAATAGGGCCACTTACACCAAAATGGGTAAAGAGCATTTCACCAAAATCATCAGTAAGCTTTTTGCCGTCACCATACAAGGTTGCTCTTACGTTACGCAAAGAAAGACCTTGCAAATCGTCAATGTAGGCGTAATCGCTAACAAGAGGTACAAGAGAAGGTTTCAAGGGAACAATGGTATGCCCCACCTTCGCCGCAAGCTTCGCGCCACCGCCATCACTACCCGTACCGGGGTAAGAAGCACCGCCTGCACACAAGATAACCTTATCTGCAGTAAAGTGACCGTTGGTAGTCTTCACGCCTGTAGCTACGCCATCTTTAACGGTAATTTCAGTAACCTTGCAATCGGTAATCAACTTTCCACCGTAGTCAGTGTAGATTTTTACTAAAGTATCTACTACATCCTTAGCCTTGTCGCTAACGGGGAAAACCCTATTGCCACGTTCTACCTTGGTTTCAAGACCATTACATTCCAAAAGGCACACAATGTCATCATTACTAAATTGGCGCAAAGCACTGTTCAAGAAACGTCCGTTACCGGGAATGTTCTTGATAATGTCTTGCAGTTCGCCAGCGTTAGTAATATTGCAGCGACCTTTACCGGTAATGAGCATCTTTTTACCGGGCACACGCATTTTTTCAATTATAGTAACTTCTGCACCATAGGTAGCAGCTGCAATACCTGCAAGTAAACCTGCAGCACCGCCACCAATAATGATTACTTTACTCATATACGAGCCGCCTTCTTCAATTCAGCAAGTTCTTGTTCGGTAAGTTCACGATATCTGCCCTTGCCCAAACCGTTAATGGTTAAGTTTGCCATTTTGGTACGTTTCAACTCACGCACGGGGAAGCCGATAAAGTCGCACATACGACGAACTTGACGGTTTCTACCTTCGTGAATGGAAATGTTGAACAAGGTGTAGTTCTTTTCGTGGTCATAAGCAATTAAATTAACGAAAGCAGGAGCAGTCATGCCATCTTCCAATTTAACGCCTACACGCAGTAAGTCCAGCTTTTCTTGAGGAACAATGCCGGGTACTTTTACTACGTAAGTTTTATTAACTTCATGACTGGGATGCATCAGCTTTTGCGCCAATTCACCGTCATTAGTCATCAAAAGAAGACCTTCAGTGTTGTAGTCAAGGCGACCTACGGGGAATACGCGTTCCTTGCTGTCTTGCATAAAGTCTGCAACGGTGCGTCTACCTTGGGGATCGCTCATAGTAGTTACTACACCACGAGGTTTATTGAACAGGTAGTAAACTTTGCTTTCTACTTTGATGGGTTTGCCATCTACAGTAATGCGTGCTTTCTTAGGATCAACCTTAGTGCCAAGTTCAGTAACAAGCTTGCCGTTGACACGTACTCTACCTGCAGTAATTACTTTTTCAGCTTCACGACGAGAAGCAACGCCTGCCGCCGCTAAAATCTTCTGTAAACGTTCTTCCATTAAAATTAACTCCCTAATTTTAAAGTTGCTTACTATTCCAACAAAAGGGTTTGCTGACCGTTTCTTTCCAGTTCGGCAAGAGAAGGTTCAGTTTCTTCTGCAGGATAATCATCTATATCGGCAGTTTCCGGATTGGGTAAATCTGCCAAAGAGCTTAAACCAAATACGGTTAAGAATTTATCTGTTGTTGCGTATAAAATAGGATTACCAAGAGCTTTCTTTCTGCCTGCTTCTGCAATCAGTCCCAATTCCAACAAAGTGTTAATTACACCGTCAACTTTTACGCCACGGATAGCTTCCATCTCAGCGCGGGTAACAGGTTGCTTAAAGGCAACAATGGCCAAAGTTTCCATACCTGCGTTGGTAAGCTTAACTTCCTTGTTGGTTTCCATTTGGGCAAGCAAATTGTAATGCATGGGTTTAGTCACCAGTTGGTAACCACCTGCAATTTCACGCACCATTAAACCGCGGTTTTCAGCTTCGTATTCCTTGGTAAGAGTGGTAATGAGCTCCCAAACTTGGGGCTTCTCAATTTGCAAAAGCTCTGCAATTTCCGCAACGGAAATAGGCTCGCCTGCAGTAAAGAGAACTGCTTCCAAGGCTCCTACTAAATGGTTATAATACATGCTTATTGCTCTCCCTGTTTAGCGAAAATATAAATTGGGGCAAACTGCTCGCTTTGAGAAATGGTAATAGCACCAATCTTCAAAAGCTCAAGCACGCCTAAGAAAGAAGCAACCTTCTCGCCTCTTGAACCTACAGAAAACAAATCACTCAATCTAAAACCGGAGCTTACGCTCTTCAAACGTTCTAAGATATCAGTCATTTTTTCCTGCACGCTAAAAGCCTGCGGTTCAATGAAAGCAGTAGGTTTTTCCTCATCGTTGACAATGCCTGCCAAAGCAAGAAGCAAGTCGCGGATGTGGTAGTTAGGCAAATTACGTTGCACGCAACCTTCAAAGTACGGTCTGCGAGCAAAGCACTTACCTGCATTAGCTTTCATTTCTAAAAGCGCAGCAGCACTCTTTTTAATCTTGCGATATTCCACTAACATTTCAACGAGCATTTGACGGGGGTCAGCTTCTTCTTCCTCACCTGCTGCCATCTCTTTAGGTAGCAACATACGTGATTTAATTTGCAGGAGAGTTGCCGCCATTACTAAGAATTCGCTGGCAACTTCCATATCAAATTCACTCATTTCCCTCAAATAGCTGATGTATTGTTCCGTAATGGAAACAATAGGAATATCATAAATATCAATTTTATCTCTTTCAATTAAGTGCATCAAAAGGTCTAAGGGACCTTCAAAATCACTTACTTTTATAGATAAATTAGCCATAAATTACCAAATGTTCATTGCAGCTTTAATTTCAGCCATATTCTTTTCAGCTTCAACACGTGCACGTTGAGCGCCGAATTCCAGAACTTCTTTGATGTAACCGGGTTTTTTAGACAGTTCTTCGCGTTTAATGTGAATATCTGCCAACATATTGTTCATTTTTTCAGCTAAGAGCTTTTTGCATTGTACGCAACCAATTTCGCCTGCACGACATTTTGCTGCAATATCATTAGCTTCTTCAGTGTTGAACACTTTATGGAATTGGTAAACGATACATACATCCGGGTCACCGGGGTCAGTTTTCTTAATGCGTTTCGGGTCAGTGGTCATCATACGTACTTGTTGCCACAATTCTTCAGCAGATGCACCAAAGGGAATGGTGTTGCCATAGGATTTGGACATTTTGCGACCGTCGATACCGGGCAGAACTTTAGCTTTGGAGTAAACTGCTTGCGGTTCGGGGAACAGGTCAGTTTTATACATATGGTTGAAACGACGCACGATTTCACGGGTCAATTCCAAATGAGCAGTTTGGTCTTCGCCTACGGGTACGCAGGTTGCTTTGTAGAGCATAATATCTGCTGCCATCAAAACAGGGTAACCCAAGAAGCCATAGGTGTGTAAATCTTTGCTGGTGCCTTCAAGGTCACGAATTTTATCTTTGTAAGTCGGTACACGTTCCAACCAACTCAGCGGAGTGCTCATGCCAAGGAGCAATGCCAATTCAGCATGTTCTTTTACGTGAGATTGTACGAAGATAACGTTCTTTTCAGGGTCAATGCCTGCGCTCAACCAGTCAATTGCCATTTCCATAACGTTTTCTTGCAGTTTGGAAGTATCTGCATAAGAAGAAGTCAAAGCGTGCAAGTCAACGATGGAGAAGAAACATTCATATTCATGTTGCAAGCGTACCCAGTTTTCCAACGCACCCATATAGTTACCCAAATGGAAGCGGCCGGAAGGCTGCATAGCGCTAAAAATTCTACCTTTGTTCATAATAATTACCTCTTTTCAAATTTATTCAAAAAACAATTCCAATGATTGAATTTACCAAAAGCAAATACATTCTTGCCAACGGGTTAAGAATCCAACCCATCGCACCGGTCAGAACCAAGGCAAAAAGAATATACATACCATATTGCCCTACGAAGTTTTCAAACTTCCACGCTTGATACGGAGGCAACATTTCAGAAATAAGTTTGCTACCATCCAAAGGCGGTATGGGCAGCAGGTTAAAGAAAGCAAACCATACGTTATAAAGCTGCATCCACAAAAGGAACTTATACATTCCCTCGCCCATCATGCCAAACTTGTTGAGGAGCGCTGCCATGAACGCTGCCAAGAAGCAAGCGAACAAGTTAGAAGCGGGACCAGCTAAGGAAACTTTAATCACGCCTTCTTTGCGGTTACGGAAGTTGTTTTGGTTAATGGCAACAGGTTTTGCCCAGCCAAAGCCAACAATCACCAACAGCAATGCACCAATAATATCCAAATGTGCCATTGGATTGAAGGTTAATCTACCCATACGACGAGGAGTAGAATCACCCATGCTGTCAGCGCACAGTGCGTGAGCATATTCGTGAATGGTTATAGCAAACAATAACGCAGGAATGCGATATATCATTGTGCTAAAATCTAACATAAAAACCTCCAAGTCTTTAATAGAGTAATTATACCAAAAAATTAGAGAAAAAGAAAATAAAAAAGCAGTCCAATCGGACTGCTTTTAAATATTTTAAGATTAAGCGCGGGAGATGTAGTCGCCAGTACGAGTATCGATAGCGAGTACGTCGCCTTCGTTGATGAACAGAGGAACTTTTACAACATAACCAGTGTTCATGGTAGCGTTTTTGCTACCGCCGGTAGCAGTATCGCCTTTGATACCG
>JBGVIJ010000009.1:0-66074 GCA_045123075.1 Phascolarctobacterium sp. | reverse complement strand
TACATCAAAATGTTCACGCAGCAAAGCTACGCCTTTTTCACTTACGTCATTACTTACAAAAACTTTAAAAGCCATTTTCTAGTCCTCCAATTATTTATGTTCTTCTTGATATTGTTTCATAAATTCTGCCAAAGCTTGGCATGCTTCCATAGGTACAGCGTTGTAGGTAGAAGCTCTGCAACCACCAACAAGTCTGTGACCGCCAACGCCAATGAAGCCTGCAGCTTTCGCTTTAGCCACGAAATCTTTTTCCAACTCTTTATCAGCCAAGTTAAAGGTGATGTTCATTTTACTACGATATTCTTTATCAGCGTGACCGATGAAGAAACCGTTACTGTTATCAATTACATCGTAAATTACTTGTGCTTTTTCCGCGTTGTTTTTAGCAACTACATCTACGCCACCTTGACGTTTAATCCAGTGCAAGGTTTTATTTACCATATAGATGCAGAATACAGGCGGAGTGTTATACAAGGAATCGTTTTCAGTAAAAGTTGAATATTTCAACATGGTGGGCAAATCTTCGTTGGCAGTTTCCAAGAAAGATTTTTTGGCAATTACAATAACCACACCTGCGGGACCAAGATTTTTTTGTGCGCCTGCGTAAATTAAATCAAAGTCTGCCACATTTACTTTGCGAGAAAGAATATCACTACTCATATCGCAGATTACAGGTACTTCAAACTTCGGGAAGTCCGCATATTCAGTACCGTAGATTGTATTATTGGAAGTAATGTGTACATAGGAAGTTTCCGGTTTAATTTCAAACTCTTGGGGAATGTAGCAGTGGTTTCTATCTGCACTGCTTGCTGCTTCGTAAGCTTCGCCATAGCGTTTTGCTTCCGCCAAAGCTTTTTTAGACCAAACACCGGTGTTGATGTATGCAGCTCTTGCTTTAGTGAAGAAGTTTGCTGCGGTCATCAAGAATTGAGTGCTACCGCCACCTTGAATGAAAAGGATTTCGTAGTCTTCAGGAATTTCCATCAGTTCACGAAGCAAGTCCTTAGTTTCTTTATGGAGAGCATCGTATTCGGGGCTACGATGACTCATTTCAATAATACTCATACCGGTACCGGCATAATCAAGAAATTCTGCTTGAGCTTCTTGCAAAACTTCCAAAGGCATTGCAGAAGGGCCAGCGTTAAAATTATATGCACGATTCATAAATTACATCTCCTTTGTAAAACGGGTAAAAAAATAAGCCCTCATCCCTCAATGGGACGAGAACCTTTCCCGCGTTGCCACCCAAATTGCCTATAAATAGACCAACTCTTATCGCTGTATCGGGCGATCCCGTCAAATTCATCATTTGCCGCTCCAGAGCGGAACAGTTCTACCTTACTACTGTCTTGCATCAACCGACAGCTTTCTGAAAGTTTAGCAGGCTGCTTCTCCTTCAAAGCGTTCCATTTACGTATTGCACTTGATTATAACACTATAAAAAAATCCGTCAAGAAAAATTTTTCACAGCAAGCTCATAAGTTTTGAAAAAGAGTTTTTCTGTTTAAAAAGTAACATTTTGATGTCTAACAGTTCTTGCAATCGTTTGATGTTTCTGCTATGCTATTATCTGTAGTATTGTAGCATAGTAGCTATTTAATTTTTAATTTTTTGTAGGGCGATTTATGTTTGAGTCGCAGTAGAAAGGAAGAATTTCATAATGAACAACGAAAAACAATCATCTCAACAAAACGACAATTTTAAGTCATCAATTGGTTTTGTCCTCGCATGCGTAGGCTCTGCCGTTGGACTTGGTAACATTTGGATGTTCCCCTATCGTCTTGGTGAGTACGGTGGGGCAGCATTTTTGCTGCCTTATTTATTTTTTATCTGCCTTTTCGGTTGGGTTGGCCTTTCCGCAGAATTTGCCATCGGTCGCAAGGCAGGTACCGGTACTTTAGGTTCTTACGCTTACTGTTTTGCAAAACGCAAAATGGAAGGCTTCGGTCGCACCTTAGGTTGGATTCCCCTGATGGGCAGCTTGGGTATCGCTATTGGTTACGCAATTATTATTGGTTGGGTACTGCGTACTTTGTGGGGTTGCCTCACCGGTGAACTTATGACTGCTGATCCCGGTGCTTACTTTGGTGCAGCTCTTGGCGAATTTGGCAGTGTTGTTTGGCACACCATTATAATCGGTTCCACCTGTTTGATTCTTCTCTTGGGCATTGGCGGTGGTATTGAAAAAGCCAACAAAATAATGATGCCTGTTTTCTTCTTGCTGTTTGTAGGTTTGGCAGTTTGGGTTTCTTTCCTCCCCGGCGCAAGCGCTGGTTACGAATTTCTCTTTATTCCTCAATGGGACAAACTGATGAACATCAACACTTGGATCATGGCAATGGGTCAAGCCTTCTTCTCCCTGTCCATCACCGGCAGTGGCATGATTGTTTACGGCGCTTACCTCGATAAAAATGTAGATATTCCCCAAGCTTCCTTACGCACCGCCTTCTTTGATACTTGTGCTGCAATGGTTTCCGGTTTGGCAATCATGCCCGCAGTATTCGCTTATGGCATTGGCGCAGGTCGCGGTCCCGGTTTGGTATTCTTGGCGCTTCCTAAAGTTTTCCAACAAATGCCCATGGGGCAATTCTTCGCAATTATTTTCTTCGTAGCAGTTCTTTTTGCAGGCATCACTTCTCTGATTAATATGATGGAAGCTGTTGCTGAAAGCTGGGAAAAGAACTTCAACATTAGCCGTAAAGTTGCAGTTATTGTCAGCTGTGCTTTAGCTTTGGGCGTAGGCGTATTCATCGAAGCTGAACCTAAAGTTGGTGCGTGGATGGACTTCGTTTCCATCATCATCACTCCCCTTGGTGCAGTACTCGGTGCAATTTCCGTTTACTACATTCTTGGCTGGGACGAAATCCGCACAGAACTGGAACAAGGTCACGGCAAACTTTCCGATATGTTTGACAGTGTAGCTAAATACCTGTACGTTCCTCTGACCGTAATCATCATGGTACTTGGCCTGATTTACGGTGGCATTTAAACTTCATATTATAAAATTAAAAGCAGAGTTCACGAAAAGTGAGCTCTGCTTTTTTATTTACTCTAAAGTTTTTAAGGTAACAGATTTATTATTCTTATCTAATTCTAAAACCAATTGATGATATTTGTTCAAAGTGCTTCTATGTCCAATACTTACGATGGTAGTGTTTGCCAAGCGTTCACCAATTAAGTTGTACATCTTCGCTTCTGTTTCTTCATCTAGTGCGCTGGTAGCTTCGTCTAAGAATAACCATACAGGTTCTTGAATATGAGCACGCACAAAGGCCAATCGTTGTTGTTCCCCAACGGAAAGCACGTGGCTCCAATCAGCAACAATGTCTAATTTATATTTAAGATAGCCAATTTGACAAACTTCCATAAGAGCGACAAGCACATCATCACTTACAGGTTTGTTGCCCGGATAAAGGAGTGCTTCTCGCAAACTACCTAAAGGCAAGTAAGGCTTTTGAGGAATAAACATTAGCTTTTCTTGTTCCGGCAAAACAATCTTGCCTTCCACAAAAGGCCAAATTCCGGCAATGGCACGCAGCAAAGTACTCTTACCACTACCACTAACACCTTTAATCAAAACATTGCTACCCGGTTCGAGAGTAAAGTTAATATTTTGCAGCAAAGGCGTACCGTCGGGCAGATTAACTTGCATATTATCAGCACGCACCTCTTCCGCCGCTACAAAGCGTTCCAAATGGAAACGTTCCGCCTCAGCAGAAACTTCTTGCATATGTCTACCAAAGTAAGTTAAACGCATTACTACAGATTGCCAAGTAGCCAAGCTGGAATATGTATCTACAAAATAAGACAAGCTATCTTGCACACGACCAAAGGCGCTGGCAACTTGCATCAAACCACCCAGAGTAAACTCTTTCGCCAAGTAACGGTTCATCGCCGCCACAAAGGGGAAGATGATTGCAATTTGGGAATAACCGGAAGTAAGCCATACAAGTTGTTTTTGCTTAGTAACAATCTTCCAGAAATTATCTAAAAGCAAAGTAAAACGTTCCTTGAACACTTTACTTTCCTGACCTTCACCACGATAGAAGGCAACGCTTTCGCTGCTTTCACGAAGACGAATCATGGAAAAACGGAAGTCTGCTTCGTAACGTTGTTGGATGAAGTTAAGCTTAACCAGTTTGCGACCAACAAGGTGAGTTACGCAAGTACCCAAGATGGAATAGAAGAAAGCTGCCCAGAAAAGATAACCACTAATCTCCCACTCTTGTCCGAAAAGGGTAAACTTCAACGAACCGGAAAGCTCGTACAAAATTACAACAAAGGATGCCAAGGTAGTTACTGCTTTTAACAAACCAATGGCAAAGCTCAAGGTCATCTCTACAAAAAGTCGTACGTCTTCACTGATGCGTTGGTCAGGGTTATCTGTATCCTTACCAAACATTTGCAGATTGTAGTAAGTTTTGTTCTTTAGCCAAATCTCAATAAAGCGTTCTGTTAACCAACGGCGCCAGTTTAGAATTAGCACTTGTTGCAGATAGTAGGAATAAACTGCCAAAACAATGTACGTAAAAGCTAAATAAGTAAAATGGAAAAGCTCGTCAAAAATCTTTTCTGTTTGGTAATTTTGCAGTGCGCTGTAAAAACTATTGTTCCAACGGTTTAAAAGCACCAACATATATACAATGGCAAGAGTTAAACCTATGATACAAGCCAGTAAGAAGAAAGCTTTTTTCTTTTCTTCGGACTGCCAGTAGCTTTTGGTCAAGTACCATACGTCTCGAAAGAATTGTTTAGATAAAGTAAAGTTTTGCATAAATAGTTCCTCACACGAAGTTTGTTCTTTTTATTATACAACATCTTTCGTGTCATTTCCTAAAATTTAAAAGCCCTGTACCAAAGTTCCATCGAAAAAAGGCGTTTGAAGAATGGAACTAAGTACAGGGCTTTTTTATTTTGTTGTTAAAGCTTACGCTTCACCGTGTTTCTTTTTGTTGAAGAAACGTTCTACTACAACGAAGAGTACCGGAATCAAGAAGATACCGAACATGGTAGCAATGGTCATACCACCAACTACGGCGTTACCCATGGATACACGACCACCTGCGCCCGGACCGGTTGCAATTGCCAAAGGCACGCAACCTAAGATGAACGCAAAGGAAGTCATCAAAATCGGACGCAAACGTACTTTAGCAGCTTCAACCGCAGCTTGTACTACAGGCATACCGTTTTCCATATTCATCTTCGCAAATTCTACAATCAGAATTGCGTTCTTCGCTGCCAAACCGATAAGAGTAATCAAACCGATTTGCATGTAAACGTCGTTATTTTGACCACGCAAGAATTGGGACAAGAAGCAACCAAATACTGCGCAAGGTACGGAGAGCAATACTGCCAGAGGAATGGTCCAGCTTTCGTACAATGCAGCCAAGCACAAGAATACGAAAATCAAGGAGATGATGAAGATTTTTACAGAGCTATCGCCTGCTTCGATTTCGTCGCGGCTTTGGTCTACCCATTCAAGAGTGTAGCTCAAAGGCAAAGTTTGTTTTGCACATTCTTCCAAAGCTGCCATCGCTTGACCGGTAGAGTAACCCGCACCCGGGTCACCGGAAATTTTAATCGCGCGAGCGCCATTGAAACGAGTCATAACCAAAGAAGTATGTTTTTCTTTAGAGCTTACCAAAGTGTTCAACGGGATCAAGTTACCATCAGTGCTGCGTACATAGAAGTAACGCATATCATCTACGTTAGTACGATATTCTTCATCAGCTTGCATGATAACTTTCCAAGTACGACCGAAGTTGTTGATGTCGTTAACTTCATAACCGCCCAAGAAAGCTTGCAAAGTACTGAATACGCTTGCAACAGGAACGTGGAGAGATTCTGCTTTCTCACGGTCTACTTCAAATTGCAAGGTAGGAGTACTGGTATTCAAAGTGGTGTAAATCATACCAATTTCAGGACGTTGACGAGCAGCTGCCAAGAAAGCATTTGCACGTTCACCCATGGTAATAACATCTTCACCACCAAGGTTCATCAGGTACATACCCAAAGTACCGGTATCGGAAGCACCAGGCAACGGAGCAGGTTGGAACGCCATTACGTTAGCGTCAGGAACTTGCGCACCCAAACCCCAGATTTGCGGGATAAGTTGTTGAATGGTAACATCACGATCTTTAAAGTCTTTCAAAGCAACAAGCATCAAACCAGCGTTAGATTTATTTGCTCTGGAAAGAATATCTACACCTGCTACACGCAATACGTTTTGTACGCCAGGCATTTGAGACATTTTTTCGGACAATTGGTCCATTACTTGAATGGTACGGTTAGAAGAAGCATTTTCAGGCAAGCTTACAGCGATAACGGACATACCTTGATCTTCACTAGGAACGAAGGAAGACGGAGTCATCTTAGCCAAAGCGCCAATGCAAATTACCAACACAATCAAGCCACAAAGCATAAGTTTTGCTCTACGGATGCACAGCTCAACATTTTTAACGTATTTGCCGAGCATTCTTTCGAACCATGCGTTAAAGCTATGGATAAGTTTGCCAACAGGACCTTTGATTTCTTCATTGTGGTCATGCTTTTTCAAAAGCAATGCACAAAGAGCGGGAGTCAAAGACAACGCAACTACTGCGGAAAGCAACATGGATACGGATACGGTAATCGCAAATTGTTTGTACAATTCGCCTACGATACCGCCAGTAAACGCGGTAGGAACGAATACCGCAGCCAGTACGAATGCAATCGCAACTACAGGACCGGATACTTCGCTCATTGCACGATAAGTTGCTTCTTTCGGGTTCATGCCATTTTCTTGAATATGATATTCTACTGCTTCTACTACTACGATAGCATCGTCTACTACCAGACCGATCGCCAGAATCATAGCAAATGCGGTCAAGGTGTTAATAGTAAAGCCAAGGAGTATGAAGGAAGCAAAGGTACCAATCAAGGATACAGGAACTGCCAACAACGGAATCAAAGTTGCACGCCAGTTACCCAAGAAAATAAATACTACGAAAATTACCAGCACTAACGCTTCGAAGAAGGTATGTGCTACTTTTTCCAAGGATTCAACGATGAACTGAGTTTTATCCATGATAACAAGCAGTTTCATGTCATCAGGGAAACGAGTTTCAGCGTCGGCCAAAGCTTTTTTAATATTAGCAACAGTTTCAATTGCGTTAGCATCAGAAGTCAAAGCGATTGCAAATACGGCAGCTTCACCACCATTTACGGTAGTACTTACCATATCATTACGCGGACCTTCATTGATGGTAGCAATGTCTTTGAGTTTAAGATTGTCGCCATTTGCAGAGCGAACAATAATATTGCCAAATTCTTCAACAGTTCTCAAACGGCCTTGAGCACTTGCGGAATAAGCTTTTTCTTGTACTGCTACAGTAGGTCTATCACCGATGGAGCCTACTGCTGCTTGAATGTTTTGAGTTTTAATTGCAGTGGAAATATCGTCGACAGTTACACCAAGTGTTGCCATTTTTTCAGGGTCAACCCAAATACGCATTGCATATTCCGGAGCGTATTCTTTAACGGTAGATACACCTTTTACACGTTTAACTGCGTCAATAAAGCTTGCGTCAGCATAGGTTCTCAGGAACATACCGTCATAAGTACTGTTCGGAGAAACCAAGCCAAAGAACATAATTGTTTCTGCTGCTTCTTTAGCAGTAGTTACACCGTAACCCATAACTTCGCTAGGCAGAGAGCTGCTTGCTTGGGATACACGGTTTTGAACTTCTACAGAAGCGATGTCAGCGTTTTTGTCCAAGTTGAATTGTACGTTAAGTTCGTATTGACCACTAGAAGTACTAATGGAGCTCATATCCAACATGTTTTCAACGCCACTTACTTTTTGCTCGATAGATTGAGCAACAGATTCTTCTACGGTATCAGCACTAGCGCCTACATAGTTTGTAGATACTGTAATACGCGGCTTAGTAATATCAGGATATTGTGCGATAGGTAAGCTGAAGCCAGCCAAAGCGCCAAGCAGCGTAATCAGGATTGCCAGCACGATCGCAAAGACCGGACGGTCTATAAAAAAGCGTGCCATTTAGCTTACCTCCTTATTTAGTTGCTTCAGTGTTCAAATCAGCTTCGGTCATAGGTTGAGGAGCAACCAAAGCGCCTTGACGCATTTTGCCAACGCCTTCAACAACCAAAGTTTCTTCGCCAGTCAAACCACTGTTAACCATAACAAGACGACCAACGGTTTGACCAAGTTTAATTTCTTTCATTGTAACTTTGTTGTCATTACCAACGATGTAAACGAATTTTTTATACATCAATTCTGCTACAGAACGTTGGGGAATTAAGAGTGCATTGTCACGCACACCGCCAGTAGCTTGAATGTGAGCAAACATACCGGGCAACAATTTTTTGTTGGGGTTTTGGAAAGTAGCTTTGATAGTCAAAGTACCGGTGTTATCGCTAATACCACGGTTAACTTCGGTTACTTGACCTTTTACATCATAAGTTTCGCCATTTGCCAAAACTGCAGTCAGATTATCAAGGGAAGCACCGCCACCAGTATTAGCAGCTGCCAAAGTCAGATATTCCGGTTCGGAAATGCTGAATTTAACAAATACAGGATCAGTGTTGGAAATTTTAGTCAAAGTAGTTTTACCTGCTTCAACATAGTTACCAACTTCTACAGAAGAAGTATCGGTACGACCAGTGAAGGGTGCAGTTACTTTGGTTTCTTCCATATTAATTTGTGCGTTCAAAAGCAAGCCTTCCAAAGCAGTTACAGAAGCACGAGCTTGGTCACGAGCAGTTACTGCGTTGTCCAACATTTGTTTAGAAACAGCATTTTGTTCGTAAAGTTTGGTGTAGCGTTCTGCGTCCATTTCAGCGTTAGCCAAAGCAGCACGAGCGCTTGCCAAATTACCTTCTGCACTCAAAAGGTTAGCTCTGTAAGTACGGGGGTCAATTTCATACAAAACTTGACCAGCTTGTACGGTGTCGCCACCTTTGAAGTTTTTAGCAATAATTTGACCAGTTACTTGGGGAGCCAAGTTCATTTCTTGAGTTGCTTCTACAAAACCAGTGTAATCGTACACAATGGGGGTAGTACGAGTAATTACCTTCATGGTTTTAACCAAGGTAGCTTGAGGTCCAGCTTGTTGCTCTTTTTTTGCACAACCGGCAACTGTAGCTATCATAGTTGCCGCCATAGCCGCCGCTAAAGCTTTTTTAGCATGGCGAGAGCGGATAAAACTAAACATATAAAATCCTCCTTCGCATATACAGACTAAATCCCCGAAACGGGGATAGTAAGCCAATTTTAGAATAATACCATTATAAATGAGCAAATTTTTAAAAGCAAGCGTCTTCTCGTTTGATTATAGGCATTTTGCTTCGTAAAACTTGCTTATTCTCTCGTTTTTGAATTCTACTGACTGGTCAGTCAGAATTCTTGCCAATCCATTTTTGCGGCTTGATAAATTTATGAAGATTACCTAAGGCAAAACCGGAAACCTCTTCTTTTCCGGAGACTACTTCCAAAAAGAAAAGTTTATCTTCCTTTATATACCATTCCTTGGGCAAGCCTTTAGTAAAATCTATACTCTTATTATTATTTAAAAGGTTCAGCAGTTTAAACAAATCCTCTTGCTTAGTATCGAGGATATCTTCAATTTTAATAAGCTTACCAGTTTCCACATCAAGATGTACATTATGATGAATAAAACTGCTTTTGCCACTAATCAGTTGCAAGCTTAAAAGGTAGGGACTGGTAACTGCTACATTAAAAGCAACATCAGCTTCACCGTAATAGAATTTTTCTAAAAGCGGTTTAATTTCTTCCATTAATAAAGCGTTCACTTCATTTTGGAGAGCAGGATTATTTTTATAAGCAACTATCGGGTAAGTAGCTTCGCCGCCGGGAAGTACCAGCTTACGGGGCAAAACGCAATAATCTTCTGCATCTACACCATCGTTAATAGTATTGTTCTTACCACTGCTTGCCAGCATAATGGTATATTTACCGGTCTTCCATTCTTTCTTGCCGTCAACTTCTTGCAAACGCCACATAGCGCCTACGTCGGCGAGAACTTTTTTATCAGCGATAATGCTTTGGGTGGAAAGCAATTCATCCTTGCCATCGCCGTCAAAATCGTGAGCCACAAGAGAAGTCAAACCATTGTAAGCAGGTTCTTTGCCACGTCTATTGATTTGCCCCAACATATCTTGGTCAATTCCCACATTGTGAGTCTTGTCATCTGCCATGGTAACTTTTATGGCATCGCCATCCCACACAACATTTTTAACCACGCCAAAATTATCGGTATCAGCAAAAAGTTCGCGCACATTTTTAGATTCTTTAAAATCTAAAAGCAAAAAGTCCCTGCCTACTCGCCAGTTACCTCTGCCAATGGAAAGCAAAACATTTTTATCGCCCTCTTGAACTTGCACAGCTTCAAGAAAACAATTATATCCACCATCCACAGGAGGTTTGTAGGCAGTGAGTATTTTCTTATCAGCATTCTTCATCAGCAAAAGTAAATCATTAGCGTAACCGCCATTTAATTTTTCGCCAACAAGTTCAAATTTTACAGGCATACCATTTTGTTCCAGTTCCAATTCTGCCAGAGGAACTCTTTCCGCCAAGGCAGTGCTTGTTCCACACAAAAGCAAGCAAACCATCGCCAGAACTTTTTTTATTTTAACGGTCATAAGACACGCTCCTTCCCAAAATTCTATTAACATTATATCATCAGCAGAAATTATATGATAGGCGAAAACGTTTCATCCGTTATATTTTGCAATCTTTTAAAACTTTCATCCGTCTATTTTTACAAAGTTCGTGCAAGCACTCTCTATAAACAAAAAGAAGCAACAAACGCTTTGCTAATCTACTTGCAACGCACCTATTGCTTCTTTCGATTTATACACATCCAAAAAATTATTAACCTTCACTCAAAGTATCCCACAAGAGCAAAATATTATTGCCTATTTCGGCATAAAACTTAATGCCTTCATCCTTAACATCCCAAGCTACGTGCATGGCACTATTTACACTCCCATACTTTTCATTAAAGCTCTTTTCCATTTCAGAAGAGAATTTAACAAAAAGCATCATATTATATCGTTTGAATCTTTCATCAACAATTACATAATGACTATCTAAAACTTTTACATTATATTTATTCTCAATTAACTCCAATAAGCCTTGAGGTACCTTTTTAAAACCTTCCATTATATTCTCCTTAAGAAAACAGGCGTAACGTGAAGCTACGCCTGTAAGAATCATTTAATCTCAAAAACAGAAGCTGTGTTTTGTTTTTCACCAACAAGCTGCGAATTTGAAAACTTCTCTATCAACTGCCTTACTGCCATGGTAGCAGAAAGCTGACCTTTGACAACCTCTTCTTCAATATTATCCTTGCATCCCATAATAACAGGAGAACGATAGAATAAATTATGAAGATGCTCCTCAACCATAGAGTAAACCCAAGAAAGAGTTTGTTGTTTTCTACGTTCTGCAAGCACACCATTGTCCCAGCCTTGTTTCATAAAGACTTCAATGACATCATGCCACAGTTCCATGATACCTGCACCTGTGTAAGCAGAACAAGTGTAAGCATGAGTAGTCCAATTTTCGGTTGCTTGGCGCAAAAAGTACAATATTCTTTCGTACTCAGTCTTGGTAACTAACGCCCGTTGCTTATTGTCGCCATCTGCTTTGTTAACGACAATAGCGTCAGCCAATTCCATTACGCCTTTCTTCATACCTTGCAGTTCGTCACCAGCACCAGTGAGAACAACTAACAAGAAGAAGTCTACCATTGAACGTACTGTGGTTTCACTTTGTCCTACACCAACAGTTTCTACCAATATAGTATCGTAGCCGGCTGCTTCGCATAAAAGCAAAGTTTCTCTACTCTTACGAGTTAACCCACCCAAGGTTCCACCGGAGGGAGATGGACGCACAAAGGCATTTGGTTCACGAGATAAATGTTCCATACGAGTTTTATCGCCTAAAATACTACCTTTAGTAACAGTACTGGACGGGTCAACTGCAAGAACTGCTACTTTATGACCAATCCTGCACAAATTAGTTCCTAAAGCTTCTATAAAAGTAGACTTACCTGCACCGGGGACACCGGTAATGCCTACGCGAGTAGACTTACCAGTATACGGCAACAGTTTTTGAATAACTTGTTGTGCAATTTCAAAGTGAGCTGCAGCATTACTTTCTACAAGAGTAATCGCTCTTGATAGAATAGCACGGTCACCGTTCAGCACCCCCTCAACGTAATCATCAACGTCAAGGATGCGACGCCTTACAACAGGCACCACCTTATCTTTTTTGTTTACAACAACACCAGGAGTACCTTCATGACCACCTTCAACGCCATACATTACCCGGCAAGCAAATTTGCTGTCGTCTTTTTCAGGCACCCAAGAAGGTTTATATGTTTCAGTCATTTTAATCTTCTAAGCCTAAACGTTTGTTAAGCTCTTCCAAAACTTTTTTAGCGCAAACAGGAATGATGGTACCGGGGCCAAAAATTGCTGCTGCACCGTGTTCATAGAGGAAGTCATAGTCTTGAGCAGGAATTACGCCGCCAATAACAACCATGATATCTTCACGACCACGTTTTTTGAGTTCTTCAACAAGTTGCGGCATAAGAGTCTTATGACCTGCAGCCAAACTACTCATACCAACAATATGTACGTCATTATCTACAGCGTCTTGTGCTGCTTCTTCCGGAGTTTGGAACAAAGGACCGATATCTACGTCATAGCCCATATCTGCGAAGGCAGTAGCAATAACTTTTGCACCACGGTCATGACCGTCTTGACCCATCTTAGCGATAAAGATACGCGGACGACGACCTTCTTTTTCTTCAAACTTGTCAGTCATAGAACGAACTTCTTTGATAACATCTTCGTCAGCAAATTCGCTACTATACACACCGGAGATAGAACGGATAATTGCTTTATGGCGACCACAAACTTTTTCAACAGCATCAGAAATTTCACCTTTAGAAGCACGAGCACGAGCAGCTTCAACTGCGAGTTCAAGCAAGTTGCCTTCGCCAGTTTCCATAGCGTGGGTAATTGCATTCAGGCAACGACGAACTTTATCGTTATCACGATTTGCACGCAATTTTTTGAGTCGTTCAATTTGCGCCAAACGAACTGCAGTATTGTCTACTTCCAGAATATCCAGCGGATCTTCTTTTTCCAAACGATAATCGTTAACGCCAACAATCATTTCTTCGCCAGAGTCAATATGTGCTTGACGACGAGCAGCAGCTTCTTCAATACGCATCTTCGGCAGACCGGTATCAATTGCTTTTGCCATACCACCAAGCTCTTCAACTTCTTGGATATGTGCCCAAGCTTTTCTGATAAGTTGATTGGTGAGGTATTCTACATAGTAGGAACCGCCCCACGGGTCAATAACTTTGCAAACTTGAGTTTCATCTTGAATATAAAGTTGGGTATTACGAGCGATACGAGCAGAGAAGTCTGTCGGCAACGCAATTGCTTCGTCAAGTGCGTTAGTATGCAAGGATTGGGTGTGACCCAACGCAGCAGCCATCGCTTCAATACAAGTACGAGTAATATTATTGAAGGGATCTTGTTCGGTAAGGCTCCAACCGGAAGTTTGTGAGTGAGTGCGCAACGCCATGGATTTAGCTTTTTTAGGATTAAAGCTATTAACAATCTTAGCCCACAGCATGCGACCAGCACGCATTTTTGCAATTTCCATAAAGTAGTTTTTGCCCATTGCCCAGAAGAAGGAAAGACGCGGAGCAAATTGGTCAATTGTCAGACCGTGTTCAGTACCAGTTCTCAAGTATTCCAAACCGTCAGCAAGAGTATAGCCCAATTCGATATCCGCAGTCGCACCAGCTTCTTGCATGTGATAGCCGGAAATAGAAATGCTGTTGAACTTGGGCATATATTTAGAGGTGTATTCAAAAATATCACCGATGATACGCATAGAAGCAGAAGGCGGGTAAATGTAGGTATTGCGCACCATAAATTCTTTCAAAATATCATTTTGAATAGTACCAGCCATTACAGATTTATCTACGCCTTGTTCTTCGCCTGCAAGAATGTAGAACGCCATTACCGGCAAAACCGCACCGTTCATGGTCATAGATACGGACATTTGATCCAAAGGAATACCGGAGAACAAGATTTCCATATCAAGAATGGAGTCTACTGCTACACCGGCTTTACCAACGTCACCTACAACACGAGGATGGTCAGAGTCATAACCACGGTGAGTAGCCAAGTCGAACGCAATGGACAAACCTTTTTGCCCAGCAGCCAAGTTACGACGATAGAACGCATTAGATTCTTCCGCAGTGGAGAAACCTGCGTATTGACGAACAGTCCAAGGTTTAGTTACGTACATTGTGGAATAAGGACCACGCAAAAACGGAGGAATACCTGCCATATAGTTCAAGTGGTTGCAATCAGCATAAGCACTTGCATCATACAAAGGAGCTACGTCAATTTGCTCCATGGTGCGGGAAAAGTTTTCTTCAAAAGATTTCCCTGTTTCATTTTTTAATTGAACCTTCCAAGCATTATAGGCTTCTTCGCCACGCAAATCTACCTGCTGAAAGGGAATCTTTGAAAAATCAGGAATTCTAGACATTATCAGAACATCCCCCTTTCTTTTTGCATACGGAGAAGGGTTTCATAGCAGTTAGATTTAACACTGATATAATCATCCATACCAGCTTCATCACACAAAGCTTTCAGTTCTGCACTGGGAGCACCTGCCAAGAAAACTTTCATTTCCGGTTTAACTGCTTTTATACCTTTAGTCACAGCAGGAGCAAGTTCCGGATAAGTAGCATCAGTGGAGCAAACAATAGCTGCATCAGCACCGGATTCCAAGGCTGCCTTAACAGCTTCTTCAACAGTAGAATAACCATCATTATCAGTAAGCACGTTAAACGCAGCTACTTGCATAAAGGAAGTAACGAAGTCAGCACGTGCTTTATGTTGCGGAATGGGTCCCATTTTGGCCAAGAAGATTTTAACGTTTTCACCTGTTTCCGCTTGGAATTTTTCGGTACGCAAACGCAATTCTTCATAACGTTCAGTCCAACGATGAGCCAAAATAGCTTCAATGGTTTCCCCTTTAGCTTCGCCGGCAAGAGCAGCATTGATTTCGCCCATGGTAGCACCGGCAAGCAATGCCTTTTGAGCCATTACCACAAGATAACCAGGTTCGCTTGCATCAACTTTGCCAAGCTCATTCAATACAGCTTCTACATATTCGTTATCACGAACTTTTACATTTACACGCAGCGCAGTTTTACGTTCCGCAATAATTTGTTCCATGTTTACAGGATGAGCTTCCAACAAAACTTCCGTCATATTAGGATACATATTATTACCTACTGCACGATCTTTACGTGTAGCCAAGTTTTTGAAGCGTTGTTCCAAAATTTCTTTGACTGCAGCTTGCACTTTACCTTCGGCTAGTGCAGTAACGAGGCCACCATTGTCTTCAATTTCTTGGAATTTTGCCCAAGCTTTTTGAGTAAACTCTTCGGTAAGCGGTTCAATATACCAGCTACCACCTGCAGGGTCAACAATTTGAGTAAAGTTGAACTCATTTTGTTCCATGATTTGAATGTTACGAGCAATACGACGAGAGAACTCATCACTAGGACGAATGCAATGGTCGAAAGGTTGTACATTCATACCATCAATACCACCAACTACCGCAGAGAAAGATTGAGTAGCTGCGCGCAACAGGTTTACATACGGGTCATACAAGGTTTGACAGAAAGTAGAAGTGCTTACAAACAAGTTTACTTTTTGAGCTTCTTCACAACCACCGCAATTTTTGACGATTTGCGCCCAAATAGTTTTCAAGCTGCGCAATTTAGCAATTTCCATAAAGAAGATTGCGCCAATGCTGAAGTGGAAACGCAAGTGTTTGCAGAAAGTATCTACATCAATACCGCGCATTTCCATTGCACGCATATAAGTAACTGCTTGATTCATAGCATAAGCAATTTCTTGTACGGAGTTTGCACCACCATTGTGATATACTTCAGCATCAACAATAACAGTGCGCAATTCCGGAGCATTCTTTTCAGCCCAAGCAATTGCATGTGCCATATCATCATAATATTCATCCAAAGGTTTTGCCAATTGACCATCTCTAACCAATTCGCCAATGGGATCAGCTACGATTGCACCATGCAATTTAGTCAAAGGCAAACCTTTTCTGTCGCAAACTGCTGCAACTGCAGCCAAGAGTGCAACATTGGATGCACCCGCATGCAAATTGATTTCAAATTTTTCTAAATCAACTTCTTCCAACATTTTTTCAACGTCAGCCAAAGTAGACAAAGAAACACCGATATCAGCAATTTCTTTTTCGTCTGCCTTATCAGCATCAATACCTTTACGAGTAGCAGTGTCGAGTACGTTACAAACAGCAGTAGTGCCTTTCGCCAATTCGTATCTAATCATAGCATTGGCATCAGCAGGAGTTTTAGCGTCACATTCTTGCGCAATAGTCCAAACTTTACGCAAATAGCCACCTGCATAAGCACCACGAAGGTTACTATCTAAACCAGGATAGGTTTGATTATGAGTAAGACCTTCTTGCTCTTCCATTCTGTAAATGGGCTCGAAGGTAATGCCCTCATAAGTTTTAGTAAACATACTTTTTTCAAAAGAGCCACCTTTTAACGCATTTACTACCTCTTGCTTCCACTCTTCATAAGTGGGAGGATTGAATTCGCTAAAATCAACAGGAGGAAGTTCTTTTTCTACCAGTTCTTCCTGCTGTACATTTTCTTCAAGCATTTTATCTTGTTCCATATACGGCATCCTTTCTTTTTTAAGTTTGGGGTGCTGTATTTATTCACCTCCTATTCATTTTATATTTTTATCTATAGCAGAATGGTTCGAGTACCTCCTACCTAAACTGCGAATGATATCTCCTACACAACAAACAAAAGCCATCACGAATATGGTGATGGCTGAATTTACTATTATGGTAGCGCACCCCACGCTACCATAACAATGTGAGGAGAAAGGAAATATTAACCTAACAATTAGGGAAAATTTT
Source organism: Phascolarctobacterium sp. (assembly GCA_045123075.1). Classification (GTDB taxonomy): domain Bacteria; phylum Bacillota; class Negativicutes; order Acidaminococcales; family Acidaminococcaceae; genus JAHHUH01. Next base: position 49,015 of record JBGVIJ010000009.1, on the reverse strand, counting down.
CAGAATAGCATTTAATACGGTGTGTCCAGCACCGAACAAGTTTTAATGAACGAATATTTTGTGACTACTCCTCTAAAGTCAGCCATCTTTTGACAACAGGAATAGAAACAAGAAGCCGTTTTTCTAGCACAGGATATCCCATTGCTACAAAAACGGCAGTATATCAGAAAATAAGCACATTACAAATGCGCGCATTCTTAAACATATCTCCCCGTCTCTCGCAGGTCAAACGATGTGTGTTTTACAGGCAATTCTTCTGACTCAGACTCATTGCTCACTTCGCCTTCCCAGTTTCCCAGTGACATCTTGAAGCTCGCTCTTCTTTACAGCGACGGGATCGTGTCGGGCTTACACCGACTTCCTTATTAAGCTTACGCACCTGTAACATTCAATATGAACTTGTTGCCTTAATAGTAACTCTTACCATTTATATTGTCAACTCTTTTAAAATAAAGTTCACAATGTATTCTTGTATACTTTTTGTTTTCAACCTCAGTCTCAAAACGTTTCATCTGTTATATTTTGCAATCTTTTAAAACTTTCAACCGTATATTTTTACAAAGTTCGTGCAAGCCTTTGGCAGATAGTGTAAAATGGATTCAAACTATTATTAAAATTTCGGAAAGGATGTATATATAATGAAGAAATTAGTTATTATCTTAACTGCTTTATGTATGTTATTAGCTCTTGGCTGTGGCGACGAAAAGAAAGCTGCTCCTGCCCAAACTAAAGAAAAAACCAAAGTAAGTATGGCGCTCCTGCGTTTAACTAGCAGTGCACCGCTCTTTATCGCTATGGATAAAGGCTTCTTTGCGGAACAAAACCTGCAAGTTGAACCCCAATGGTTCGACGCAGCGCATCCCATTGCAGTAGTAACCGCTTCTTCCCAAGTTGATGTAGGTGCTACCGGTATTACCGCCAGCCTTTTTAACATGGCAGCAAGCGGTCAAAAGCTCGCCATCGTTGCAGACAAAGGTCGTGAACAAAAAGGTTACTCCTCCTCTGCACTGATCGTTACTGCTGACAATTATGCTAAAGGCATAACTTCCTTGGAAGCACTCAAAGGTAAACGTGTTGGCATTACCCAAAAAGGCAGCACCTTCCACTACATGATTGGTAGAATGTTGGAAACTAAGGGTATGAGCCTTGATGACGTCCAACTTATTCCCCTTGGAAAATTAAGCGCAGTCATGGCAGCCCTCGAAAGCAAACAAATTGACGCTGCTATTTTGAACGAACCCAACATCAGCAAAGTACAACGCTCAGGTTATGGCAAAATGGTTGTCCAAGTTGGTGACCTTATCCCCTATCAAACTTCTGCAGTGTTCTATGCACCTAACTTCGTAAAAAACGAAGACGCTGCAGTGGCTTTTATGAAAGCTTACAACAAAGCAGTTAACTATTACTACGATGCTGCTATCGCAAAAAAAGATGCTAAACAATTGGACGAAGTAGTTGCCATCGTTTCCAAATATGTTAAAGCTCCTGTAGAAGATATCAAACTTGGCTTGCCCTATATCGACCGCGACGGTAAACTTTTGAGCAGTGACATTGCAACTCAAATTGAATGGTATGCTAGCCACGGTATGCTCAAAGGCAAACTTGAAGCTAAAGATGTAGTAAACACTTCTTTCCTCGAAAAAGCAATGAAGTAAAATGTTTCACGTGAAACATTTTGTTTAGGAACACTTATGAAACTCGTTATCGAAAACATCAACAAAGAATTTAAAAACGCACAAGGCAAAGCACTTCCCGTCTTGCAAGATATCAACCTTACTATAAATAAGGAAGAATTTGTAGCGCTTGTAGGTCCTTCCGGTTGTGGTAAAAGTACCTTGCTCAATTTAGCAGCAGGACTTTTAGAACCAACTAGTGGCACCATCAAGTTTACGGAAGTTGAAAGCAATCGCCAACCAAGAATGAGCATTGTTTTTCAAGAAACAGGCTTGTTCCCTTGGCGAAACGTTGCTGAAAATGTAGCCTTTGGTCTGGAAGCAGAAGGCTTCCCTGCAGACAAACGCAAGGAGCGCATTGACCACTACATCGAACTTGTGGGCTTAAAAGGTTTTGAGAAATCTTACCCTCACCAATTGAGTGGTGGCATGCGTCAACGTGTAGGCATTGCCCGTGCTCTCGCCATCGAGCCGGACATTCTTCTGATGGACGAACCGTTCTCCGCGCTTGATGCTCAAACCAGAACCATCATGCAAGAAGAGCTTGTAACTCTTTGGGAGAAAACTCGTCTCACCACTCTGTACGTTACCCACAACATTCAGGAAGCAGTAATGCTTGCAGATAGAGTTGTCCTGCTCAGCAGACGTCCTGGCAAAATCAGCAAAGTTCTTACCATCGACATTCCCCGTGCTGATCGCGACAAACCTGAGCACGCAGAAGAAATTGCCGAATTTATCCGCATTATTTGGGAACATATCAGTAGCGATGCCCGCGCTGCCTTAATGGAGGTGAACGACAATGAATGAGTACAAAGTCGTAAGCCGTATGACCAGTTGGCAAAAGAGTTATCCAAACTGGGTATCCATTGTTTCCATTTTATGCTTGCTCGCTATTTGGGAGCTTATCTGCCAAAGCGGAGTAGTTTCTTCACTTTTCTTACCTGCTCCTACCAGTATTATCAGTGCCTTACTACAAATGATTGCTGATGGCGAAATTGGTGTAAGCCTTGCAGCAAGTCTTTACAGAATTTTGGCAGGCTTTTTCATCGGCAGCTTGGTAGGCTTGGCAGTTGGACTTGTTACCGGCACTTCCGCTCTAATGGATAAAATTGGCACTCCTATCGTCAACGCTATTTACCCCATACCGAAAATCGCCTTGCTCCCCTTGTTCATCTTATGGCTTGGCATTGGTGAACTTTCTAAGGTAACCATCATCGCTTTAGGCGTGTTCTTCCCCGTAGCAATGAACACTTATAGCGGTGTAAAAAATGTAGATACCCTGCTTCTGAAAGTAGCAGCAAGCTTTAACGCTAGCTGGTGGATGACCATGAAAAGTGTAGTACTTCCCAACGCCTTGCCTATGATTTTTGCAGGCTTGCGTTTGGCGGCAGGCACTTCCCTCTTGCTCCTTGTTGCCGCAGAAATGATTGCAGCGCAAGTTGGCATTGGCGCCCTCATTCTCCACTACGGTGATCTTATGATTACCGACAGACTTATGGCAGGCGTAATCGTCCTTTCACTTTTAGGCTTAGTCTTCAATTTAATATTGCAGTTCTTAGAACGCAAAGCAATTCCTTGGAAATAACATCTAAGACGATAAAAAGCACATTGCGATAAAATCGCAATGTGCTTTATTTTTTCGTCATCTTTTGAGCTCTACCGCTCATTTTAATAAATTGTTTACAGCCAAATTATTAGTTGCTCATTCCCAGCTTCACCATCAAACCGGTTAATGTTGATTCAATGGTTGCCATCCCTGCGGATTCTGCACCTAATCTTTCAGCCAAAGTACCAATGGGATAAATGTTAAGATGCACGCCATCGTAAATACATTGAGTCGTGCACACTACACGCACACCATTCTTAATAAGTTTTTCAACATAGGGCAACCAATTATTTTCATCATTAGGCACACCTCCGGCACCAAAACTTTCAATAATAATCCCTTTATACCCCCGCGCCAAGAAGTAATCTAAAACTTCCGGAGAAAGACCGGGAGTAACTTTAACTACAGCAACTTTTTCTTCCAAATGAGTGTTAACAGCAAAACTTTCGCCTGTAACGCCGGCACCTTCCAAAGTATTCCAAGTGAAGTTATGATTTTCAATTATTGCCATCGGCTCAATGTTAATGCTATGAAAACCGTCAAAATTTTCACTGCACATCTTTTTCGCCGCCAAACTATGGATTACATATTTACCAAAGCACAAGCAAATGCCTTTCACTTCGCTGATTGCAGTCAAAAAGGAATGATAAACATTACCTTTAGCATCAGACCCTTCTGCTCCGATAGGAAGTTGTGCACCAGTAAATACTACAGGCTTTCGGCAACCGGAAATCATGTGACTAAGTGCAGCAGCAGAATACGCCATGGTATCAGTCCCGTGAGTAATAACGAAGCCATCGTAGTCGTCATAAACTTCTGCTAATTTTTCTGCCATAAGCTTCCAATGTTTGGGAGAAATATTACTGCTATCAAGGTTCAAAATTTGCTGACATTCAATTTCGCACAAGCCTTTCAGCTCCGGCACCATCGCAGTCATCATATTTCCGTCAAGAGCAGGTACTAATCCATCTTCAGAAGGGACACTGGCAATTGTTCCGCCAGTACCAATCATTAAAATTTTCTTCATTTAATTACCTCTTACATAGTGGCGTGGCACTCTGGGACTCACCGCACAAACTACTTCGTAACAAATTGTATCTGCCCATTCTGCTACAAGTTCCATCGGCAAGTCACGTCCGCCAAAAACTATAACCTCGTCCCCAATTTTCACATCAGGAATATCAGTTACATCAAGCATAACTTGATCCATACAAACTCTGCCGATGATGGGAGCTTTCTCCTCATTGACCAGCATATAGCCTTTATTAGAAAGTCTACGACTTACGCCATCAGCATAGCCAATGGGTAAAGTAGCAATAATACTCGGTCTATTTAATGTGTATGTTCTGCCATAACCGATAGTTGCATCAGCAGGTAATTCTTTAATGAAGGAAATTTTTGTTTTAACTGTCATTACAGGTTCAAAACCCTTGTAGCAGTCAATCATGTGTGCAGGATGCAAGCCGTACAAAGTAATACCTTGACGCACCATATCCATTTGATATTCCTGCAATTCCGTAAGCGCAGCACTATTGGCAATATGACGAATCCCAGGATTTACGCCTTGCTCTTTAATGGCTACAAGGGCTTCTTGGAAACGAGCAAACTGGTAAGCAGCATACTCCTTGTCATCACCGTCAGCAGTTGCAAAGTGAGAGAAAATTCCTTCAATTTTAATACCCGGCAAGCTAGCCGCCAACTTAGCAAAGCTTCCTGCATCACGAACATGTACACCAATGCGGTGCATACCAGTATCTATTTTAATATGAATTTTTGCCTTGGTATTTTGTTTAAGAGCAGCTTCGTTTAAAGCATAAAGACGCTCTTCATCAAAAACTGCCTGGCTAATATCATAGCGCACTACCAAATCGGCAACTTCCGGAAGCATGGAGCCTAAAATTAAAATAGGCAAATCAAGTCCGGCTTCACGAAGCTTTACCGCTTCTTGGAGCAAAGCTACCGCTAAAAAATCTGCGCCGTTACGAGCCGCTTCAATTGCTACGCGCACAGCACCATGACCGTACGCATCAGCTTTGACAACGGCGCACAGTTTAGTAGACGGTTTTAAATTTGCTTTCGCCACTTGCACGTTATGAGCAATGGCATCTAAATTGATTTCCGCCCAAGCGCCTCGTTCTATATGCACGCTAGCTTCCTCCTTCTAAATTAGTAATTTCTAAAATCTTAGTTTAGTTACTTTTAGCAACAATTGCGTGTAAATGCAAATCTTCGGTAGCATCTTTAGCATTGCCGATGCTATGCCATTCGCCATCGGGACAATGCACTACGTCGCCAGCTTTAAGAGTAGTTTTAGTACCGTTATCATTATATTCCGCAGTACCTTTCAAAACTACGATGGTTTCGCTGTTACCGGTGTGTTGATGGTAACCAAGATTGCAACCCGGTTTCAAAACAACTTCTGCATACATCACGATGGAATCGTTAATCATTTTTTCGTCGATGTAATGATTGATGATAACATCACCGTCACCACCAAAACGATTGGAACATACGTCAGTTTTTCTATCAGTAAAAAGCATTTTAAAAGCCTCCTTTATTCTTTCTCTCCATTATATACGATTCTGAAAAAATTTGTTGAAAAAATTTGCTTTTATCGCTTTACAATTTTAACGAACTAAAGTATAATAGGCTCATACCAAATAACAAGATACTTATCGCAGAAAGCGATAAGCAAAATATGGAGAGGGGTTTTAATTATGAAAAAATTATTAATGGCATTAATGAGCTTGGCAATGGTTATGATGTTGACCGCTTGCGGCAATGACGCTCCGAAAAAAGTTGTAATCGGCTTGGACGATAACTTTGCTCCCATGGGCTTCCGTAACGAAAAAAATGAAATCGTTGGCTTCGACATCGACTTGGCTCGTGAAGCTTGCAAACGTTTGAAAATGGAAGTAGAATTCAAACCCATCGATTGGGGTGCTAAAGAAGCAGAAATCAAATCCAAACGTATCGACGCTATCTGGAACTGCTTCACCGTTAACCCGGAACGCGAAAAAGTTTATGGCTTGTCCAAACCTTACATCACTAACGCACAAATCATCGTTACTCCGGTTGGCTCTGATATCAAAAAAATCGCTGACTTGGCTGGCAAAGTTGTAGCAGTACAAGACGACGCTACTGGCGATTACCTGTTCAACCTTCCAGAAAACAAAGCGTTGAAAGATTCCTTGAAAGACTTCAGAAAATATCCTGACTTCGCAGCAGTTTACATGGATATGGACGCTGGTCGTGTTGACGCTATGGTAGTAGACGCAGTTCTCGCTCGTTACTACAATACCAAAAATCCTGGCAAATATGCAGTTCTCGATGAAACCATGGGCGACGAAGTTGTAGCAGTTGCGTTCCGTAAAGACGATACCGCACTCCGCGACAAAATCGACAAAGTTCTCGACGAAATGAAAAAAGACGGCACCTGCAAAAAAATCTCTGAAAAATGGATGGGCGCCGACATCACTAAATACTAAGATACAGATTTTAACCAAAAGGGACGAAGAATCTTCGCCCCTTTTGCCTGTTTATTTAACTGTTCTGTGAACGGAGATTATTATGGATTATATTATCAGTATTATTCCCCAAATGTTAGCGGGTTGCCAAGTAACAGCCCAAGTATTTCTCTTTACCATCATCTTGAGTATTCCTTTGGGTTTGATTCTCGCTTTTGGTAGAGTTTCCAACCTGAGTTTAGTTAAACACTTCATTGCTTTTTATGTATGGGTAATGCGTGGCACTCCCTTGATGCTGCAATTGTTGTTCTTCTACTTTGCACTGCCCTCCATAGGCATCCGCTTTGATGACTTCACCGCAGCAATGATTGCTTTCGTTTTGAACTACGCTGCTTACTTCTGCGAAATTTTCCGCGCAGGTATTCAAGCTATTCCTAAAGGACAATACGAAGCTGCCCACACTTTGGGTATGAGCTACACTCAAACCATGCGCCGCATCGTTCTTCCCCAAGTATTCCGTATCGTTCTTCCCCCTGTAAGTAACGAAACCATTACCTTGGTTAAAGATACTTCCTTGGTTTACGTACTGGCAATGAATGACTTGATGCGTACCACCCGTAACTTGGTACAAAGAGACTTCGATATCACCCCGTTCCTCGTGGCAGGTGTGTTCTATCTCTTGGCTACCTTGGTTTTGACTGTGCTGTTTGAAAATCTGGAAAAACACTTCTCCAGATATGACCAATAAGGAGAACTGTTATGAAAAAGATTGAAGCACGCAACATTTATAAAAAGTTCCAAAACTTAGAAGTTCTCAAAGGTATTGACCTTGAAGTAAACGAAGGCGAAGTAGTTGCCGTAATCGGTCCTTCCGGTGGCGGTAAAAGTACTTTGCTCCGTTGCTTGAATAAATTGGAAACTATTGAAAAAGGCACCATCATCATCGACGGTGAAACTTTGGCGAAAGAAACTGCTACTGGTGCAGAATACGCTTCCCCCGAAGATACCAGACGTATCGTTTGTAAAATGGGTATGGTGTTCCAACAATTTAACCTGTTCCCCCATATGACCGTTCTGGAAAATTTGATTGAAGCTCCTGTGCAAGTACAAAAACGCAATAAAGAGGAAGTTATCAAAGAAGCAGAAGCTCTTTTGGAAAAAGTAGGTCTATCTGAAAAACGCGACGTTTATCCCCGCAAACTTAGTGGTGGCCAACAACAACGTGTAGCAATCGCTCGTGCTCTTGCTATGAAACCTGCGATCATGCTCTTTGACGAACCTACTTCCGCACTTGACCCGGAACTTACTGGCGAAGTACTGCGTACTATGCGCGAACTTGCAGAAGAAAAAATGACCATGGTTGTAGTTACCCACGAAATGGCTTTTGCTCGTGAAGTTGCAACTAAAGTTCTCTTTATGGCAGATGGTTACGTACAAGCTTGCGGTACTCCGGAAGAAATTTTTGACAATCCCACCAATGAACGTTTAAAAGCGTTCTTAAACGTAATCAAAAAATAAGCACAAAAACAAAAAGCGTAAATGTTTCACGTGAAACATTTACGCTTTCTTCATTATTTATTCAGTTCAGCAAGCTTGCTCATAAATTTTTCGTTATCAATGATGAAACGTTCATGGCTACCTTTGCCGATAACACCGTGGTCATCTTTCGCTACAACTGCGAAGGTAAGCTTACGACCTTCAACACTGGTAAGTTGTGCATTAGCAGTGATGGTTGCACCCAATGCGGAAGGTGCGTCATGAGAAATAGTCAAGCTTACACCAACACTACCCATCCCGGGGTCAAGACAACCTACGAGAGCAGCACAAGCTGCTTCTTCCATCAAAGCGCACATTGCCGGAGTAGCGAACACGGGCAAAGAACCGCTACGCATAGTTTGTGCAGTATTTTTATCTGTAACAACAGTAGTCGCAGTACCGTTAAGACCTGCTTGTAAATTAGCCATAATATATTTACCTCTTCCTTTATCCCAGTAAAATTCAACAAATACCATAATAATTCAAAAATTGTTTTATGGCAAGTGCAAATGGGTTATAATTTAAGGAAAGATAGAAATATTTTCCCAAAGGAGTTTATATGAAAAATTCCCTTGCTCAAAAAGAAAAGAACTTAATAAAATTTTTACAAGCTTTACCTGCTCCTGCCCTCGCCTTTAGCGGAGGAGTTGATTCCGTGCTTTTATTGGCAGCTTGTCAAAAAGCCGGGATAGACGTAAAAGTTATTACTTGTGTTACGCCGCTAATACCTGCCTTTGAAAAAGAAGATATCATTCGTTTGATGTATGAGCTTAATTTTGAAGTAAACTTTCTGCACCTTAACCCTTTGGAGCTACCGGAGTTCTTTCTTAACGAGGGCAAACGCTGTTACCATTGTAAAAAGTTTCTTTTTTCAACAATGCAAGAAAAAGCTAAAAGCTTGGGCTGTGCTTGCCTTTTGGACGGAGCTAATCTTGATGATTTAGGAGACTATCGCCCCGGTATGCAGGCGACCAAAGAATTAAATGTTGTCAGTCCCCTTTTAGAATGTGGCTTTACCAAAGCAGACGTACGTGCTCTCGCAGAAGCTTACAAGCTTTCCATTGCGAAAAAGCCGGCTTACGCTTGTCTTGCCAGTCGCATCGCTTATGGCGAAACGGTAACCTTAGAGAAGCTAACTTCCATAGAAAAGGCAGAAGATGCGTTGAAAGCTTTAGGCTTACACGACGTTCGTGTGCGTTGCCATAATAATTTAGCTCGCATTGAAGTTGCACAATCTGAAATTGAACTTGCTGCTACCAAATTACGCGAGCAAATCATCAGCGCAGTTCAAGCAGCAGGTTTTACCTACGTAACTATTGACCTTGAAGGCTTTAGAAGCGGTAGTATGAACAACGTGCTTCCAAAATAGACCTAAAACTTTTAATAAACCTACCATTAAAAATTCACTTACATCTAATGCGAAAGAATGCTATAATATGAGTGTGATTTATGGTTTTCACACAGATAGGAGTGACTTATATGGCATTAGAGTTCAAAAAAATTACTTTCTTGAAAGTTTATACTGGTGAAGACGTTATGTTAAACGACCAACCTTTATACAAAGCCATCATTGAAGAAGCTCGTCGCTTAAAATTAGCAGGCGGTACCGTAGTAAAAGGTATCGAAGGTTATGCAACTAAACTGCGTGGTATTGGCAGAGCAATAAATTATTTTGTTAGTGGCAATGCTAACTATCCTATTATTATTGAAATTGCTGATTCTCGTGAGAATTTAGAAAAGATTCTCCCCTTCTTGGAAAAAAACGTTACTCATGGCCTAGTTCTCTTGGAAGAAAGTGAATGTCTGGTAACTGATTACATTCGCAAAAGAGAAGCCGAAAAAGAAGCTTTAATGGCTCAACAATACGAAGATTAATTTTTCAAACCGCAGCTTGTATGGCTGCGGTTTTTATCTGCCCTTGCACTTGCTCATTTGCCTGTAAAATGATATTATTGAAATAGTTTATGCTCATAGACAAGCAAGTTTCAAGAACTAATCTTGCTTGACGAATATTAAGGAGGCTGTATTTTTAAATGAACTTTGAATTTTTCCTTTTCTTGATTTTTATGTCCGTAATTTCTTTTGCTGTTGCATTTTTAGCATACGCTCTAGTTATTCGTTGCATGGGTAAAGAAAGTACATTAAGCCGTTGGACTCAAATCATCTGTATTCCTGCTTGCGTAATTTTTTATGATTTCATCTGCATTGCTTCCGGCGAATACAAATATTGGGTTGGCAGCTTGCCCCTTTTGGTAATTGGCGGTATTCTTCTTTACTACTACTTCATCAAAGGCGAACCCATCTTGAACGAACAAACTCCTAGTCAAATGGCAGCAGCCCAAAATATGGATCTTGAACCTAAAAAATTCAGCAAAAAATCTCAACGTATCCACGAAGCAAGAAAAAAACGCGGCGGCAAATAATCTTGCAGGATTTTTGGCTATCCTCAAAGAATATATACCGTAGAATTAGGTAGACTTTCTCACTAACTTCAATTTTTAAAATAAATACACGGAGGTGTTCTGATATGTTTAAAAAAATTCTTGTACCGGTAGATGGCAGTGAAGGTAGCTGGCGTGCATTAGAACATGCAGTTGCTATTGGCGAAAAATTTGAAAGCGAAATTCAAGTAGTAAATGTAATCCAACCTTATAATAACGCAGCTTTGCTTGCTGTTCCCCTGGATCACAGCACAGTTAAACAAGGTAATAGTGAATTAGAAAAAATTGGCGACAAAGTTTTAGAAATGGCTCAAGAAAAAATGGCTGGCTATCCCCATAAAGTGGTTTACTCCATTGAAGTTGGCCATCCTTCTGAACGCATCATCGCATTCACCAAAAAAGAAGAATGTGATGCAATCGTTCTTGGTAGCCGTGGCTTGTCCGGTATTGCAGAATTCTTCTTGGGTAGCGTAAGCTCCAAAGTTGCTCAATACGCGGGTGTTCCTGTTCTTATCGTAAAATAAGCCTATGTTAAAGCGAGTACTTGTGGCAATTGACGGTAGCGATTATTCCTGGCGTGCCTTGGAATATGCTAGCTCCTTGGTAAAAATGAGTGGCGGCACTTTGGTAATCATGACCGTTGCGCCTAAAAATGCACCTGTGCCCGTTTTGTTTGCTGATGGGGACTGCATGACGGCACAAATCGGCAACGAAGTTTTAGATGCTGCACGTTCCGTGATGAATGGACAAGGTATTAGTTGCTCCTATTTGTTGGAATGTGGAGGTAAAATTCCTGAACTTATCCTGCGAGCTGAAAAGGCTGAAGATTGTGATGCAATCGTTCTTGGCAGCCGTGGCTTTGGTATGTTGGAAGGATTGTTCAAAAACAGCGTTAGCCAAGTAATTGTAGAACAAGCTGATGTTCCCGTAATCGTAGTTAAATAACCATAAAGCACCTGCCTATGCAGGTGCTTTTTATTTTTGATACCAATCCTTCAAAAGTAAAATCTTTATGTATACCGGTATATCGTTTTACAAAGCACTACTAATATTGTAAAATATAAGTTAGGAATAAAAGAGACTAAAGCTCTATTATTTTTATAAAAAGAATTTAAACGAAAGAGGGTAATAACATGGTAAAAATGAAAACTATGGACGGCAACACTGCTGCTGCGTATATCTCTTACGCATTTACCGACGTTGCTGCAATTTATCCCATTACTCCGTCTTCTCCCATGGCGGAAGTTGTTGACGAATGGTCTGCTCAAGGTAAGAAAAATATCTTCGGCCAATCCGTAAAACTTTTAGAAATGCAATCTGAAGCTGGCGCTGCAGGTGCTGTTCACGGCTCCTTGCAATCCGGTGCCTTGACCACTACTTACACCGCATCCCAAGGCTTGCTTTTGATGATTCCCAATATGTATAAAATGGCTGGCGAATTGTTGCCTGCAGTTTTCCACGTTTCTGCACGTGCTTTGGCAACCAGCTCCCTGTCCATCTTTGGTGACCACCAAGACGTTATGGCTGCTCGTCAAACTGGCTTTGCACTTTTGGCTGAGGGCAGTGTTCAAGAAGTTATGGACCTTTCCGCAGTTGCTCACCTTTCCGCAATTAAAGGTCGCGTTCCCTTCCTGAACTTCTTTGACGGTTTCCGCACCTCTCACGAAATTCAAAAAATCGAAGTTATGGAATATGCTGACCTGGAAAAACTGCTTGATAAAGACGCAGTTGCTGCATTCCGTCAACGTGGTTTAAATCCTGATAACCCTGTTATCCGCGGTACTGCTCAAAACCCGGACATCTACTTCCAAACTCGTGAAGCAGTAAACAGCTACTACGATGCTCTTCCTGAAATCGTAGAAGAATACATGGGTGAAATCTCCAAAATGACCGGTCGCGAATATCACCTGTTCAACTACTACGGTGCTGAAGATGCAGAAGACATCATCATTGTAATGGGTAGTGGTTCAGACACTGTTCGTACCGTTGTTGAAAAACTTAATGCAGAAGGAAAAAAAGTTGGCGTACTCGTTGTTCATCTCTATCGTCCGTTCAGCATCAAACATTTCATGGGCGCTATCCCTGCAAGCGTAAAACGCATTGCAGTTCTCGACCGCACTAAAGAACCCGGTGCATTTGGCGAACCCTTGTACCTTGACGTTCGTGCTGCTTTCTATGCAAGCGACAGAAATCCGATGATTATCGGCGGTCGTTATGGTTTAGGCTCTAAAGACCTTGTTCCTGCTGACGTTGTTGCAGTATTTGATAACTTGGCTTCTGCTGAACCTAAAAACAACTTTACCGTTAGCATCATTGACGATGTTACCAATACTTCCTTGCCTGTTGGCGAAGCTATTGACGTTACCAAAGAAGGCACCAAAGCTTGCAAATTCTGGGGTCTCGGCAGTGACGGTACCGTTGGCGCTAACAAGAGCGCAATCAAAATTATCGGCGACTACACCGATATGTACGCTCAAGGCTACTTCTCTTATGACTCTAAAAAATCTGGTGGCGTAACTGTTTCCCACTTGCGTTTCGGTACCGTGCCCATCATGGCTCCTTACCTGATTAACGCAGCTGACTTTGTTGCAGTTCACAACCAATCCTACGTTTACAACTACGATGTTCTCGCTGGTCTGAAAAAAGGCGGTACCTTCCTCCTCAACTGCACCTGGACTGCAGAAGAATTGGACGCTAACCTCCCTGGCCAATTGAAACGTTACATCGCAGAAAACGATATTAAATTCTACATCATTGATGCAGTTAAAATCGCTCAAGAAATCGGTCTTGGCGGTCGCATCAATATGATTATGCAATCTGCATTCTTCAAACTGGCTGACGTTATTCCTCTGGAAACCGCAGTTAAACATTTGAAAGAAGCTGTTGAACATTCCTACGGCAAAAAAGGTCAAAACATCGTTGATATGAACAACGCTGCTATCGACCAAGGCATCAACGCTATTGTTGCTATTGAAGTTCCTGCTGCTTGGGCAAATGCTGAAGATAGCAAACTTGCTAACGAAACCGGTAACGACTTCGTTGACAATGTACTCGTTCCCATGAACCGTTTGGAAGGCGACAAACTGCCCGTAAGCGCATTCGACAAATATGCTGACGGTACTTTCCCCTGCGGCACCAGTGCTTATGAAAAACGCGGTATTGCTATCAACGTTCCGGAATGGCAAATTGATACTTGTATCCAATGTAACCAATGCGCATTTGTTTGTCCGCACGCAGCTATCCGTCCTGTGCTCATGACTGAAGAAGAAGCTGCTAACGCTCCGGCAACCTTGCCGTCCAAAGACGCTATCGGCGCCAAAGGTTTGAAATTTGCTATCACTATTTCCCCGCTGGATTGCACCGGTTGCGGTAACTGTGCACAAATCTGCCCTGCACCTAAAGGCAAAGCTCTGGAAATGAAACCGTTGGCAAGCCAAATGGAAAAAACTGCTAACTGGAACTATGCAATGAAAGAAGTTGCTCCCAAAGCTAACCCCATGAACAAAAATACCATTAAAGGTATTCAATTTGAACAACCCTTGCTAGAATTCTCCGGCGCATGCGCAGGCTGCGGCGAAACTCCGTATGCTAAACTGGTAACTCAACTTGTTGGCGACAGAATGATGCTTGCTAACGCTACCGGTTGCTCCTCTATTTGGGGTGCAAGTGCTCCTTCCATGCCTTACACCAAAAACTGCCAAGGTCATGGTCCTAGCTGGGCAAACTCCCTCTTCGAAGACAACGCTGAATACGGTTTGGGTATGTTCTTGGGCGTAAAACAATCTCGTGAACGCGTTGCTGAAATGGTTAAAGAAATCCTTGCTGCAGAAATTCCTGCTGATTTGAAAGAAGCTCTCGAAGCTTGGCTGGAAAACATGGACGTAAGCGCAGGCACTCGTGAACGTGCAGACGCTCTCGTTGCAGTTTTGGAAAAATATAAAGAACAATGCGATAAATGCGCAGCTCTCTACGCAGAAAAACAATTCTTCGTAAAACGTAGCCATTGGATCTTCGGTGGCGACGGTTGGGCTTATGATATCGGTTACGGCGGTCTCGACCACGTACTTGCTTCCGGCGAAAACGTAAACGTAATGGTATTCGATACCGAAGTTTACTCCAACACCGGCGGTCAATCCTCTAAATCCACTCCGACTGCAGCAATTGCTAAATTCGCAGCAAGCGGCAAAAAGACCAAGAAAAAAGACTTGGGCATGATGGCTATGAGCTATGGTTATGTTTATGTAGCACAAATCGCTATGGGCGCAGACAAAGCACAAACCTTGAAAGCAATCGCAGAAGCAGAAGCTTATGAAGGTCCGTCCTTGATTATCGCTTACGCTCCTTGCATTAACCACGGTTTGAAACTTGGTATGGGCTGCACTCAATTGGAAGAAAAACGTGCTGTTGAAGCTGGTTACTGGGCAACCTACCGCTACAACCCGGATTTGAAAGCTAAAGGTGAAAATCCCTTCATTCTGGATTCCAAAGAACCTTCCGCTGACTTCCGCGAATTCCTCATGGGCGAAGTACGTTACTCCTCCCTCTTGAAAATGTTCCCCGAAACTGCAGAAGCTCTGTTTGAAAAAACCGAATCTGATGCAAAAGAACGCCTGGCAAATTACAAAAAACTTGCCGGCAAAGAATAATATCTAAAGTTAAACAGGACTGCATTTAGCAGTCCTGTTTTTATTTCACAAAATTGTAACTTAACGCACCTACTTATGACAAAATGATTTGTTATTATATAACCAAGGAAGAGATGATTCTTCCTCCAAGTAGTCGCTTAGAAA
Organism: Phascolarctobacterium sp.; assembly: GCA_045123075.1. GTDB lineage: Bacteria > Bacillota > Negativicutes > Acidaminococcales > Acidaminococcaceae > JAHHUH01. The sequence continues at coordinate 33,502 of JBGVIJ010000009.1, read as the reverse complement.
TAAGCAGCTGCAATAGAACAACATCTTTTCATCATACACCTCTCCTTTATGGCTCCTGTGCCCGCCAAGCACAGGAGCACTTTTTTGCGTAAAACAAAAGAGCGTGCTCTCGCACGCTCTTAATTTTTATAACGAGTCTTTAGTTTGCAGCGTTCTTTCTACATTCCGGGCATACTCCGAAGAAATAGAACTGATGTCCTACAATTTCATATCCGCTCAATTTTTCTGCATCTTTAACTAAAGCAAGGCTGTCCAAATCGTTCAGGTCATCAACGCGACCACAGCTCATACATTGGATATGATGATGAATACTGGTATCAGCATCATAACGCATACTGTCCTCGCCAGTGTTCAAAATTTGAATCACATTAATCTTTTGCAAAATTTCTACGGTCTTATAAACAGTAGCGAAGCTCATGGACGGATAGTTAGGTTGCAAAGTGCTAAAGAGCATTTCTGCAGTGGGATGACTTTTTGTTGCAGCCAAGGCTTCATAAACCGCCAAACGTTGGGGCGTAACCTTGTAACCATTGGCACGCAAGATGTCGCTCAATTGTTGACTGTTAAGCATACCGATACCTCCTTAATAGATTATTACAACATTTTAATAATCTTTATTATTTATTTTAGCGTACTTTTTATTTTTTTGCAATCAATAATTATTACAGGAATTAATTTTCTGTTATAATAGTAGTACCACAAAATAAAAGGAAGGTTTCAAAATGGAAAAGATTATTAACGCGCTTGCCTGCGAATTAAATATTAAACCTAAACAAGCAGAAGCTACCGTCCAACTTCTTGACGAAGGTAACACCGTCCCCTTCATCGCCCGTTACCGAAAAGAAGCAACCGGTTCTTTGGATGAAGAACAGATCCGCACCATTGAAGAACGCTTGGCGTATTTGCGCAATCTTGAACAACGCCGCCAAGAAATTTTGACAGCCATTGCTGCCCAAGAAAAACTTACTCCCGAATTAGAAAAAGCTATCAACGCTGCAGAAAAAATGCAAGCTTTGGAAGATTTGTACCTTCCCTATCGTCCTAAACGTAGGACTCGCGCTCAAATCGCTCGCGAAAATGGTTTAGAACCTTTGGCACAACTTATTGAAGAACAAGGTAAGCCCGCATTTCCCCTTGAACAACTGGCAGCTATGCATATTGACGAAGAAAAAGGCATTGCTACCGTTGAAGACGCTTGGCAAGGTGCCTGCGATATCGTTGCTGAAAACATTAGCGACAGTGCGGACGTACGCAAACTTTTACGCAAAGAACTCCAAGCTACAGGCGAACTTGTTTCAGAACTTATCATTGATGAAAAAGACGCTCCTGAATTTTTACAATACCGTGATTACAGCGAGCCTGTTCGTCAAATGCCGCCCCACCGCATTTTAGCAATGAACCGTGGCGAAGATAAAAAAGCTTTGAAAATCTCACTCCGTTGTCCTGATGAAAAACTTGTTGCCAAAGTTGCACAAAAGCTTAACTTGAAAGAACAAAGCCCATTCTATACCTACTACCACAATGCACTTACTGATAGCTACAAACGTTTACTGCTCCCTTCCCTTGAACGCGAACTGCGTAATGAGCTGACTGAGAAAGCAGAAAAGCAAGCAATCTCCGTTTTTGCAGCTAATTTGCGTCAACTGCTCTTAACCCAACCCATCAGCGGACACACCGTTCTTGGTCTCGACCCCGGTTATCGTACTGGTTGTAAAACTGCAGTTATAGATCCCAACGGTCGTATCCTCGCAACTACCGCCATATATATCACCGGTAGCAAAAACCAACAAGAACAAGCAGAAAAGCAATTCGTTGAGCTGATGAAGAAGCATAAAATTACTCTTATCGCCATCGGTAACGGTACTGCTTCCTACGAAACAGAACAGTTCACTTCTCAAATGCTGGAAAAATACGGTTTTGACGCTGCCTACATCATCGTTAGTGAAGCAGGCGCTTCCGTTTATTCTGCTTCCAAACTTGCTCGTGAAGAACTTCCTGATTTGGATGTTTCCCTCCGTGGCGCAGTGTCCATCGCTCGTCGCGTACAAGACCCCTTGGCAGAACTTGTTAAGATTGAACCGAAAGCAATCGGCGTTGGCCAATACCAACACGACGTAAACCAAAAGGAACTTACCCAAACCTTGGGTAGCGTTGTAGAAAGCTGCGTTAACCACGTTGGCGTTGAACTGAACACTGCTTCCCCCTCCCTTTTGAACTATGTTGCAGGTATTTCTAGTACCGTTGCTAAAAATATCATTGCTTATCGTGACGAAAAGGGTGCTTTCAAAAGTCGTAAGGAACTTTTAAAAGTTGCTCGTCTTGGTCCCGCTGCCTTTACCCAATGTGCTGGCTTCCTCCGCATCGCAGGTGCAACTAATCCCTTAGACAACACTTCCGTCCATCCTGAAAGCTATGCTCTCGCAGAAAGCATCGTTGCTGAACTTGGCTTTAGCTTGAAAGATTGTGCTACCCCTGCTCTCCAAGAAGCTGCTCAAAAAGCTAACGCTGAAAAATTGGCAACAAAACTTAACGCAGGCGTGCCTACTGTTACAGATATCCTCGCAGCTCTCGCCCGTCCTGGTCGCGACCCTCGCGAAGATGCTCCTGCTCCCATGACTCGCAAACAAGTTACCAAACTTAGTGATTTAGCAATTGGTAGCGTTGTTAAAGGCAAAGTACAAAACGTTGTAGACTTTGGTGCGTTCGTGGACATTGGCTTGAAAGTTAGCGGTCTTATCCATAAGAGTGAACTGAGCGTTAAATACTTCCTCCATCCTTTGGACGTAGTAGGAGTTGGCGATATTGTTGAAGCTGAAATCATCAGCATTGACGAAGCTCGCAACAGAATTGGTCTAAGTCTTAAACGCTTGGAACAAAAGAAAAACCAAAAATAAAATGTTTCACGTGAAACATTCATAAAACGTAAAAAAGGTGCAGTCAAAAATGACTGCACCTTTATTTTTTACAATATGTAATTATTCATAAGAATGAAGCTCGTAAGATTTACCAGTTAAGCAACGAGCACCGTTTTCAGTAACAAGGTAAGTGTTTTCGGTACCAACCAAGCCAATGCCGGGCAGAGCAATCTTCGGTTCAACAGCGAAGGTCATGCCAACTTGCACAGGTTCTTTGAAACCGCGAGCGATTGCAGGAGCTTCGTCCATTACAAGGCCAATACTGTGACCGAGGAACTTGCCACCGTTCATAAAGTTGTCGCCGTAAATATTGTTGAAGTTATCCATAGTTTCGGTGTACAAATCTTGGATGGGAGTACCGGGTTTCATCATTTCTACAACTTGTGCTTCCAATTCCAAGCAACGTTTTTGCGCATCAAGAATTACGTCCTTATTGGGGTCTTTATTGATATCACCATAGTAGTAGGTAACAGTTTTATCAGTGTTGTAACCGTCAAAACCACAGGGAATATCAAGATAAACCAGTTGGTTAGGTTGTAATTTTCTAAATGCATTACCAATGGATTGCAAAGCAATGCAGGTACCAGGAGTACCACCAGGTCCGTCAAAAGCACAGCGTTCTAAACCGCTTTTGCCAAAAGCAGTGATACCAATAACTTCTTCGCCCAAAGGCAAGTTAAAACGTACAATACCATAGCTACCACGGCTAAGCATTTCATTATAAATTCCTACTGCTAATTGGGTTTCGCTAATTCCGGGAACGATAAGTTGCGGAGCGATAACATCAAGTACGGTTTCGTGAATCTTGCCACTGCGTTCCATCATTTCAATTTCGTACGCACTCTTCACCGCACGCAAATCAGTAAGCACGTGATCAAGAGAAGCGATTTCTTGGAACGGAATGTATTTGCGGAACATTTGTTGCCAATCCCAAGTAAGTTTTTTAGTTTCCATATAAACAGTTTCGGGAGCAGCACCGTACTCAGCAGCTACTTCGCGGAAGCTACGCATAGGACGAATATCCGCAAATTTAGATTCAGCAACAGCTCTATCGTACATACGGCGCACCCACAAAATTGCATCTTGGGGGCGAATGATAAGTGCACCATCTTGCATAGTCCCTGCAAAATAGTACATGGTTACTTTGTGGTTGATAACTGCCATTTCCCAACCGGGATTTTGTTCATCCATCAATTGGCGAAACTTCGCCAAGCGTGCTTCCAATTCAGAAGCAGGTACAGGACGGATTGCATCAGTTAAATTAGTTTGCTCTAAAATTGCCATAGCAAATTCTCCTTTAGGGCATTATTTGATGTAATTTAAAATCTCTTTCGCGTGGGGCAGAATAATGTCAGGTTTGATATTACCGTTTCCAACGTCTTCCATAGTAGCTTCACCGGTCAGAACCATTACAGAAAGGATACCATTGTTCAGACCAAAAGCGATGTCAGTAGAAAGTCTGTCGCCAACCATAGCGATTTCTTCTTTTTTGAAACCGGTTTTATCCAGCACAACGTCTACCATGTATTGGAATGGTTTGCCAAAAATCATGGAAGGACTTTTGCCGGTAGCAGTTTTAATCAATTCAATCATTGCACCGGTATCAGGAATGAACTCGCCACCTTCGATGGGGCAGCGTACGTCAGGATGAGTTGCTACGTACGGAACGCCTTTATCAATCAAACGGCAAGCAGTAGTCAGTTTTTCATAGGTCAAAGTTTGGTCGAAGCCAACTACTACAAAGTCTGCGCCTTCTTCCAAGGTTTTGGTCATAGTGAGACCTGCGTCAGCAATGTTTTGTTCCAATTGGGGAGTACCCAAAACATAGAACTTCGCATTAGGATGGTTCTTGGACATATAGTTGGTGAAAGCGTCAGTAGAAATCAGTACGTTTTCACGAGTAACAGGCACGCCCAAGCCATTCATTTTATTTACATAGTGTTGATGATCACGGGAAGAATTGTTGGTGAGCAGGTAATACTCACGACCAGCAGCTTTCAATTTGTCAAAGAAGCCTTCCATACCAGGGATAAGCTCGTTACCCAAATTGATAGTACCGTCCATATCAAACAAGAAACATTTTATTTGTCCTAAACGCTCTAAATCAGCCATTGAAATCTCTCCTTTATTATAGATAGTTATATTATAAGGCACTTTCCCCTTTTGGCACAACAACTTCTTTTTCTCCAACACCTTTCACAAATTACTCACAGACTAATTTTTAAGAATATGTTAAAATCTTATTAAAGAAGTATGAATTATAACTTCCCTCAAAAAGTGAAGCAGTTCATACTTTGAAAAGACTAACAAGAATAAAAGATGTTCTTAAAAATAAAGATAGTTTAGAATAAGGAGGCATTACTTATGAAAGGTTATGCTATGTTAAAAATTGGTTCTACCGGCTGGGTAGAAAAAGATATTCCTAAATGTGGTCCCCTGGATGCAATCTGCAAACCTATCGCCATCGCTCCCTGTACTTCTGACGTACATACGGTTTGGGAAGGTGCCATCGGTGAAAGAGAAGATATGATTCTGGGACACGAAGCAGTTGGCGAAGTTGTCCAAGTTGGCGAACTGGTTAAAGATTTCAAACCGGGCGATAAAGTTATCATCTCCGCCATCACTCCGGACTGGAACTCTCGCGAGGCCCAAGAAGGTTACGCAATGCACAGCGGTGGCATGCTTAGCGGTTGGAAGTTCTCCAACTTCAAAGACGGTGTTTTCGCTGAATACTTCCACGTAAACGACGCAGACGGCAACCTTGCTCACCTGCCCGAAGGTATGGACTTGGGCGCTGCAACTATGCTCAGCGATATGGTTCCCACCGGGTTCCACGGTGTTGAACTGGCTGACGTACAATTTGGCGACAATGTAGTAGTCATCGGCATAGGTCCTGTAGGCTTGATGGCAGTAGCTGCCGCTGCAATTCGCGGTGCAGCAAACATTTACGCAGTAGGCTCTAGAAAAAATTGTGTGGAACTTGCCAAAGAATATGGTGCAACCCACATCATTAACTACCGCAACGGTGATATCGTGGAGCAAGTTCTCAAACTGAACGGTGGTCCCGTTGATAAAATCATCATCGCGGGCGGCGACGTAGATACCTTCGACCAAGCAATCCGCATGCTAAAACCCGGCGGCAGAATTGGCAACGTCAACTACTTGGGTAGTGGCGATTACCTGAAAATCCCCCGCATTGAATGGGGTGCTGGCATGGGACACAAAACCATCGTCGGTGGCTTGATGCCTGGTGGCAGATTACGCTCCGAAAAACTGGCAAGACTTATCACCGCAGGACGCATTCACCCTGAAAAAATGATTACCCACGTTTTCCACGGCTGGAATGGTGTGAAAGAAGCGTTAATGCTGATGAAAGATAAACCCGCAGATTTGATTAAACCCTTGGTTCTTTTCGACAAATAAGCTAAATAGAAAAAGCACTAACTTTTCGCAATGGAAGGTTAGTGCTTATTTTTTATTGGTTGTAATGAACGTGGCAAGCTTCGCCTTCTTCGTCAAAATTTACAACGAGAGTTAAGTTTTGAGTTTCGTCAGTCCAATAGTAAGTGTCGCCGCTATTTACGCTACAGGGCATACGCAAAACATCGGAGATTTCCCAATAGGTCATGCCATTTTGTACGAGCTCAACACTTTCCAAATTAAGGTTGTAAGTTCCCTCGCCTTTTACGATTAAAGCGTAAAGGTTATTGAACTCTAAAACCGTATTGTGGAAATCGTAAAAGGTTTGTCCTAAGAGAGCGTTTACTTTTGCTCCATCTTCTTCCTCCCCTGCCAAGAAGTCCAGCAAAGTTCCGAAGCGCACACGCAAAATATGAGTCAATCGAACTGCAGCCTTATACAGTTTTTTCAAGTCGTCAGTAAAATCAGCAGCCTCTTCTTCCATAGGAGCAAGCACGCCCAAAATGTTTTCGATAGACGGCAAATATTCGTTGATGAGTTTATCTGCCATTTCCTTGTTAGCAACTTCTGCATCTTTTTCGGTAAGCAGTTCAATATATTTTTGTTGTTGATTTTGCGCCATTACAGTCAACGCAATGTAACTTCTATCATTTATATATTTAGCCTTTTGAATTTCTAGTTCTTTCTCCACGGTGATACTTCCCTTCGTCAAACAGTTTCTTCTTATATGATAGGGCAAAACTTTAAAAGCTACAAGAACTTTTAAATAAATTTAGTTCTACTCTAGGATAAATTTTTAGTTTTTAATAATAATTATTGACAACTTGTTAATTCCCAGTTATAATATAGACATAGCAAAGGTAAATACCCTTAACAAGGAGGAATAAATTATGAAAAACTTGAACAGCAAAAAAATGATGGCATTGGCAGCAGCTCTCTTCGCTTTAAATATTAGTGCAACCGCTTTCGCAGCAGAAATCAGTGCAGCAGATGCAAAAGCTGTAGCAGTTAAAGTTGTTCCTGCTAGTGCAGAATATGTAGCAACCGAAAATGACCTTGAAGATAAAGATTTTGACGTAAAATTCTATGACAGCAAAGCAAGAACCGCTTACGAAGTTGAAGTAAACAAAGTAACTGGTGAAGTTAGAGAATACAAAATGGAACTCAAAGGCTACGAAGGCAGCCCGAACGCAGTTCTCAGCGTAGAAGATGTAAAACAAATCGTTCTTAAAGAATATCCGGATGCAGCATTCAAAGCAGTAAGACTTGATGTTGATAAAGAAACCGGCCTTAAAGAATACGATGTTAAATTCTCTACCAAAGCTGTAATTGGCGACTACGACATCAATCCTGAAAATGGTCAAGTAGTTGAAAAAGATATCAGATACATCGGTAAATAATTAAACTTAAATACTAAAAAGGGACTGAGCATTCAGTCCCTTTTTTGTTTGTGCAATAATCATGAACAGCTAGGAAGTTTTAAAACTATTTACTATACTTTCTGTTTAGGTGTATAATAACTCTTGTAGTCCCCTACAACTTCATCCTGCGGGTGTAGCTCAATGGTAGAGCACTGGTTTCCCAAACCAGTGACGCGGGTTCGATCCCCGTCATCCGCTCCAAAGTACGTACAGTCCTAAAGTTATCTTTAACCTTTAGGACTTTTTTATTTGTTAACAATTAGTAAACTCTGCAAAAGCATGCAGAAATATTTTTCAAGCTGGTATATAATATTTTCGAAAGCTGTGTAGCAAATCGCTATGCAGCTTCTTGTATTTTTTGGATAAAGTAACTATTTAATAAGTTTTTAAATTTTGGAGGAATGGTATATGAAAAAGTACGGTTTAAATGAACAAGAAGTGCAAGAATCTTTGGCACGTCATGGCAACAACGCGCTTTCCTCGCCGCCAAGAGATTCTTTTCTAGATAAATTGCTTGATAATTTTAAAGACCCCATCATCAGAATTTTAATCTTCGCTCTCGTTGTAAACGTAGTCTTTGTTTTTATGGGACATGGTGATTGGATAGAAGCCTGTGGTATTTTTATAGCTATTCTTTTGGCAACCTTGGTATCCACCTATTCTGAATACAGCAATGAAAACGCCTTTCAAAAGTTACAAGAGGAAGCAAGCCGTATTCGTTGTAAAGTGTGGCGTAACGGTGAGCCTGTAGAAATTCACATTGACGATATCGTTGTTGGTGACGCTGTTATTTTAGAAGCAGGAGATAAAATTCCTGTTGATGGTATTTTATTGGCTGGTGATGTAAAGCTCGACCAAGCTGCCCTCAACGGCGAAAGTGAAGAAGCTCACAAGAAAATTGCTCCTGCCACCTTTACTTGGGACGATAATAATATAGATTTTCTAGACCATTACAGATTGTTCCGCGGTAGCGTCGTTGTAGAAGGTACTGGTGTAATGGAAGCTGTAAAAATTGGTGATGCTTCTGTTTATGGCAAGCTTACCCAAGAACTAAAGGACGACGAACGAGATAGCCCGTTGAAGCTTAAACTGAAAGGCTTGGCAAAAAGCATCAGTAAGTTTGGTTACGCAGGTGGTGCGTTTATCGCCATTGCAGTTATGCTACAAAAAATTCTCCAAGCAAAAAGCTTTACTGCTTATTTCGACAACCTTCCTCTCTTTTTCGCAGATTTAACCCAAGCTATTATTTTAGGCATTATCATTATCGTTATGGCAGTCCCTGAAGGCTTACCACTGATGATTGCCATTGTTTCTTCATTAAATATGCGGAAAATGCTTAACGATAACGTACTCGTCCGCAAACTTGTAGGTATCGAAACGGCAGGCAGCTTGAACATTCTTTTTACAGATAAAACCGGTACCATCACTAAAGGTAAACTGGAGGTTGTACGTTTTATCAGTGGCGACAAGGAAGAATATCAAGAATTTGACGCGCTCCCCCAAAAGTTGAAGGAGCTTACCTACCAAAACGTAATCCTTAATACCTCTGCCACCGTTACTGATGGCAAGATTATTGGCGGTAATATGACGGAAACTGCCTTAAGCAAATTCATTGGTGATTATCGCCTAAAGCAAGATTACCAACGCATCCACTTTGTTCCTTTTAACAGTGCCAATAAATATTCTTGGGCGAAGGTGCAAAACGGTTCGCAGGAATATTGCTTAGTAAAAGGTGCTCCCGAAAAACTTGTACAACAGTCAAATTATTACTGGGATAAAGATGGTAACCGCCAACCTTTAACAGAAGCTATGAAGCAAAGTCTTGATGACAGAATGTTGGAGTTGGCAGGAAACGCTATCCGTATGTTGGCATTGTGTTCCTACGAAGATACCCTTTTTGAAAATGATTTGCCTCCTCAAAATTTAACCTTGATAGGTATTTTAGGTATTCGTGATGAAGTTCGCACTGAAGCAGTTGAAGCAATTGCTGCCGTACACGATGCAGGTGTGCAAGTAGTTATGATTACCGGCGACCGCAAGGAAACTGCTGTAGCTATTGCTAAAGACGCAGGCTTACTACAACATCCGGAAGAAATTGTCTGGACAAGTGCGGAACTTGCCGCTTTAAGTGATGATGAGGTTAAATTATTGCTCCCTAGATTGCGGGTTGTGGCTCGTGCTTTGCCAATGGATAAATCTCGTCTGGTACGCTTATCCCAAGAAATGAACCTCGTAGTAGGTATGACCGGTGACGGTGTCAACGATTCCCCCGCTCTGAAAAAAGCAGATGTTGGCTTCGCTATGGGTAGCGGTACGGAAGTTGCAAAAGAAGCTGGCGACATTGTTATTTTGGACGACAATTTCCTCAGTATTAAAAAGGCAATTCTCTACGGACGTACCATCTATAATTCCATCTGTAAGTTTATCGTGTTCCAACTTACCATTAACTTTTCAGCAGTAGCGATTAACCTTATTGCTCCCTTTGTAGGTGTAGATAGTCCTTTGACAATTACCCAGATTTTGTGGATCAACCTTGTTATGGATACCTTGGCAGCTATCGCCTTTGGTGGTGAACCTGCCTTGGAAAAATATTTGGCAGAAGCTCCTAAGGATAGAAATGCTCCCATTGTCAGCAAAAGAATGCTGTCTACAATCGTGCTTGGCGGTACTTATATGACGATGATTGCAATTTTCTTCTACAAAAGTAGCTTTATCGCAGAACACTTCCGTACTGCGCCCAACAACATTTATCTTTACACAGGTTTCTTCTGTACCTACATCTTCTTAGCTGTTGCCAACGGGTTTAACGTAAGAGTAAGTGATCTTAATTTATTCAAGAACCTTAACCTCAACAAAGGCTTCTTGGAAATTATGAGCCTCATCATCCTTATCCAAATTGCTCTTACTTTTGTAGGTGGTCGCATTTTAAGAACTGCTCCTTTAAATTTGGAAGAATGGGCAGTGGTAATCATTCTTTCCCTGAGCATCATCTTCGTAGATTTACTGCGCAAGCTTTTAATGAAGTAAATGTTTCACGTGAAACATTGGTACTGTGATATAATGAAAGCAAGAACTCTTAAGTGAGGTATGCTTATGCTAAAAAAAGTCATTGCTGTAATTATATTAATTGCCGTGCTCAGTACCTTCTTGGTAATTTTTGGCGGTATCGCGATTATCGATATTAGTATTAAATTGATGTGGCTGTCTTTTTCTGCTATCATCGCTTTTGCCTGCAAATCCCTGGGCTGGAACATTTCCCAGGAAATTGTTAACAAGCTTTTGGCAAAACAAAACTTTTTACCGGGCACCTTAACCATTGACGATAACCCATCCATTAAAACGGATAAGATTATCCTCTACAACCTGCGTTGGAAAGATGCTAATGATGCAGAACGCTTAATCGTCCACGAGGTAGAAGTACGTGCCAATATTTACCAGGTACTACTTTCCCTTATCCGCAAGGAACCTTTGGATAAATTCTTAGGCATTGTGCAAGAAGTTATATTAAAGCAGCCCTTGTTTAATTTTGAGTACACTCTTGAAAACAAGCAACTGCTTACCCAATATGTGGAACGTCTTGCCAGCGAACAAGCTCCTGCGCCCCAAGAAGCAGAACCTTCCAAATCTAAAGTTCCCTTGCCACCGGTGGATGAACTTCCCAATTTGAAACTATACCTTGAACGTGGCATAATCGATTTAAAAATCAACGGACAACGCCTGCGTTTGGAAAACATTAACGGCGTGTGGCGTAATGACCCGGTTATTGACTACTTCCTTACTTGCCAACTGGAAGACGAAAACATCAGCATTCAAAATCAAAATACAACAAACCGTTATATGTTGCGAGCTTCTAAAATTTCTTTGAAGCGTTTGTGGAATATTCTCTCCCCTATTTTTAAAATAGAACGTATCAATTTACTTGACGGCGAAGTTACAGATTTTAAAATGTTGGTGGAACGTAAGAATAACGCTTGGTCCATCCTTTCTTTGAACTGGAACTTTAATGATATCATGCTTGCCAGCCATGGCGTGCTCATTGAAGAAATCGACGGACGTTTTAGCAGTACCGATTTAGAAACCTTCAATATTAAGAAGCTGGAGCTGAAACTATACAATCACACCTTGCGTGTTGACGGAACTATCACTACACCACAAGCTGATGACCCGTCCTACAAATACAGGCTTAAACTACGCAGTGATAAAATCTTCTTGAAAAACAATCTGGACATCAACATCTTTGACGGTTTCCACATTCACGGCGATGCCCAAAGAATCGATGGTAAAACTGTCATCGATACGAATATCGACGGCACCTTGCGTATTGACATTCCTAACAAAGCATCCGTTGTAGCACAAAACTTTGTTGGTAAGGTTGAACTTGACGAAGGCATTGTTGATATTAAACACGCAAGCTGCATGATTAATGATAAGGAAGTTGCCTTAGATGACTGCATAGTAAATCTTAACAACGGCGATTACACAGTGCATCTCAACGGCAACCAACTGGATATCGCTCTTTTAACTGACCAACCTATCAGAGGTGAAACCCTTTTCTACACTACTATTACTGGTAATGCTCAACAAAAAGGTTGCGTAGTTAGTGGTTTCTATCGTATTGAAAATATTAAGTACCGCAACTTCCCTTTGAGCAGCATTAGTGGACGTATCGCTACAAGCGAAGAAGAAGGTGTGCATTTAGAAGAAAACTATTGGCACATCTTTGGAAAGAACATTCCCATTCACTGTAAATTCGAAAAGAATGCTATCCGCATCGATTGGGGTTTAGAAATTGAGAGCCTGAAAGATATGTTCAAGGAAAGCATGCAAAGTGCAGGCGAAGTTGTTGACGGATTTTTCAACAGATTAAAAAACAAACTTAAGTAAAAAATTAGAGCTACTTATCATAAGATAAGTAGCTCTTTTAGTTTAAATAAATCTTAGAAATGCGTTAGAAGTACCGGAAGGCGAGGAACAATGAAGCTTGTGCCGCGATGGCGTACTGGTAGTACGTCGAGCAAGTAATTTTACGACAACAAAGTTAGACAGTGCTTATGGAAAGTTTTACTTTTCTGCGCGGTTGATTGCACAAATGATGCCCAGCAACGCCGCCACGTTTACGTTAGGATGCATACCCGCACCAAAGATATGTTCCCCATTGGGTTTCTTAAGTTCAATGTAGCAGATACCTTGTGCGTTAGAGCCACGGGATACTGCGTGTTCGTGGTAGTTAACGAATTCGTAGCCTTCAACACCTGCATGTGATAAAGCTTGGAAGAAGGAGTCAATCGGGCCGTTACCAATGCCAGCAATGTGACATTCTTTTTCGCCCAGGGTAATAGCGCCTTCGAAACGACTATGAACGCTGCCATCAGGTTCGTGAAGTTCTGCAAAGCGATGACGGCACAAACCATATTTGCCAACGAAATCAATATATTCTCTGTGGAACAGGTCAACAATTTGTTCTTGGCTAAGTTCGTCACCGAAATCATCTGCCGCAGCTTTTACGATATTGCCAAATTCAGGATGCATTTCTTTGGGTAAGTTGTAACCAACTGCGTGTTGCAATACGAATGCCGCACCACCTTTACCGGATTGGCTGTTAATGCGGATAACAGGTTCATATTCACGATGCAAGTCAGCAGGGTTGATGGGCAGATACGGAACTTCCCAGTACGGAGTACCGGTTTTTTCCATATATTCGTAGCCTTTACGGATTGCGTCTTGGTGAGAACCACTAAATGCGGTAAATGCCAAAGCACCAGCGTAAGGTTGACGTTCAGGAACATGCATACGAGTACATGCTTCGTAAATCTTTTTAATTTCAAGAATGTTGGAGAAGTCCAGTTCAGGGTCGACACCTTGGGTAAACATGTTCAGAGCAACAGTAACGATATCCAGGTTACCGGTACGTTCGCCGTTACCAAAGAGAGTACCTTCGATACGGTCAGCACCTGCCATTACTGCAAGTTCTGCGGAAGCAACGCCAGTACCACGGTCATTGTGAGGATGGATACTGATAATTGCGGCTTCACGATTCTTCATATTACGGCAAAAATATTCTATTTGGTCTGCATAGGTGTTAGCAGTGCACATTTCTACGGTAGAGGGCAAGTTGAGGATGATGGGATTTTCTTTAGTAGAACCCATTTCTTCCATAACAGCTTCGCAAATTCTGATGGAGAAATCAATTTCAGTACCGGTGAAGCTTTCAGGAGAATATTCATAGCGAATGTTCATACCACTACGAGCAACTTCTTCCTCGGTCAATTCACGGATAAGACGTGCGCCTTGTACTGCGATATCTACGATACCGTCCATATCTTTACCAAATACAACTTTACGTTGCAAGGTTGAAGTGGAGTTGTAGAAATGGATAATAACGTTTTTAGCTCCGCGGACTGCTTCGAAAGTTTTACGAATAAGTTCTTCGCGGGCTTGTACCAAAACTTGAATGGTAACATCATCAGGAATGTGGTTGCCTTCAATCAAAGTACGCAAAATTTCGTATTCAGTTTCAGAAGCGGAAGGGAAACCAACTTCGATTTCTTTAAAACCAACATCAACCAAAGTATGGAAGAAGGTCAATTTTTCTTCAATACCCATCGGAGTTACGAGTGCTTGGTTACCGTCACGCAAGTCAACGCTGCACCAGATGGGAGCTTTAGTAATAATTTTGTCAGGCCATTGACGGTCAGGCAGATTAACTCGTTCAAAAGGCACATATTGTTTTGCTTGTTGCATGTGTTGCATAAACTTTCCTCCATTTTGTAGGTTATAGAAAACCGCCCTACACAGATTAGGACGGTACAATTACCTGTAAATCTTTATGCACAGTTATAAAATTATTATACTAATGTTCACACATTATTGTCAAACTTACTTTGTTTTTCTTTTGTTCTATTGTTTAAGTTGTAAACTTTGACACAAAAGAAAACACTCACCAGAAAACTGATGAGTGTTTAGATAACATAGTTCTACCAAGCTTTTAACCATTGGCTGATAATTTCATTTTTCTCAACGGCAGTCCAGCTTAAATCGTCAACGGGAACTTTTACGTTACCAATAAGTTCTTTACGCCCGTCGTTATAGGGATAATTTTTAGCGTGCCAAATATAATGGTAACCATTACTGCGGAGCAAGGCTTCACTGTCATCGCTGATAAGGTAGTCAACGAAACTATGTGCTTCATCCACGTTTTCTGCCTTGTTCATCACCGCCACGCAGTTCAGCAAATTACGATTGGCATCCTTCACGACGGTAGCAAATAAATGCTTATGCTTGGTTTCCAAAAGAATTGCTGTACGCAAAGGCACAACAGCAACCATTTTATCACCATTATGAACCATTTCCACTGCTTCTTCGCTAGTATCAGTATATACTAAGTTTTGTTGATTTAACTTACTTGCATATTCCAAAGCAGCTTCTTTACCACGCAATTGCCAAATGGAAGTAATCATACCATAGCTAGCACCGCCATCTACAAAGTCAGGCATAGCAATTTCATTTTTAAACTCCGGTTGCAAAAGCTCTTGCCAAGTATCAGGAGCGTATAAGCCATTGTCACGAAGCTTACTGGTGTTGCTGATGAAGGCAATATATTCTAAGTACAAGCTTATCCATTGACCTTGACGACTTCTAAGTTCCGCAGGCATTTTATAAAACTCATGGGGTTTATAAGGGCTAAGCAAACTTTGTTGGTCGGCAAGATAACATTCTTCTGCAGTACCGCCAAGCCAGCAGTCAAAATTATTGTCACGCAAAAAGTCCATTTTTTCAGCAAAAGAACCTTCCGGTAAATATTTTACCTTGACCTCAACGCCTTGCTTTTTAGCATAATCATCTACTAAAAGCTTTGTTACCGCCTCACTCATACTACTGCATAAGTTCAGAGTAAGCTTAGGTGCGCCGTTAGCATCTACTTTTTTAGTTTTAGTATTTTCAGCACAACCACTTACAATAAATATAACAAGTAAGAGAAGTGCAACTACAACTTTCTTCATTAATATATGCTCATTTCTTTTAAGATAATTCCATTATAACATAAAAAAACAGCACTGCGAATGCAGTGCTGTTTAATTTTAGCTTAGTCGCGACCAAATACCATAGTCTTATCAAAGTCCAGATAAACTTTGCTTCCGTCAGGATAAGCAGTTACATCTGCACCTTTAACGATTACGCGGATCATGTTTTCGCCGCATTGTACACGATAGTCAACTGCGTCACCCAAGTAGAAACGAGCTACCATAGTGCCTTCTAATTGACCGCCATTTGCGGAGATGGAGATATTTTCCGGACGAACTGCGATAGTTGCTTCGCCAGTGATATCGGTAGGATTGGGGAAGGAAACGTTGGTGCCTTTAATGAATACGCGGTCACCTTTAGCTTCGCCAGGAATAAAGTTAACCAAACCGATAAAGTCAGCAACCATTTTATTTGCCGGGTTGGTGTAGATTTCATGAGGATGGCCGATTTGTTGAACAACGCCTTTGCTCATTACAACTACGCGGTCACTCATTGCCATTGCTTCACCTTGGTCATGGGTTACATAAACTACGGTGATGTTCAATTTCTTTTGAATGGACAAAATTTCGAAACGCATGCTTTCACGGAGTTTTGCGTCCAAGTTGGAAAGAGGTTCGTCCAAAAGGAGCAAGCCCGGTTGTGCAACCAAAGCACGAGCCAAAGCTACACGTTGTTGTTGACCGCCGGAAAGTTGGTGCGGATAACGTTCGCCGTATTCACCGAGGTGAACCAGTTCGAGCATTTCTTGTACGCGTTTTGCACGGGTTTCTTTGTCTACCTTTTGAATTTTCAAAGGATAGCCAACGTTTTCAGCAACGGTCATATGGGGCCATACTGCATAGGATTGGAACACCATACCAATGTCGCGTTTTTCAGGGGGAGCGAAAGTACCTTTTTCAGAGGAGCTTACGCAGTTTTCGCCAATATAGATTTCGCCTTCAGTTGCACGTTCAAAACCTGCAATCATACGGAGGGTAGTAGTTTTACCGCAACCGGAAGGGCCTAAGATGGAAACGAATTCGCCATCTTTTACAGTTAAGTTAAAATCGTTAACAGCAGTTACAGCGCCGAAACGTTTAAATACATGTTCAATACGTACTTCAGACATTTATTACACTCCTTCTTAAATACCTACATTACCTTTGGAAATTTTGTTGAGAATCAAGTTGCCAATCAATACAACACCCAAAATGATTACGGAAAGTACGGAAGCATTTTGTGCGTCTGCATAGGTTTGCAAATCGTACAGCAATACGCCGATGGTTTTGGTTTCAGCACCGTACAACAACAAAGACATAGTCAATTCGTAGAAGGACGGCATGAAAATCAAGAACCAACCTGCGATAACGGAAGGCGCAATAAGGGGAATGATAATGTCCTTACAGCAACGGAGCCAGTCAGCACCGGAGTTAAGAGCAGCTTCTTCCAAGGAGCTATGTACTTGGCTAAGAGAAGCAGCGATGGTGCGAACAGACATAGTCATATATTTTACCAAGTAAGATACAACCAAAATCCAAACGGTGGAATACAGATTCAAACCATAATTGCCAGAGAAGGTAATTACCAATGCCAATGCAATTACGATACTAGGAGTACTGCCGCCGATAACGGTCAAGAGGTCAGGAATGGTTCTGCCTTTAACAGTGGTTTTAACTGCCAAGTAAGCAACGAACAGGGACAGTGCAGTACCGATGGTAGCAGCAAGCACTGCGTAAATTACGGAGTTCCAAATGCATTCCAAGTATTGAGCACTGGTAACAACAGGAATCCAAGAATCGAAGCCCAAGTTATCCAAAGTAACAGGTTTGGACATACTCTTCAGCAAAGAGGTTACTACGATAGAGCCCAAAGGAATGATTACGGAAATCATACCGTAAGCGCCAACTGCACAGAATGCAGGCCATTTCCATTTGCCCAATTCAACGATGTTGGGACGAGTAGATTTACCACTGATGGTAGTGTAATCTTTTTTGCCAATCAACCAAGTCATGGAGAAGAGCAAGGTGTTAGCTAAGAACATCAAGGATGCTGCCAAAGCAGTTGCTTCGCGAACACCTTCGATGCTACCCATGTAAACATAGGTAACGATACGAGTAGTCAATACTTCGATGTTACCGGGCATACCAACGATGGAGGGAATACCGAAGCAAGAACCAGCTGCGATAAATACCAAGAGCCCACCTGCCAAAATGGAAGGTGCCATCAAGGGCAATGTTACGTCAAGCAAAGTACGCATGGGAGAAGCACCGGAAACACGAGCAGCTTCTTCCAAGGTGGGGTCCATTTTTTCCATCGCACGAGAAATGGTGATGAAAGCAAAGGGAGAATAGAACAAGGTCAATACCCAAGCCAAACCCCAGAAAGTGTAAATATCAAAGGGAGCTTGAGACAAACCTAAAATATCTTTAAAGAAATTGTTCATGTAGCCAACACTGGGGTTCAAAAGTTGTACCCAAGCGATTGCACCTACATACGGGGGAATCATATAGCTGGAAACCAGCAAAGTACGGAAACCTTTTTTACCAGGCATATCAGTTCGACCAACCAACCAAGCAAGGGGGAAGGTGATGATTACGCTGGCAATCATAACTAATAAGGACAGGTTGATTGTATTTGTAAGCGCGCGCCAGTTTACGTCTTGGCTATATACTGCGCGATAGTTGTCGAAGTTAATACTTGCATCATAAACCACGCTGTCATACAGCAGTACGCCCATGGGGAAGATTACGAAATACAAGAGCAACAACACGGACAGGCTTATAACAATAAATTTGCTATTAATTCTAGATAACATAGAACCTATAATTCTCCTTTCCCTTAAAAAAATTAAGGGGTTAAGCCAACTTCAAGTAAACCTTACCTAAAATTAGCTGGTTTTATAAGACGGGAAAAACAGGGAGCGCAAAAACGTCCCTGTTTTCCCATATATCACAAAATTTTAACCTTAACTAAACGTAAAGATTATTCCATAACGCGTTTACGGAATTCTTCTTTGATTGCTGCGTTGTTGTCAGCAAGTTTTTGCCAGTTAACTTTAATTCTGTTTTCAACCAATTGTTTGGTCGGAACGGAACCGATAGGTTCTTTAACGTCGCCGCGAACGGAGTGCATCCAGCCTTTAACAACAGCTTCTTGACCTTCTTTGGACAACCACCAGTCAACCAAAGCTTTAGCGCCTTCAGCATTTTTGGTAGTTTTGAAGATTGCGATCGGGGAAGGAATGTTGATAACGCCTTCTGCCGGATAGGAAACTTTCAGAGGTTCTTTTTTGGTTGCAGCCAATTTCAGAATGTTTTCTTCCAAAATCATTGCAGCAGCATATTCACCGGTCAACAATTTGTTTTGAATTGCGGAGTTACCGGATTCAACACGGATGCCGTTAGCTTTCAGTTTGTCGAAGTATTCCCAACCGAATTTGTCAGCCAATGCACCAACTGCTACATAAGCGGTACCGGAGAGCATCGGGTTCGGCATAGCGATTTTGCCTTTCCATTTCGGATCGGTCAATTCTTGCCAAGATTTCGGAGCATCTTCTGCTTTCAGTTTGTCAGCATTGTAAGCAATGATCATGTTGCAAACGCGAACGGAGTACCAAGCGCCTTCTTTATCTTTATCAGCGATAACGTTAGCAGCTTCTTTGGATTGGTAAGGCATGAGCCAGCCTTCTTTGTCCAATTTCAGGTAGTAAGAGGGGTCAGCAACCATCAATACGTCGGTGCCAACTTTGTTAGCTTTCATTTCGCCGGTGATTTTGGTTACAACTTTTTCAGTGCCGCCTTGGAACCAGTTAACTTTCATTTCGGGGAAAGCTTTAGCCAAGTTAGGTTTGCACATATTGTCGATAATGTCAGGATAAATGGAGGTGTAAACCATCAATTCGCCTTTAACACCTTTAGCAGCTTCTTTTTTGTCGCCGCCACCGCAGCCAGCTACTGCTACGGACAATGCCAATAATGCAGCTGCGCCTAAAACCCAAGTAGATTTTTTCATTACAAATACACTCCTTTTAAAATAAGATTTTATATACAGAGAGAACTTCCTACTCTTCTTCGTTAAATATTCTATTTCCTCTTGCTTTTTCCTGCTTACAGTTTACAAAATCTTTCACGAAAAATTAAAACTTTTGTCACTATAACATTTTTCCCGTAGACATTCCACCTTTAAATTACAAAAGGTGCATTTTGTCCTGCTTGGAACGCCTTTGTCCCGCTATTTTACAACTAAAAAGTTCAGTTCCCACGCCGGAATGTAGGGATGCTTTCTAAAGAAGATTTTATATTCAGGAACAAGCTCCCACAAAAGCAACGGTAGTCTAAAAATATCAATGTCATAATGGTACGCCGCTACAAACATTTTGGGAGCAAAGCTTGTAATTACAGCTTTACCACCTTCAATGGCTTGTACTTCTGCGCCCTCAACATCCATCTTAATATAGGAAACAGGTTTGCCGTCCGCAAGGTTATCAATGGAATTTACAGGAACGGTTTTCTTTTGCACTGCCAAGAATGTAGACTGTCTTCCCCCGCTATCAGAGAAACCCAATTCCCCAACTTCATTCCACACGCCGCACTGATGCACAGTGATTTCGCCAAGCTCTTCCGCCATAGCATTAAGCTTCTTGCAATTGCGTCGATCAGGCTCTACGGCAATGATGTGTTGGTATTTGCCGTCTACCAATTTCAAAAACTCCTGCACCGTATCGCCATTATAAGCGCCTAAATCCATATACACTTCGTTTTCGCCGAAGGTAAAGAGCTGACGCAAATCGTCCTCACGAACAGTATCGCAAGCAAAAAGGTATTCCACCTTCCCGCTCAACTTATAATTCAAAACAGCAGCAAATGTTTCACGTGAAACATCGTCCGCCAAATTATCATAAACCTTTTGTAGTTCAGCTTCATACTTTTCAAGCCAAGGAAGGCTCACAGTTTCAGGCTCTTCAAAAAGAGAAAGATGTGGTGCTACAGTTTCGTGAGCTTCCGCCAATTCTTTAAAGCGAGCCAAGACTTCTTCACGTTCACTAGCAAAAGCAATTACTACAAGAATGTCTTCTCCAAAACGGGAGATAATGTCTGCATAACGCTCCACTTTAAAACCACGGAATTCTTGTCCGCGCACGAACTCGTCGCTGGCGAAAATGCCTGCAATTTTTACGGAGTTAGCTTCGCACCAATCCACAATTTTATCGGCGCCATTACCCATTCCGTAAAGAACGATAGGCTTAGTAGTTTGCTGCAAGTGTTCCCAAACACTCACAGTTTCTTTTATAAAACTTAACATAAAAATTCCTCCAAGGTTGTTACTCTCATTATACACTATCTTCTCTTTGGCTCAATACTACTTTATCTATTCAGATAGATATGATAAAATATTCTCTAATAAAACTCTCGGAGGTTCTGTTATGTCCTTGCTCGAATCCGGTGAAAATTATCTGGAGACTATTCTCGTTTTAACACAACGCAACGGCAGTGTGCGTTCCATAGATGTTGCCAATGAAATGAACTTTACCAAACCTAGCGTTAGTCGTGCCATGAGTATCTTGAAGAAAGAAAATCTCATTACCATGGAAACTGACGGTCGTCTTCTTTTAACAGAAGAAGGTTTGAAAAAAGCTACTGCTATTTTAGAACGCCACACCATCTTAACTCGTTACATTCACGATGTGTTAGGCGTTCCTGAAGAAATTGCAGAAAAAGACGCTTGCCGTATCGAGCATATTATTAGCCCTGAGACATTTGCTGGTATCAAAGCCCAACTTAGCAAAGCGTGATAAGCGCCGTTATACTTTGTCAAAAAGCAACTTACTAGCTCAACGTACCACCAAGTACGCAATCGCTTCGTAAGTTGCTTTTTTCGCGTCTTCCGGCACTTCTAACGCTTTTACACAGTTTTTATAGATTGTCAAAACTTTTTGCAAATGATATAATTTTAGTATTATTTTATATGAAGAGAGGATGATGATTGATGGCACTGGTTATCTCTGCCATTGTAACTTTTTGGGTTGGTTATTTAATCTACAAAAAGTTCAAACCCCAACCGGTTCTTTTTATGGGCGGTATGGTTTTAATGTACTTAGCTGTAATTTTAGGTTATGGTCAAATTTTAGGTGAAAAAGCTACTACTGGCTGCTCCTTCTTTGACGCATTTGAATTTATTCGTAGAACTATGAGCTCCAACGCTGCTAAGCTTGGTCTCAACATTATGTCCGTAGGCGCATTTGCTCGTTACATGGACAAAATTGGCGCATCTCGCTCCTTGGTTCGTTTAACCATTAAACCCTTGTTAGCTTTGAAATCCCCCTACTTGGTATTGGCAGGCACTTGGGTTACCGGTATGTTAATTGGTCTGTGCATCAACAGTGCTTCCGGTTTGGCAATGCTCCTTATGGTAACCATGTTCCCCATCTTGATTGGCTTGGGCGTAAGCCGTCTTTCTGCAACCGCAGCTGTAGCAACTACCCTGTGCTTCGACTGGTCTCCCAGTGACACCGGTACCATCTACTCCGCTGAAATGGCTGGCGTTGATCCGGTAATTTACTGGAGCCATTACCAAGTTCCCATCGTAGCACTTGCTTTCATCGTTGTTGGCGCGCTCCATTACTTCACTCAAAAATATATGGACAAACGTGACGGTCACGTTGTAAAACCTGTTGAAGTTGAAAAAGTACAAGACGAAGCAGATAACGCTCCGATTTGGTACGCAATCCTCCCTGTTATCCCCCTGTCCTTGATTCTTTCCTTCAGCTCCCTGTGGATTACTTCCATTAAAATGAACATCGTTATGGCAATGTTCATTGGTCTCTTCGTAGGCGTTTGCTGTGAATTTATCAGATGGCGTGATGGCAAAAAAGTATTTGATGATATTCAAACCTTCTTCGATGGCTTGGGTATGCAAATGGCTAACGTAATCACCTTGATCGTAGCAGGTCAAACCTTTGCACAAGGCTTGATTTCCATGGGCGCAATCAGCAGCTTGATTGACGGTTCCAAAAGCTTAGGCTTCCCTCCGATGGCTATGATGCTGGTAATGGTAGGTATCATCTCCATTTCTGCAATCGTTATGGGCAGTGGTAACGCTCCCTTCTTCGCATTCGCATCTCTTACTCCGGCCGTTGCTGCTCACAGTGGCTTGCACCCGGTATTGATGCTTCTCCCCATGCACTTTGCAGCTTCCATTATGCGTAACTGCTCCCCGATTACTGCGGTTATCGTAGTATCTTCCGGTATGGGTGGCGTTTCTTCCTTCGACTTGGTGAAACGTACTGCAATCCCCATGGCAGGCGCTATGCTTTGTAACGTAGGCATGACCTTCTTCTACTACTACACCAACTGGTGAGAAACACTTCTCTAAAAATTAAAAGGACTGTCGTAAGGCAGTCCTTTTTGTTATAATGAAAATAAATACTCCCTCAGTCAGCAATGCTGACAGCTCCCTCTAAAGGGAGCCTTTCATAATTCTAACAAGGACGGTAATTTATTATGTACATCGTTGATTGCCATTGCGACACTCTGACCGAATTATATAAAAAAGGCACTTCCCTCTACAGTAACGACCAACACTTTGATATCAAGCGCATGATTGAACTGGGTGGTGGCTTACAATTTTGCGCCATCTTCGTTCCTACTCACGAATTCCGTTATTACGGTGGCTTGCGCTACACCTTACAACTTTTAGATAAATACAACCAAGAGCTTAAACAAATGCGTTCTGATGGAGTTGACGTGCTCCCCATTTTAACTAAAGAAGACGCTGCCAATGCACTGAACCATAAAGCTGCAACCTTACTTGCCATTGAAGAGGGCGGCGCCATTGACGGTAGCCTTGAAGCGCTGCGTTGCTTATATGAACTGGGACTCCGTGCTATGACTTTAACTTGGAGCAATCGTAACGATATTGCTGACGGCGTAAACGAAGAATGTAGCGGTGGTGGCTTGACTACTTTCGGCAGAAAAGTTGTTCAAGAAATGAACCGTCTTGGTATTTTGGTAGACGTTTCCCACATTGCACCTGCCGGCTTCTGGGATGTTATTAATCTTTCCACTAAACCTATCATTGCAACTCACTCTTGTGCTAAAGGCCTGTGCCCCCATCCTCGCAATTTAGACGATAAACAAATACTCGCCATTAATGAAAATGACGGTATGATTGGCGTTACTTATGCAAGACAATTCTTAAACCAAGATATCAATAAAGCTTGCATTGATGACGTTTATCGGCACATTGATTATATGCTGAACTTGATGGGCAACGACGACCACGTAGGTTTTGGCAGTGACTTTGACGGTACTACCCTGCCCTACGATATGCAAGGCGTACAATCTTACAAAGCTATTGTTGAATACTTGCAAAGCAAAAATTATAGCGATAGCACTATCGAAAAACTGACACACAAAAACGCTATCAACTTACTGAAAAAAGTATTGTAAGCACTCCAAAATTAAATATTTGATTACAACAAAAGACACAAGAGCTAATGTCAACTTGTGTCTTTTACGTTTTTCATAGTGTATAATTTTATCTGTTGGAGGTTATATACTATGCATTTAGAAAATACTGCGTTAGTTTTAGAAGGTGGCGGTATGCGTGGCATGTTCAGTGCCGGCGTATTCGAAGCTTTCTTACAACACGAACTAACCTTTCCATATATAACAGCGGTTTCCGCAGGGGCGTGCAATATTTTATCTTATATGTCTCATCAGCCCATGCGTACCCGCAAAATAATTGAAAATTATGTTGGCACTAAACCGTACTTTAGCGTTAACAATTATTTACGTACTGGTAGTCTTTTTGGCTGGGATTTTATTTTTGATACCCTTCCTAAAAAACTGCTTCCCTTCGATTACGAAACTTATGCTAATTATCCCGGTGAGCTTCACGTTGGCACTACCGATATCAAAACCGGCGAAGCTGTTTGGCATTACAACAAACGTGCAGAAATTGCCTTTGAATCAGTAATCGCTTCTGCTTCCTTGCCTTTCTTAGCGCCTATCGTCAATATCGATAACCGTCCCCTCTTAGACGGTGCCATCGTTTCTCCCATCCCCATCGACAAAGCCATTGAAGCAGGCTACAAAAAATTTGTCGTTGTTCTCACCCGTAACGAAGGCTATCGCAAAAAAGGTTCTGTTCCTAAACTGCTCCTCAAAGCTTGGTATGGTCAATATCCTAAATTATGGAAAGCAATGCAAAATCGTCCTAAGCTTTACAATGAACAGTTAGAGCGTATCGAACAAATGGAACGTGACGGTAAAGTTATTATCATCCGTCCTGAAAAACCTTTGGAAATTGCGCGTCTTTCTATCAAACCCGACAAGCTTTTAGAACTCCACGACCACGGCGTTGAGTGTGGGTTGGCAGCAATTGAAAAAATGATTGAACTGAATAACAAGTAAAATAAAAAGCATCTGACTTTCGTCAGATGCTTTTATTTTTAACCAAGAAGCATACGGTCATTTGCCATAACGTCGCCAGAAGCTTTTTCAAACATTCTCAGCAAGTCAGGAATTTCCAAGTTAGCTTTTTCTTCGCCTTCAACGTCGATAATTACGCGACCATTGTGAAGCATGATTAATCTGTTACCAAAACGGAGAGCGTCACGCATATTATGGGTAATCATCAAAGTGGTTAGCTTGTCGCGAGAAACGATTTTATCGGTCAAGGTCAAAACTTTTTCTGCGGTTTTGGGGTCAAGAGCTGCAGTATGTTCGTCAAGAAGAAGCAGTTTTGGTTTCTTCAAGGTTGCCATCAACAAGGTCAACGCTTGACGTTGACCGCCGGAAAGCAGGCCAACTTTTGCAGTCATGCGATTTTCCAAACCCAGGTCCAATTCTTTAAGAAGTTCTACGAATTGATCATGTTGTGCATCACTAAAGCTCCAGCCCAAACCGGGAGTTTTGCCACGGCGGGAAGCGATAGCCAAGTTTTCTTCAATCATCATACCAGCAGCAGTACCAAGCATCGGATCTTGGAATACGCGACCAATATGTTTAGCACGTTTATGTTCTGCTTGTTTAGTCAAATCTTCGCCATCAATAATGATTTTACCGCTATCGATAGGAAATACGCCTGCTACAGCGTTAAGCATGGTAGATTTACCTGCGCCATTACCACCAATTACGGTAACGAAGTCGCCCGGTTTTAAGTGCAGGCTCAATTGTTGCAAAGCGCGTTTTTCATTGATAGTGCCAGGGAAGAAAGTTTTAGAAATACCTTCAATGTGCAACATTTAGCCCACCACCTTTCTAGAACCGAATTTGCTTTTAATAAGGGGCATAGCCAAAGCAAAAGCAACCAAAATAGAAGTAAAGAGTTTCAAATCATTAGGCGGCATACCCATTTGCAGTACAGCCGCGATTACAATACGATAAACAACGGAACCTAAAATTACAGAGATAATGCAATTTTTGAAGCTACGAGTACCAAAGAGTACTTCGCCGATAATTACAGAAGCCAAACCGATAACGATGGTACCAGTACCCATACCTACGTCAGCAAAGCCATTGCTTTGTGCAACAAGCGCACCGGAGATTGCAACGAGAGCGTTACTGATAAGCAAACCAAGCATAATGGTAACGTCAGTGTTAACACCTTGTGCACGAATCATTTGTTGGTTGAAACCGGTAGCGCGAATAGCAGCACCAATTTCGGTACCAAAGAACCAGTACATGAACACTGCAACAAGAACGGTAGCCAATACGCCAACAACCAAAGTAGTATTAGCGCTGTTCAAACCAAACATATTTCTAATGATGCTGAAAGTAGTATCAGTACCAAGCAAGGAAAGGTTAGCTTTGCCCATAACGCGCAGGTTCACGGAATACAAAGCAATCATAGTCAAGATACCTGCCAAAAGTGCAGGAATTTTCATTTTAGTATGAAGAATTGCAGTAACAACGCCTGCCAACATACCCGCAATAGCAGCAACGATAAAAGAAGGAATGGGGCCAAAACCTGCAGAAAGCATAGAAGCCGCAACAGCTGCACCTAAGGGGAAGCTGCCTTCAACGGTCAAATCCGCAACGTCCAAAACTCTGTAAGTAATATAAACACCTAAAGCCATTACAGCCCAAAGCAAACCTTGTGCTGTAGTGGGCACTAACAAATCAATCATTTAATACATCCTTCCTTATTTCACTGCCTTATCCAAAATTTCTTTCGGAATGGTCAGGCCAATTTTCTTTGCATTTGCTTCATTAATAATAATGTTAAACTCTTTTTGAGATTGAATAGGCATATCTTGAGGTTTAGCTTTACCACTGAGAATATCAGCAGCCATTTCACCAGATTGTTTACCTAATTTATAGTAGTCAATACCAAGAGTTGCTACGCCACCAGATTTAACAGCTTCACCTTCACCGCAAATTACGGGAAGTTTAGCCTCTTCAGTAACCATGGCGAGCGCAGGCATTGCAGAAGCCAGTACGTTATCAGTGGGAACATAAATCGCTTGAACTTTACCAAGCAAACTGCGAGCTGCTTGTTGAATATCGTTTACGTTATTTACAGTAGCTTCTTTAATTTCAATGTTTTTAGCTTTAGCAAAACCTTTAAGCAAATCAACTTGTACTTGAGAATTTACTTCGCTGGAATTATAAATAACACCAACAGCTTTAGCCGCAGGAACAAGCTTCATAATTAAATCAAGCTGTGCATCTACCAAATTCATGTCGCTAGTACCGGTTACGTTGGTACCGGGTTTTGCGTTACTTTTTACAAGCTTAGCAGCTTCGTAATCAGTTACTGCAGTTGCTACGATGGGAATATCTTGAGTAGCATTAGCAACTACTTGCGCCGCAGGAGTTGCAATAGCACAAATCAAATCTACTTTATTGTTAATAAATCGTTCTGCAATGGTACGCAAATTGGATTGATCAGCTTGTGCATTTTGTCTATCAAAAGCAATGTTTTGACCTTCCTTAAAACCTTTTTCAGCCAAGCCATCTACAAAACCTTTACTTGCCACATCAAGAGCAGCGTGCTCAACGATTTGTACGATGCCAACGGTAACTTTATCTTTTTTTGCAGCTTCTTTCTTTTCGCCACCGCAACCACTCATAAGTCCCATTGCCAAGCTTAACATTACGCTTGCAGCCAACATTTTAAACTTTCTATTTTTAGGAGTAAACATAAACAACATCCTTCCACTCTACGAATTAAGCTTTCCACTCGTAATTTATAGATGTTTCCATTTTATTATTTTTTACGGATAATGTAAACCAAAATTAGTCCGTATATCCGTTTTAAATACAAAAGGTACGAAGCTTTACCCTCGTACCTTTTATCAACTAAACAAATTATTTTTTAGCCTTATCAAGGATTTCTTTAGGAATAGTCAAGCCAATCTTTTTGGCACTTTCAAAGTTTACGATGATATCAAAATCTTTTTGCGCTTGGATAGCCATATCTTGCGGTTTAGCTTTACCGTTAAGAATATCTGCTGCCATTTCGCCAGTTTGAACGCCCAATTTGTAGTAGTCAATACCAAGAGTTGCAATGCCGCCGGATTTAACAGCTTCGCCTTCGCCGCAAACTACGGGGATTTTCGCTTCTTCTGTTACCATTGCCAAGGTAGGCATTGCAGAGGCAAGCACGTTATCAGTGGGGATGTAAATAACATCAACTTTCCCAACCAAACTGCGAGCTGCTTGTTGAATATCATTTACAGTAGTTACAGTAGCTTCTACAATTTCTACTTTTTTAACTGCTGCCGCTTTTTTCAAAATATCAACTTGTAATTGAGAGTTAACTTCACTGGAGCTGTAAATAGTGCCAACAGCTTTCGCACCCGGAACCAATTGCAGAGCCAAATCAAGTTGAGCTTCTACAGGGTTCATATCTGTAGTACCGGTTACGTTAGTTCCCGGTTTCGCATTGTCTTTAATAAGTTTTGCTGCTTTGTAATCGGTAATAGCAGTGCCAACGATAGGAATATCTGGAGTTACGTTAGCAACTGTTTGAGCAGCGGGAGTAGCAATCGCACAAATCAAATCTACTTTGTTGCTTACAAAGCGTTGAGCAATATTTTGCAGATTAGATTGATCTGCTTGTGCATTTTGTCTATCAAAAGTAATATTTTGACCTTCTTTGAAACCTTTTGCAGCCAAACCATCAACGAAACCTTTGTTAGCTGCGTCGAGCGCTGCGTGTTCAACCAATTGAACGATACCTACGTTAACCTTTTCTTTTTTCGCAGCTTCTTTCTTTTCGCCGCCACAACCTACCATCATGCCCATTGCTAAAGTGAGCATAATACCTGCGGTTAACATTTTCATTTTCTTGTTTTTAAAAATAGTCATAATAAAGCCCATCCTTCCATACTACAATACTACATTGGCTTCTTTATCCATAATCAAAATACGGATGTTTACATTTTAGTCTTTTTCTGCAAACTTGTAAACTATTTTAATTTTAAAAAGGTACGAAGCGTAAGACTTCGTACCTTTTTGTAACATTGTTATCACATTTTTATTTTGCAACTTTTTTCATGATTTCTTCAGGAATATTCAAACCGATTTTTTTAGCGTTAGCTTCGTTGATAACGATTTCGAAATCTTTTTGAGATTGGATAGCCATATCTTGGGGTTTAGCTTTGCCTGCAAGAATGTCTGCTGCCATTTCGCCAGTTTGAACGCCCAGTTTGTAGTAGTCAATACCGAGGGTTGCAGTACCGCCAGTCTTAACCATGCCACCTTCGCCGCAAACTACGGGAAGTTTTGCTTCTTCAGTTACGATGCTCAGAGTAGGCATTGCAGAAGCGAGAATGTTGTCAGTCGGAATGTAGAAAGCATCTACTTTGCCAACCAAGCTACGAGCTGCATGTTGAATGTCGTTTACGGTAGAAACAGTTGCTTCTTTAATTTCTACGCCTTTAGTTTTTGCTGCAGCTTTCAGAATGTCAACTTGCAATTGAGAGTTAACTTCACTGGAGCAGTAAATAGTACCGATAGCTTTTGCGTTGGGAACAAGTTTCAGAGCCAAATCAAGTTGAGCTTCGATGGGATTCATGTCGGTAGTACCGGTTACGTTGGTACCCGGTTTTTTGTTATCTTTTACAAGTTTAGCTACTACATAGTCAGTAATAGCAGTACCTACGATAGGAATATCCGGAGTTACGTTAGCCATAGTTTGAGCTGCCGGAGTAGCAATTGCGCAAATCAAGTTAACTTTGTTGCTTACAAAACGTTGAGCAATATTTTGCAAGTTGGATTGGTCAGCTTGTGCATTTTGTCTATCGAAAGTAATGTTTTGACCTTCTTTATAGCCTTTAGCAGCCAGGCCATCGATGAAACCTTTGTTAGCAGCATCAAGAGCGGGATGTTCTACCAATTGACAAATACCAACAGTAGCTTTAGCAGCAGCTTTGGGAGCTTCTTTCTTTTCGCCGCCACAACCTGCCATCAGACCCATAGCCAAGGTAAGCATAACGCCTGCGGTCAACATTTTTAATTTTTTGCTTTTCAGAGTAATCATGATAAATTCCATCCTTCCATACTACAAACCGAGCCGATTGTGCTCTAAATATTTAAAAGATGTTTACATTCTATTCCTATTTTCATCATTTGTAAACAAAAATTTACTTTTTTCTTGAAATTTTTTGTACACAAAAATTCACTGTACAAAAAGTAACACTTTGGTTATTTTCGTACAGTGAATCAAATTTCTTGCATATTCTTTTTTCAGAACACCACTATTATTTTTTGAAATACGGGGTACGGCAAGGAGCGTTCCAGTATTCTACAAGCTCTTCATTCATACGAGCAATGCAAATTTCAAAGCCTCCCATCTCTTGAACAGTCATAAGTTCGCCCACATGGTTTGCCACGATTTCGATTTCTTTTTCTGCCAAGTAAGCATAGCAGTTGCGATAAACAATCAATTGTTCCATCAAGGAAGTTGCACCACTACCGCTAACGATTACCAAAAGTTTTTCTTCTGCCAATACGTTCAAATCTTCCAACAGCGCGTCAAGCATAATGGCAACAGTTTCTTCTGCAGTAGCCATGGGTTTCGCTTTGCCTGCTTCACCGTGCAATCCTACGCCAACTTCCATGCAACCAGCTGCAACTTGAGCGATTTCCATACCGGTAGCAGGATTAGTTGCTCCACTTGCCGCAACGGCTAAGGTTGCCATATTGTCTGCAAAACCTTGGGCGATGGCAGCAACTTCTTCTAAAGACTTACCTGCGAGGGCAGCAGCACCTGCAATTTTAAGCAAAGGAATAGCACCGACCATACCACGACGGTTTTGTGCTTCTTCTCTCGGAGCGTCGGCAATATCATCTTGCACAACAATCTTTGCTACGTTAATACCAAGCTTTTCCGCTTGCTTCATTGCAAGGTTGGAAGCCAAGATATCGCCTGCGTGGTTAAGCACTACAAAAAGTACGCCTTTGCCTTTATCTGCAAGTTGGATAGCTTCGATGCAAGCTTGGGGGCCAGGAGCAGCAAACACATCGCCAACAACAGCTATATCGAGCATACCTTCGCCAACGAAACCGCTCAACGCAGGTTCGTAACCACTATCGCCAAGAGCAACAACAGTTACACGATCAGCTTCCGCCAATTTTCTATTCACTATCAATTTACCCAATTCTAAAGAAACAAGTTCGGAATGGGCAAGAGCCAAACCTTGCAACATTTCTGTAGTCAAGGTATCGGGATTATTAATAAATTTTTGCATAGGATTACCTCTCCTGATCTTGAATTACTTTAAAACAAATCACTATGTGTTCCAGTACGCGAAAGAAGGAGCAACAACAAACCATTATCAATCTTATAAATCAGCAACCAATCTGGTGCAATATGACACTCTCTATATCCGCTGAAATTACCACTCAAAGCATGATCTCTGTATTTTTCTGACAAAGCCTCTTCATTGCTAAGCATAGTAATAACTTCTTCTAAAAGCTTAGGATTGTATCCTCGTTTCAGAATACGTTTAAAATCCTTTTTAAAAGATTTTTCATACTGAATATCAAGCATTCAAATCCTCCATAAGCTCTTCAACACTGGTAAAACGCTTGCTTAAATTTTTACCTTTTTCTATATTTTCTATAGATTTTAAAGTTTCTTCATTGGGAACTTCAAGACTAATATCAAAAGGAATACGTTGTTGACGTACCATAGTCTTAGCAAATACAGTAAACGCAGTAGACATACTCAATCCCAACTCATTACACACTTTTTCAAAACGAATCTTCAAGTTTTTATCCATTCTAAAATTTACATTAGTAGTTACTTGAGCCATAGCAATCACGTCCTTTCTTACAACTACATTATAATATTCTGTAATGACAGCGTCAATTCAAAGTATGTGAAATATAACGCAAACCTACATTTTCATATACGTGCTTATTAATTCCAATATACTCTAGAGCTAGCATCTTCATACCGTTTGAATTTATACACGGCATCATTAAAGCGTTTATTTACTAATATGGCACAAAAGAAAAGGCTCTCATATTCCTCAAGTATACAAGAGCCTTTTAAATTAATACCAATTCATCAAACTTTTTCTTTTATATAAGGAACAATCACATCATAAAACTTTTTACTCCATTCTGCATGGAAACTAGCCATTTGCAACCAATCAGTTTCATTATCTACACTCACATTTTCGAGTCGATATATAATTTTGGAAGATTTAATATTATCATCACGATTCCATATAAGTGTTGCTCCGATTTTAGCTTCAATTTCAGCTTTTTTCGAATAAAGCATATCAAAAACTTTTTTATTTTCTTGAGCATTATTTTTGCCAATATAAAACATAACTCTAGCACTATCCCAATTAGCTACACATCCAATATTGAAACCACCAATACCAAAGAAACCATCTATCCAATTTCTATTAGTTGGATGTGCATTGCTATACATCCCATCAATATGTGCTTTTTGAATAATATCCAGTGCATATGCCCAATACTTCCTACGATTTTCGCCACTAGTACCTGCATCATCTTCAGTTACTTCATTTTCATCACGTAAAAAGAATTCTAAGTCCATTAAATCCACATTATACATCGCAAACAGCCTGTTTAAAACAGAAAGCTTAGTCTGAGTATTATTATTCGTCCATACATAGATATCATCACCAATTTCTACACATTTTGCAAAAGCATTTTCTGTTAACCCAAAATGCATAGCCAGACCTTCTTCTTTGGATACCGCCAATTTTGTGATAATAGTTTTATCTTCTTCGAAAAGAATTTGTAACACTTTTTGATACATTTCAACCCAACTAGTAACTGGTTGCTCAGCACTTTTATAGCTAAAACGAACTATCAATCTTCCCTTAAACAAATCTGCATCATCAGCAAGAGTTAAAGATTCCAATTGCTTCTCTTCCGGTCTATATTCAGTAACTGGGAATTCCCAAATTGACAAAGCTTTATTAGTTAACAATGCACTTCTTTCTTCAATCTCTGCCAATCTCCAATTATCTTTTTGGGCAATCCATGTATTCATACGAATACCACTATCTTTGAACCCATACTCCATATTTTTCTTTTCACTAAAAGTACTATTACTGTATCTAGAATTATATGCAGTTAAGGTTAGATTAGCAATTCTATGAAGCCATTCTTCATGAATTTGTTCAACATCATCACCCAACTCTTTTCTCCAAGAAGGAGTTAGGTGTTGCGGCATAATATGCTCAATGGAATATGTATTATCATCACAATGACGATAAACATCCTTGTCTTCCTTTGTTCCAAAATTTTC
>JBGVIJ010000008.1:0-14295 GCA_045123075.1 Phascolarctobacterium sp. | reverse complement strand
GCATCAGTGAGCACTTCATACAATTTCTTACGTGCACGATTAGGAACAGTCATACCACGCAAAAAATTCATTACCATTGTTTCATTATAGAAGATGTGTCCCAAGAAAAGGAATTCTTCCGTTTTAGTTTCTGCCTCAATGGGAAGCATCAGATTATAAATCTGACCAGTCATAAAATCACGACAACGATAAGTACCTTCCTCATTGAACCCTTCAACAGAGAATAATACTAAACGAGCTTTGATAAGCTCTTCCAACACATCCTTACTAACTGCGCCCTCTTCACTGAACATACGGTCTTCACAAACATAATTGTAGAAATGTTTGATGGGATGTTCATCGCTATTTACCATATAGTGGTCAAAAAGGAAGTAATCCCAAAAGCATTGGGCGTATTCTTCAGTACCTGGTTTCTCCTGCACCGCACCTGTTAGCAAAATACCACTATACATAAAAGCAGCACGCTCGATGTCACGCAGGAATCTTTCTTGGCTAAAGAACTTACGCATAGCTTCAACTAAATCGTTAAGTCTATCACCAATGTTCAGGAAAATTTTCGCAGGCAAATCTGCGGTAGAATAAAGGTTAAATTTATTATGCTCAGGTAAAAATTTACCGTCATAGTCCATCATGGTAAGCTTGCCCTCAGGAAGCAGTTTAGCTTTAGCTTCAACAGGAGACTCGCCACTCATAATAATCTTCTTATTATAAAGATGAGCATACAGCTCAATCATTACGTCCAAGAATTTGGTAACTCTTTTATCAGTAAGCTTAAAGTCTGCTACATTACGACCGCACCAAGCAATGCAGTCGATGAAATCATCCTTGCTCATATCGCCTAAGAAATTTTCAGAATTACCAAGGTACAAGCATAGCAAAGTAATATAATCCCAAGCTTCAGTCAATTCTTCATCGGAAGCACCTTGCCAAGACTTAGCACGCAGAAAATTTTCCACGTAGCTTTGACGCAACACTGTATTCCAATCTTCATCTTGTCCGTAAAAGTCAGCAACTAAGTCAAAAACATTGTTCATTTTTCAATTAACCCACAAGCGTACAATGCGCACAAGGTCTTCGCATCATACAACTCTCCGTTTAAAATCATAGTCTTAACCTGTTCCGGAGTAAATGCTTGCACGCCGATAAACTCATCTTCATCAGTATGTTGGCTATGAGCAGTTAATCCCCAAGCCTTATACAAATGAATAATCTCATCGGAAAAACCGGGAGTTGTAGCTATGGAAATCAGCTTTTGCCAATTTGCAGCATCATAACCGGTTTCTTCACTTAACTCGCGTTTAGCACATTCCAACGGGTCTTCGTTTTCGCCGTGGTCAAGCTTACCTGCAGGAATTTCCCACATTACAGTCCTCAGGGGATAACGACATTGCTTAACCAGAACAATGCTACCATCTTCCAGTACAGGCACAATGGCAACTGCGCCCGGATGACGGATGTATTCCCTGGTGCTTTCACTACCATTAGGCAATTTAACGTGGTCTAATTCCACTTTTAACAAGCGTCCAGAAAAAACTCTTTCATTACTTATATAATGTTCATCTAATTCAGGATCGTGAAACTTTTTAATCATTTTTACACAACCTCGTAAATTTTACAGCTTCTGCAGCTCGCAAAAGCTCACTAGCATTTTCATAAGCAGCATGGGATTCGCTAGTACCTGCGGTCATACGCATAAGCTCGCGAATTCTGCGTTCTTCG
Organism: Phascolarctobacterium sp.; assembly: GCA_045123075.1. GTDB lineage: Bacteria > Bacillota > Negativicutes > Acidaminococcales > Acidaminococcaceae > JAHHUH01. The sequence goes on along the minus strand of JBGVIJ010000008.1, from coordinate 12,576 downwards.
TCCAGCACTTCAAGTACGGTAGCAGTTCTACCCTCACTACTTTGTTTTTCAATAAAGATATGTCTATCGGCAAAGGCAGCAATTTGCGGTAAGTGAGTAATGCACAACACTTGCCCAATTTTAGAGATAACTGCAATTTTTTCTGCCATTTTTTGAGCAGTTACACCGCCAACGCCAGTATCTATTTCGTCAAATACCATAGTGGGTACGTCACCGCTATTCATCATCACTGTTTTAATAGCAAGCGCGATGCGGGAAAGTTCACCACCACTGGCAACTTTTTCTAATTCATTAACAGGTTCACCCATATTGGCGCTAAACATAAACTTCAAGCCATCGCGTCCGTTGGCAGTAAATTTATCCAACTCTGCAAAGGCAATTTCAAAAACGCCATTAGGCATTGCCAAATCGTGAATATGCTTGGTTACAAGCTCAGTCAAGCTTTGTGCAGCTTCCTTACGTGCAATAGTAAGTGTATTTGCTGCAGCAGTAAGCTTCTTGGTAAGCTGTGCCAATTCTTTTTCAACTTTAGCAATAGTTTCTGCTAAATCTAACAATTCGTTATATTTAACCTTGGTGATTTCCAGATATGCAAGCACTGCTTCTGTGGAACCGCCATATTTTTTATGTAAACGATAAATCGTATCTAAACGTTGTTGAACGATGGTAGCACGTTCCCCGTTAAAATCAGTACGGGAAAGGTACTCCCCTAATTCTTGACGGCAATCATCAAGGGTAAGCCATGCACTATCCATATTGTCGAGAATAATACCTAGCTTGCTATCGTAGCGCACTGCGGTTTGCAAACTGTTCTTTGCTTTCGCCAATAAGGAAAGTACTGCTTTTTCTTCATCTAATAAGCCATACGCACCATTAACTGCGTTGATAATCTTTTCACTATTTTGAAGAATCTTGCCTTCTTCTTCCAAGGCATCTTCTTCACCAACAATAAGCTTAGCTGCTTCAATCTCTTTTACTTCCCAATCGTAACGGTCAAGAAGTAAATCTTGCTGTTCACTATCTGCTTTTAAAGCTTTAAGCTTGTTATTCAGCGCAACGTACTCATTATATAAAGCACTATAATCCTCAAAACAATTAGCAACCTTGTCGCCGCCAAAGCCATCTACCAAAAGACGAGGAGCTTCTGCGTTTAACAAAGCTTGGTTTTCGTGTTGACCGTGAATATCAACAAGCATAGTACTAATAGTTTTAAGAACGTTCAAAGGAACTTGCACACCATTAACTGTTGCCTTGCTTTTACCTGCACTGGTAACTTGGCGTTTCAAAAAGAGGTCATCTTCAACCTCAATGCCCTGCTCTTCTAAATACTCCTGCAACTCTTTTTGACCGCTAATGTCAAAAACAGCTTGTACCCAGAAGCTATCCGCTCCGGTACGCACGTAGTCCGCAGAAGCACGAGCACCTAAGACAACGCCAAAAGCATCTACCAATATGGATTTACCTGCACCGGTTTCACCAGTAAACACGTTAAAACCAGGCGCAAATTCTACCTTCGCATCTTCCAACAATGCAAAATTATGAACGTGCAAGGATTGCAGCATTAATCTTACCTCAGCTTATCAATGATCTTTAAAACGTTTCAAGAAAGCTTTTACGCCTTCTGCATTTTCCATAGCAACGAAAACAGTATCGTCACCAGCAATAGTACCTAAAACTTCTTCCCACTTCATGTAGTCTACTGCGTAAGCTACAGCTTGAGCAGTACCGGGCAAAGTGTGGATAACAACCATACATTGAGAAACACGAATACCAATGATGGAATCTTGGAAGGTGCGTTCCAAACGACCGGGAGTCAGGAGCATATTATGTTCCTTGGGATAAGCATAATGGTATTGGCCATTAGCATCAGGAACTTTAACAAGCATCAGCTCTTTAATGTCGCGAGACACAGTAGCTTGGGTTACTTCAATGCCTTCAGCGCGCAGTGCAGCAGCCAAGTCCTCTTGGGTTTCTACCTTGTTTTTGTCGATAATTTCTTTAATTTTTGCGTGTCTGGTCATTTTCATGATTGATCACCTCATTTATCTAAATAACCTACTGATTAGATATTACGCATTAATTTTTGTTGCCAGGTTTGATAATAGTCGCGACTTGTAAGCCTAATAAGCTTCATTGTGTAGGGACTTTTATCAATTCGCAGATAGGTGTCATTGCTTACGCCAATAATACTTTCACCATCTGCTTCCAGCATCATATCTTCACTACCGGGCACTGCCTTCAGCTCAATTACTTCAGACATAGGAATAATAAGTGTGCGAGCAGTTAAGGAATGAGCGCAAATAGGAGTAATGACGCTAACTTCAAGTTCAGGTTGCACCAAGGGGCCACCGCAGGATAAGGAGTATGCAGTAGAGCCTGTAGCAGTTGCCACAATCAAACCGTCAGCAGCATAACTACCGGAAGGCTTGCCGTTGATATACATCTGCATATGTGCCATCTTACTGTAAGCACCCTTTGCCAGTACCAAATCATTAAGTGCGTGAACTTCTTTGATACATTCGTCATTAAGCATTACTTGGGCACGCAGTAAACTACGGTTTTCCAGGCTGTAGTCACCACGAACAAGACGCATAATGGCTTTACGCATGCTAGGTTGGTCAATCTCAGCCAAGAAGCCTAATTTACCAAAGTTAACACCAAAAGCGGGAATCCCTAAAGGAGCTAAATAAAGAGCCATTTTAAGTAGCGTACCGTCACCGCCCAAAGAAACTGCAAAGTCAAGCTTGCGTAACGCTTCTACATTCTGCAAGTCATAACCCTCACAGTTGTACTCAGCGCAAAATTCTTGAGGCAACAAGGGTACTAAGCCCTGCTCCCTGCACAAATCTACAAATATTTGCAAATCTGCGCATACCTTTTCTTTTGTCATATTAGGGAAAATTCCCAACCTTTTCGCTTCCATCTAAGCTCCCAATTATTCGGCAGTTGCCTTTTTATCTAAGTCACCGTGGCTACGGCTTACAAGTTCATCAACGTAAGCTTCGCTCACAGCATCGTCATCACCTTTAGTTAAGTGCAAAAGGTATTCGATATTGCCTTCAGGACCTTTAATCGGAGAGAAATCCAAGCCTGCAATACCAAAGCCTTCGCTCTTAGCAAAGTTAATTACGTTTTTGATAACGTCTTCATGCACCTTAGCATCACGAACAACGCCTTTTTTACCTACGTTTTCCTTACCAGCTTCAAATTGAGGCTTAATAAGTGCCACAACAAAACCTTCAGGTTTCAAAATTTTATGAACCGCAGGCAATACCTTGTCCAAAGAGATAAATGCAACGTCAATGGTAACTGCATCTACCAATTCACCAAGGCTGTCACTTTCAAGGTAACGCACGTTGGTACGTTCCATATTCACAACGCGTTCATCACTGCGCAGCTTCCAAGCCAGTTGACCGTAGCCAACATCTACTGCATAAACCTTAGCTGCACCGTTTTGCAAAGCACAATCAGTAAAGCCACCGGTAGAAGCACCAATATCTGCAACTACCTTGCCATCTACGCTGATGGGGAAAATTTGCAAAGCCTTTTCCAACTTCAAGCCACCGCGACTAACATAGCGCAACTTATCACCCAAAAGACGAATGGTAACATCGGGAGAAACTTGTGTTCCCGGTTTATCTATTTTTTGTTCATTAACAAGTACTTGCCCTGCCATAACTGCAGCTTGTGCTCTAGTTCTACTTTCGAACAAGCCACGGTTAACGAGCAATGCGTCTAAACGTTCTTTAGCCACTTTATTCACCCTTTACAAAAGCTGTAACTTTACCAGCCATTGTTTCCACATCAATTCCAATATCTTGGAACAATCTTTGTTTATCACCGTGAAGAATAAACTCATCGGGGATACCAAAGTTCAATACCTTGCAAGTACCTAAAAGGCGTGCTTCGTTGAGAGCTTCAAGAACAGCACTACCTACGCCGCCACGTAAGCAACCTTCTTCCAAGGTAACGATATTTTTATATTTTTCAGCGTGCGCCAAAAGTAATTCTTTATCAATGGGTTTAGCAAAACGCATGTTAACAACACCTGCGTTAATACCTTGTTCTGCAAGTTTTTCAGCAAGCTTCATAGCGCTTTCTACCATGGTGCCAATTGCCCACAGGCTCACATCACTGCCTTCGCGGAGCACTTCTGCCTTGCCAATAGGTAATACGTTAAGGCTATCGCTAAGTGCAACTCCTACACCGCTGCCGCGAGGATAGCGAACAGCCACAGGACCATTCATACCAACAGCAGTTTTCAGCATATGACGCAGTTCGTCTTCATCCTTAGGAGCCATAACTGTCATATTAGGCATGCTACGCAAATAAGCGTAGTCAAAAACACCGTGATGAGTAAAGCCATCGTCACCTACAAGACCGGCACGGTCGAGGCACAAGCTTACGTGCAGGTTTTGCATGCAAATATCGTGCATTACACTGTCATAAGCACGTTGCATAAAGGTAGAATAAATTGCCACCACAGGATTCAAGCCTGCTGCTGCCATACCTGCTGCCGCAGTTACTGCGTGTTGTTCCGCAATACCTACGTCAAAGAAGCGTTTGGGGAATTCTTTGCTAAAGGGAGTTAAGCCGGTACCATCGGGCATAGCCGCGGTAATGGCAACGATGTTTTCATCTTCCTTAGCAAGTTCAATAACAGTATTACCAAATACTTCCGTATAAGTAATGGGAGCATTAGGGTTAGCAATCTTTTTGCCAGTTGCTACTTCAAAAGGTCCTGTTCCGTGGAACTTGTTAGGACTTTCTTCTGCAGGAGCGTAGCCCTTACCTTTTTTAGTAATTACGTGTATAAGCACAGGTTCATCAAGGTTTTTAGCAGCTTCCAAAACTTCAATCAAGCTATGGATATCATGACCATCAATGGGGCCAAGATAAGTAAAACCAAGTTCTTCGAAAATACAGGTAGGCAACATTAAGTTTTTAACACTGCCTTTAATGCGACGGAGAACCTTTAAAACGTCACCGCCAAAATCAACATTACCCAACCAACCTTCAAGGTCGTGCTTAATTCTATTGTAAGTTTCACCGGTACGCAGTTGATACAGGTATTCGGACATAGCACCAACGTTTTTAGAGATGGACATCTCATTATCGTTAAGTACTACAATCATACGCTTACGCAAATCACCTGCATTGTTCAAGGCTTCAAAAGCCATACCACCGGTCATGGAACCGTCGCCGATGACTGCTACAACATCGTAGTCCTCACCTTTTACATCGCGGGCAACAGCCATACCCAGTGCTGCAGAAATAGAAGTACTGGAATGACCTACACCAAAAGCGTCGTGCTCGCTTTCACTGCGTTTCGGGAAGCCGGAAAGACCACCATACTGACGCAGGGTGTGGAACATATCGCGTCTACCGGTAACAATTTTATGAATGTAGGCTTGGTGACCAACGTCATAAACAATCTTGTCCTTAGGAGTAGAAAATACCTTGTGTAATGCAAGGGAAAGCTCCACAACACCTAAGTTAGGCGCCAAGTGACCACCATTTTTTGAAGTTACCTCAATAATCAACTGACGGATTTCTCCTGCCAGCTGCACCAACTGCTCTTCAGTCAATGCTTTCACATCAGCCGGAGAGTTGATGGTGTCAAGAAGTTTAGTCTCACTCATAAGAGTTTACCTCGTTAATTAGTTTTTACGATTGCACATGAGCTTGGTAATTTCACGCAATGCATCTGCGTTTTCACCAAACATTTCCAAGCATTGCAAAGCTTCTTCTACAGTTCTTTCTGCCAAAGCTTTTGCACCTTCTAAAGTATATAAGCTTACATAAGTAGATTTCGCATTTTTAGCGTCACTGCCAACAGGTTTACCCATTGCTTCAGCATCGCCTTCTACGTCAAGAATATCGTCGGTAATTTGGAAAGCCAAGCCAAGCAAATCAGCAAACTTGGTCAATGCCAAAAGTTGTTCATCGGTAGCACCTGCAAGATGTGCGCCACCACGAACTGCGCCAATAAAGAGCGCACCGGTTTTACCTGCATGGAGTTTACGCAATTCTTCTGCGGTGATTTCTTTGCCTTCAGCATCAAGGTCCAAGCCTTGACCACCTACCATACCAAAGTTACCTGCACACATTGCCATTTCGCGTACAACTTCAATCAAAACTGCAGGGTCAACATTCTTTTGTTCCAGCATTACTTCAAATGCCAAAGTCAAAAGACCGTCACCTGCCAAAACTGCCATTGCTTCACCATAAACTTTATGGTTGGTCAAACGACCACGACGGTAATCATCATCGTCCATGCACGGCAAATCATCATGAATCAAGGAATAAGTATGAATCATTTCTAAACCGCAAGCCACAGGCAAGAAGTTATAACCTTTTTTACCCAAAGCTTCTGCAGTAGCCATCAAAAGTACAGGACGGATACGTTTGCCGCCTGCAAGCAAGCTGTATGCCATTGCATCGTCAACTTTACTGATGCCTTTTTTCGCCATTCTGGTTTCTAAGAAGTTTTCAATCAGTTTTCTTTGATTATCGTAATACACTTTAAAATCCATCTTAAGCCTCCAAATCATGGAATGTTTCTAATTTATATTCTTCATCGCTAGTAGCAACGATTTTTTCCACTTCTTGTTTAACAGTATCAAGCTTGCCCATACAAATCTTGCTCAGCTCGATACCATATTTAAAAACATCAAGGGATTGCTCCAAACTAAGCTCGCCACTTTCTAAAAGGCGTACTTGTTCTTCCAGCTCCGCTAATGCTTCTTCAAATTTAATATTCTTAGCAATCTTCTTTGCCATTATGCTTCCTCCACACTTTGTACAACGGAAACTATTTTACCATCAGCTACAGTTGTAACCAGTTCTTCGCCCCAACGGACTTGTTGGGTGGAGGTAACAACCTTAAAATCTTCTGTTTGAGTAACAGAATAACCACGTGCCAGCACCGACAAAGGACTTAAATTATCGAGACGAGCAGCTTGCAGTTCAAATTTATGAGCGCACTCTTTAAGCAAGCTATCCATTTTGGTAATAAGCTTGTTATAAGCCGCATCGGTACGTAAAACACCATCAGCAAAAAGTCTTTCAGGATCTTTTAACGCCCAAGAATTACTTGCTCTATCTAATCTGTATTCTTCCTGCTCCAAACGTGCTTGCATAAAATGCTTTAACCGTCTTTGCAGGTTTTCTACTTGCAAAATGTAACCTTCCGCATCTGCAACAGCAAGCTCTGCCGCTTGAGAAGGAGTCGCTGCCCTAACGTCAGCAGCAAAATCACAAAGGGTAAAGTCTGTTTCGTGTCCAACTGCGCTAATTACCGGTATAGCGGAACTTGCCACGGCACGAACAGTTTGTTCTTCGTTGAACGCCCACAGTTCTTCAATGGAACCGCCACCACGACCAACGATAAGAACATCAGCTAAATTATGCTTATTAAAGAAGTTAATAGCACGAGCTATCTCACTAGAAGCGCCTTCACCTTGCACCTTTACAGGATAAAGTAAGAGTTTTATCCCTCTATTACGTCTTCTTGATACTGTGATGACATCACGAACTGCTGCTCCCACAGGAGAAGTGATAATACCAACAGTCTTGGGATTCATAGGAATCGCTTGTTTACGTTCACTGGAGAATAAACCTTCTGCTTCAAGCTTAGCCTTAAGCTTTTCGTAGGCAACCATCAAATCGCCTACACCTTGTTGCAAAAGCATATCAGTGTAAAGCTGATAAACACCATCACGCTCGTAAACAGTAATACGACCAATGGCGAGCACTGTATCACCATTTTGCGGATCAAACTTCATACTCATTGCCTTACCACGGAACATAACACATTTCAAAACCGCACCACTATCTTTTAAAGTAAAGTAGCAGTGACCGGACGGGTAACGCTTAAAATTGGAAATCTCCCCTACAATCTGCACATTACGCAGTTGCGGTTCATTATCCACCAGCGACTTTATGTAATTATTAATTTCCGTGACGGTAAAGGCTTGTTCAATCACTTATTCATTCTCCACGCAAAAGCTGCATTGCCAGTTGCGTTATCACAACTAAATCTACCTTCGGGAACCCATACGCTTACGCGACGTTTAGCAAGCTTTTCAGTTACGTGGTTACGGATGTAGCTGTTAGAAGCTACGCCACCCACTAAAAGCACAGCGTTAACCTTGTATTCCGCTGCCCCATTGCGAAGCATACGTGCAAAGGTTTCAGCTAAAGCGTATTGCACACCTAAGGCCAAAGCTGCACCATCTGCTCCTGCTTCAAGCTTACGCAGTGCCGCAGTTGCAGGACCACTTAAGCTTACATTCAGCTTACGCACAGATACAGGCAGTTCCACCATTTGAGCTTCGTCCGCAGTAGCAGCAAGCTTTTCCAAATGAGGACCAGTAGGAAACTGCAAGCCCAAAGCCACGCCAACACGATCAATAAACTGACCAGCGTGAAGATCAATGCTACCACCTACTTCGGTCAGCTTAAATCTACCGTCTTCTTGCTTTTCAGCCAAAATCATATCAGTAGTGCCACCGGAAGCATGCAGTAACAAGAAGCGTTCTGCTTCAGGACCGCCTGCGCTCCACACACCAGCTTCAAGATGATTCTCTTGGTGACTTACGATGTGAAGCTTAGCTCCGGTTGCAGCAGCTAAAGTGCGAGCCACGCCGGTACCTGCCAAAAATGCAGGCATATATGAATTTTCCAAAGGTCTGGGATAACCACTAACACCAATTGCTACAATCTCATACTCCTTGCCAAGCAACACCTCTTCCATCAAATTAGGAAGGTTGCGAGTATGTTGGAACACCATTTCAGATTGTTGCAAACCACAGCGACCGGGCTTCACGTCTAAAATTTTGCGTGCTTCACCCACAAGCTTGCCTGCTTCATCCAAAACAGCAACAGAAGTTGTATAACAGCTAGTATCAATTCCCAGATAAACTTTTTGTTTCATTATTCTCTAACCATTTTACCAAGTACACCGTTGATGAAGCGGGGAGCTTCTTCGCTACCATACAATTTAGCAATTTCTACTGCTTCGTTGATAGCAACACCGGGTACGATTTTTTCTTCTGCAAAAAGCATTTCATAAGCTGCAATACGCAGAATATTTCTGTCAGTTGCAGGCATTCTTTCTACAGTCCAATCAACTGCAAATTCGCTAAGTTTAGCATCGATTTCTGCCAAGTTTGCCAAAACGCCGTTCAATACAGCTTCAGCATAAGCTTTAGCTTTCAAGCAGGAAGCTTTTTTAACTTGCAGTTCTTCTGCCAATTCGCCTTCAGTTTCTTCTAAATAAATAAATTCATCATGCTCTGCCAAAGAGCTGTTTAAAGCTTGTTCTGCTTCACAAGCAGTAAAATCAATTTGGAACAAGCTTTGCAATACCACTTCACGTGCTACTCTACGACTCATAAATAACTTTCCCCCAGTCTTTTATCTGTGATAGCCGGGCGGTAACAACCTATCCAGCCATTCGATTAAATCATCTTTTTTATCAATCTTATTGCCTAAGAAGAAACCACTGCTCAGGCAAATGATTAAGAAAATTGTCTTAAAGAAACCTAGCCATAAAAACGTTACCCCAATACCTAAACCAAGTAAGGAGCAGAGTAAACGTCCACGGTAATTGTTCCAAATATCTGCAAGAATTTCGCCGAACATTCTTCCCCCTCCTATTCTTCTTTAGCCTTAATTTGTTTGAAGTAAACTTCTATATCCTTAACCTCAACACCGGTCATTTTCTTAATGCTTTCTTTAACATTATTTTTAACCTCACCAGTAGTTTCAGGAATATTTATACCAGGCTCGATGGATGCGTTAATGCGTACATTAATGCTTTCATCCTCAAGCTTAGCGATAACCTTAACATTGTAAATGCCATAAATTTCTTGGGATAAAACTGCAATGTAATCTTCCAAGGCGCGTTTACCAATGTGTATTTTCCCGGAAGGACCATCACTTAATTCCATAGAATGACCACTGGAAAGACCCAAACCGGCAATCAAAAGACGTACACTTACAAGAAACATAATCACGCCACCAATGGCATATATCCAGTTACCGGGAATGCCACCTATAAATTCGGTAATCATTCGTTGGGGGAACACGTCCAAACTACACAAAGTAACCAATACGGAAACTACTGCCATTAAAAAAGTGTATAAAGTTAAAATTATTCTGTCGGGTATTCCCATAATCTTTAATCCTCCTCAAAAAATTGTTTATGTCTAGCTTCTGCTTCAGCTTCAACCTCTGATTCATTAAACAAAGGCTTCACGCCAAAAAGCCCTGCTTCTGCGATAGCTGCTGCCTCTTTTTCCAGCGCAGACTTTTCACGTTTAGCAACGCCTTGTACGTGCACATCAATAAACTGGACATCGTAACCAGTCATATTCTCAATGGATTCCTTAACCTTCTCCTGAATTTCCAGAGCAACTTCCGGAATACAGAAGCCATATTCAATAATTACATAGACGTTACAAGTTACAGTCTTATTATCAAAACTTACCCGCACACCCTTAGAAACAGATTCCTTACCTAAGAATTCATTAATACCATCAATTCTACGACCACTCATTCTTAAAACACCGGGAACTTCCTGGGCTGCGAGGCTAGCAACAATGGAAACAACCTCTGAAGCTACGCGGATGTCACCGTATTCTTCAGGCTGTTCCTCTACCTCTTTTATATCAGCATTTTTATTCAGCAATTCTTTTTCATCATCCATTAGAGCACCTCCTGAGCACTTAATGAAAATTGAACATAGTTATCCATATTTTATCAGAATATATTATAGCACAGTTCCTTTGATACTTCTATGCTTGTATGCAACCCCCTGTATAAATATTGCATAAAATTTTCAACCTTTTCACAAATGGAAAAAGCAGCTCCGCATTTTACGGAACTGCTTATATATCTTGAGTATTAAACTGTTTAGCTACAAAATTTAGAAACTAAGAATAGCAGAAATAATATTCCTTACACTTTCCAAAAGTTCATCAGAAGCAGCACCTACTCTACGCCAATTACGAGCATTATAGTCAAAACTCTTTACCTGCTCACAAACGGCAACTCCTTCAGCGCCACTTTCATTAACAGGAACATGCAAAGGAAACAACCCTTTCGTTGTGGAAGTAATCGGAACCAACCACACTAAACCTGTTCGTTTTTGAAATTCATCAACAGAAACGACAATAGCTGGTCTGCGTTTCTTCATTTCTACACCAATCTGTGGGTCAAAATCAATTACAATAATATCACCATACTTTGGGTAACTATTATTTACCATTTACAGTTCCTTTCCAACAGCCCCACTTGTACTAATTTCTTCGCATTTATAAGTGCCTTCATAGTTAGCAAAAAGTTCTTGAATAGTAGGACGTCGTTTAATAATTTTCTTGATTACGATTTCATTTTCATTTGCAATAATTTCTATGCCATCTCCAATCTTTAAATTAGCAGAAGATAATACATCCTTGCTTAATCTTATACCTTGGCTATTTCCCCATTTGGTAATTACTGCATTAACTGTCATACACTTAAACTCCTTACAACTGCTCTAAAGAATTCTCATCCAACTAAAATAAAAGGGATTATCGGTATATACATAGTATATCCAAACTATCCCTTCTTGTCAAATGCGGAACTGCTTAATTTTTAACACCAAATTTACTAGCACCAAAAAGAAAAGACCGTTACAGTCGTAACAGCCTCTTCTCTGACTTAAAATCAAACCAAGGAGAGAGCTGACGCACCACCATCAGGAATCTCTCTGTTTTTATTATAGCATACTATCATTTTTCTTCAACTCAGCAATCATTAACAGGATAATTTGATTTTACATACTAAAGGCACAGACCTACAATTTGTAAGTCTGTGCCTTTTTGATATTGTACATTGATGTTACTGCAAACTTGCAAGAATATCATTCAGTTTATTATTTCTTTCAAGCTTCTTTATTACTTCTTTTCTTGCGGATTCTTCCTCAAGTTGCCTTCTCATCAATATGTTTTTAACCGTTCTATTATAAAGAGCACTACCGTTAATCACCCAACCACGTACATTTTCAACTAAAGTTTCTAACTCATTATCATTCAATCTACGTATTGGCAATATTAATTCTCGTACATTCTTTCCATATTTAAGCATATCATACTTATAACCAGAAGTATATCCACAGTTATAACCTCCAGATATAATAGTATCATACCATTCACGAGGTAAATCACAATCAAATTGCAAAACCAAATCACCATCGTCATTTATACTCATACTACTAATCTTTGGTACAAACTCCTCTGGTGTTATTGAGTCATCAATTACAGATTGAAGTCTTGCTATTTCCTGTTCATTTTTGTGTTTTACAGCAAGTAGCTTCATTTCAGTAATAATTGCATCTTCTGGATACAAACGCTCATCAGGATTTTGTTTAAAAAGTCTTTCAAATATTTCATCAAGGTACTTATAATTTTCATCAACATCTTGGATTTTTTTGTAACCTGAAGCTTTGGGTATCTCGCCAGTAAACATTTCATTCAAAATCAATGCTGCTGAATATATATCAGTACTGTAAAAAACTTTATTTTCATT
>JBGVIJ010000007.1:0-26134 GCA_045123075.1 Phascolarctobacterium sp. | reverse complement strand
CAAGGATACGCTCTGCCGACTGAGCTACATCAGCATATTAAATTGGTTGCGGGGGCTGGACTTGAACCAACGACCTTCGGGTTATGAGCCCGACGAGCTACCAACTGCTCCACCCCGCGATAATCGGTGGTGGTGAGGGTTGGATTCGAACCAACGAAGCGAAACGCGGCAGATTTACAGTCTGCTCCCTTTAGCCACTCGGGAACCTCACCGTTACGACAAGAGATATTATACTGCATCAAATTCGCGTTGTCAACACTTTTAGTCAACTTTTTCGCATCTTTGGAAATTAAAACGCCGCAAATATTGCGGCGAAATAATCATTGGAGCTGGCGAGAGGAATCGAACCCCCAACCTGCTGATTACAAGTCAGCTGCTCTGCCTATTGAGCTACGCCAGCGAGATTACTTAAGTAGTATAACTTATAAAACTTTCTTTGTCAACGACTTCCTATTTCATTTGAGTTGCAATGATTTTCTACATATAAAAATACCAGTAGCAAACAACGGCTAAACAAATACGATAGTACGCAAAAGCAGACAGGCTATATTTATGAAGGAACTTTAAAAACCACAACACAGACCAGTAGGCAACCACAAAAGCAGTCACAAAACCAATAGCTAAAATTTGCAGGTCTCCTGCAGTTAAAAGATGTAGGTTCTTAAACAAATCATAAAAGCACGCCACAAACATCAAAGGTACTGCAATCAAGAAAGTAAAGTGCGCAGCCACTTCCCTACTCAACCCAACCAATAACCCTCCGGCAATGGTGCTACCACTGCGGCTAAAGCCAGGCCAAAGCGAAAGAAACTGAAATACACCAACCAACAAAGCTTGTTTAATACTAATCTTATCAACATCTTGAACAAGCTCAGCCTGCTTATCTTTAGTAGCATATTCAGCGTACATCAAAAGAAGTGCACCTGCTACCAAGGAATATATAACTGTAAGTAGTCCAAAGAGATATTCCTTAATGTAATCGTAAAGAAAAAATGCAACAAGCATTACAGGCATTGTACCTGCAGCAACGTGCCACACGCTTAGTCCTTTATCAACTTGCCAACCTTCTTTTGTGAAGAAGCGGTAGAAACGTTCTTTATATATGAAGATAACAGAAAGAATTGCCCCCAGTTGGACAAAGACCTCAAAAATATGAGCAATACGTTCATCGAAACCCAACAAATTAGCAACAATAATCATATGCCCCGTTGAGGAAACAGGCAGAAACTCCGTCAAGCCTTCTACAATACCAACGATGACGGCAATCAAATATTGATCCATAATTTACAATCCTTTAGTATGAATTATTCACGTACCTCATTATACACACTAGATTATTGTTCAGCAATAAAATATCTCTATACTTCACCTATTTTTTACAAAGAACATTAAAAAAGACGGCTTATGCCGTCTTTTTATGTAAATCTAAAATTATCACTTAGTCACCAAAACAGATACCAATCTGACGTCCGGTGCGAATAATTTCGCTATCCAAAGGAACAAGACGCGGACTGGATGCTGCTTTTTGAATGTACACAGTAACGATTTGGTCATTTTCCAAGGAAACCATAACGTTGAACTCGCCACGCAAGCACGCTTCCGCAGCTGCTACACCGTAACGCGTAGAAAGAATTCTGTCGTAAGAAGAAGGAGAGCCGCCACGTTGTAAGTAACCAAGCACTGTGCAACGTGATTCAATACCGGTACGTTCTTCAACCTCACGCACCAGCCTTTCACCCGCACCACCTAAACGAATGGGTTCAAAGCTTCCTTTAACTACACGAGCAACAGAAAGCTCGCCACCAATAGGCTTAGCACCTTCCGCAACTACAACGATGCTAAAGTTCTTTCCGTCTTTCCTACGTTGTTCAATCTTTTGAATTACAGAATCAATATTGTAGGGAATTTCTGGAAGAAGAATAACATCCGCGCCGCCTGCAATGCCACTATAGAGTGCAATCCAGCCTGCATAACGTCCCATTACTTCCAGAGCCATTACACGATGGTGAGATTCAGCAGTAGTATGTAACCTATCCACTGCCTCTGTAGCACAAGCTACTGCAGTATCAAACCCGAAGGTTCGTTCCGTACAGGGCAAGTCGTTGTCGATAGTCTTAGGTACGCCAACAACTTTGATACCACACTCACGTGCCAGTTTAGCACCGATGTTCAGGCTTCCGTCGCCGCCAATAACAACCAAAGCTTCGATATCATGCTTTGCAAGATTTTCAACTACCTTGTCTCGCATATCATAATAAACAATCTCGCCATTTTCTTCAACGGCAAATTTAAACGGGTTATCGCGGTTGGTAGTTCCCAAAATCGTGCCGCCGCGGGGCAGAATGCCTGAAACATCAGCAAAGTTCATCAGTTTTAAGTTACCATTTATAAGTCCATTGAAACCGTTATAGATGCCAAAGACTTCGCAATCATTTTGTAAGAAAGTCTTGATTACGGCACGAACAACAGCATTCAATCCAGGACAATCGCCACCGCCGGTCAATACGGCAAAGCGACGTTTCTTTTCAGCCATTTAAGCCTCCAAATTAGCCTTCAACATCCCAAATTTTGAATCCGTCCGGACTAATGCGGATTGCTTCAGTGCCATCAAATTTGTCATAGCACAGGTTGCCATTTTCCATGTAGCCGGGCCATGCAGTAACGATGGTGAATTTTTTGCTGAGCTTACGCATCAAGCTGTCAGTGTTAATGTGGAATACAGGAACGAATAAGGTTTGCAATCTATCGAGAATAATTACATCAGCGTTGTAGCTTTCCAAAACTTCAGCGAACATGTCAGGAGCATACAAGCCTCTGTCAGCAGCCGGAATAGCCAAGAATTCTTCGGTAATCAACATACGGCAGTCAACATAAGTCCATTTTTTCATTTCAGCAGCTTCACGTAATACTTTACTTTTGCCGCTACCCGGTTTACCGGTTACGATAACTACGTTACCTTTGTCTGCTTGCGCTGCTTCAACAACGTTTACTAATGCTTGTACTTGATCCATGATAAAAACCTCCCTAGACACCCGAAGGTGCATTTTTTGATAACCATTTTATTTAGTTAACTCTATATTCGCTAAATTCCTCTAAACTCCTCTAAAAAATTTACACCATTCAAAAATTTTTTGAATGGTGTAAATAAGTGTTACACTTTTATCAGAATTCACAAGAATTCCTAAAAACAATATTATTTTTTGTTATGGAAACGTTCCGTCGGGTCAATCGCCAGCAAGCCGCTATAAACAGTTCGCAAATCAGTAATGTCACCACGGCTGATGATATACTTCTCAAGCTTACGTTTTACGCGTTGCAAAGCGTTGTCGATGGACTTAATGTGACGATCTAAATCTTCGGCAATCTCTTGATAAGACTTGCCATCAAGATAACTCATCAGCACTTTCCATTCCAAATCACTGAGAATATTGTTCATCTTATTCTCAATGTCGTCAAACTCCTCGCGACTAATAACCATATCTTCCGGGTTCGCCACCCTTACCCCGCTGATGATATCCAGCAAAGTGCGGTCAGAATCTTCTTCGTAGATAGGTTTATTCAAAGACACGTAGGAATTCAACGGTATGTGTTTTTGTCTAGTTGCAGTTTTAATCGCCGTAATGATTTGACGAGTTACACACAACTCAGCAAAAGCACGGAAGGATGACTGTTTATCGCCTTTAAAATCGCGAATAGCCTTATAAAGACCAATCATACCCTCCTGAATAATGTCTTCCCTTTCAGCACCAATCAAAAAATAACTGCGTGCCTTAGCTCTGACAAAGTTTCTGTATTTATGCAGCAAATACTCCTGCGCCAGTACATTGTCATTCAGTTGCGCATCTAAAACGATATCCTCATCGGTCATATTTTCAAAGACCTCATAAGGATCGTTTTGTATTTCTGTAGTCATAAATTACATATCCTCCGCTAATTTTTACTTTCGGCGCAATTTTTCAAAATGGGCCAAAACATCATCTGCAAGCCTGCCACCTAACTCATTGCGGTTTAACCCGCTGGTAGGTTGGCGCAATTTTGCAGCAATTGCCTTCTTGGCATTTTTATAATCCTCATGAAATTCACGAGCAGAAATTCGATAAGCACCAGCACCTAAAACGTGCATTTGCTCTGCGTAGTCGCTTGTTACTACAAAAACTTTAGCACGCTCATACCTTAACTCATAGGTTCGCCGTTCAATCCAGGCATCCGCAGTTTCACCTTCATTGGTAAAGACAACTTCCACACCGTGCATATTGGTGACAGAACCATCACCTTGTGCATCTTGAGCATCGAAAACTACGATGCCACGTTGTCCTTTAAAAGCAGCGTATTCAGAAATATTGGCAACCAAAATTTCACGAGCATGTTCTAAGCTTTCAACTCGTAACTTAGCAAACTCCTTCCAAGCATTAATAACGTTATAGCCGTCTACAATTAAGTATTCAGCCATAATTATTTGCCTACCATGCGACGTTGACGCACCGCTTCGTACATTAATATAGCACCTGCAGCAGATGCATTAAGGGAAGATACTCCCCCGCCCATGGGAATGCTGGCGATAGTATCGCATTTTTGTTTAACAAGACGTCCTAAGCCTTTACCTTCTGCACCAATAACCAGTACCAAAGGACCGGTCATATTTACAGTGTAATGTTCTTCACCGTCCATATCAGCACCAATTACCCAGCAACCACGATTTTGCAACTCTTCAATGGCTTGAGCAATGTTACCAATTTGCACAACAGGAACGTATTCCACTGCGCCTGCAGAAATCTTAGCTACCACTGCATTAAGAGGGCAGCTACGACGTTTAGGCATCAATACGCCATGTACCCCTGCAGCATCCGCAGTACGAATCAACGCACCCACGTTTTGAGGGTCTTGCAATTCATCAAGCAGCAAAATGAAAGGGTCTTCATTTTTCGCAGCAGCTTTAGCGAATACATCATCCAAAGTTTGGAAAGCAATGGGAGCTACCATCGCCACAATACCTTGATGGCGCATTCCGGGTACAAGCTTATCTAATTTTTCTTGTTTAACGTAATCGATGAGAATGTTTTTTGCTTTAGCAGCCGCAATGATTTCACCAATGCTACCACCTTTAGCACCATCCTGCACCAAGATTTTATTTATGGAACGCTCGCTGCGCAATGCTTCAGTAACTGAATTGCGACCGGCGATAATATCCTCAGCCATAAAACCCTCCTAAAATTCAGGTTTTTATTTTTGTTCTGCTTTAGCTTTTGCAGCCAAGATTGCGTCCAAACGACCACAAGTCATTTCACCTTCGTGGCACACACCTTCACTTACGCAGGTAGGACCAGCATTTTCAAAAAGGATGGGAGCAACTTTTTTACATTCAGCCAACATTTTTTCTGCCAATTGACGAATTTCCCATTGTGCACGAGTGCAGCAACGCAGTTTAAAGAAGTTCATCAAAGAGCGCACGTTAAAGGTACAAACAATTTTAGTTTCAGCAGCGTTGGGAAGCACATAACGTGCATCTTCTGCCAAAACGCCCATATCAACAAATTCGTTATACAGGTCTTGAATTTCCACCATCAGCTTTTCGAACTTTTCTTTTGCTTCCGGACGAGCAGCGATAGAAGGCGGAATAATGGTTTCAAAATTATGTTCTTTTACATAACGTTGAGATTGTTGGGAATAAGAAGCAATACGATGACGAACCAATTGGTGAGTCAGAACGCGAGAAACGCCTTCAATTGCAAAAGTGAAGGTTACGTGTTCCATCGGAGAATAGTGACCCATACCTACTAATTTGCGCACCAATTTAGCAGCTTGTTCGTCGCTCATTTTTTCTTCCAATTGGGCAGCACCAATGGGAGAATAGCACAAACGTGCACTCATAGCCACAGTTTTATCAGGCTCCGGAGTATGACGTAATAATTTAACTTGCATACTTACACCTCACTTCTATTTTTTCTTGGTTTTAACAGTTTGTACAATTATAGAAAAAGATTTATCCAGCACCTCTTCTAAACGCTCTTGACGGTCTTGTAAAAACAACCAGCCAACGAGCGCTTCAAAAGCAGTTGCCATTCTATATTCGTGAACGGAGGCACTTTTAGGTACCATAGATTTTGCATTACGTCCACGTCTGAACACTACCATTTCTTCTTCAGTCAAGGATTCTTGTAACTCCTGCATAGCTTGACATTGGCAAACTGCAGAAACCATTTTAGAACCTAAGTCGTGAATAACACGCACCTGACCGGAAGTAGGCAGCAATCTTAATCTTACATACATAGAGAAAACAACATCCCCAACGTAAGCCAAGATGATAGGATTCATCTGTCCTACTTCAGGAAACTTTGCGCCGGCCGCTTCACAAGCAGCCAGCGCATGTTGTTTCAAAATTTGATATTGCTCAAATCTCATTGTTTTTTCCACTTAACACCTTGCGGGGTGTCTTCAAGGATAATACCCATAGCGGTCAATTGGTTACGCAGTGCATCAGCTTGTGCATAGTTTTTAGCAGCACGTGCTTCTTGACGCAAAGCGATTACCATTTCAATGAGTTCTGCTTCTTTGTTGTCGCCTGCTTCAGCAGGTGCAGCAGTAGCAGTGTTTTCCAGTACGCCGATGATGGAGCACATTTCAGTGAAGAGTGCGTTCATCATAGCAACCAGTTTACCGTCAGGTTTAGCACCTGCTTCGGTAATTTCTTTATGATAGATGTTGATTTCTTTACCCAATGCAAACATGTAGCTGATTGCCAAAGCGGTGTTGAAATCGTCACGCATAGCTTCGATGAAGTCATTGCGCATTTCTACAACTTTCGCACGCAAAGCAAGGCTTGCTTCGGTAGCGCCAGCGCTCATCATGGTGCTCAATGCACGCAAGGTTTCTTGAGCGTTACGCAAACGACCAAGGCTCTTTTGAGCTTCTTGCAAACGAGCGTCACTGAAATCCAGCGGGCTACGATAGTGAGTAGAAACGATGAAGAAACGTAAGGTTTCAGGGTCAAAATGTTCCAGAATATCAATTACCATGAAGAAGTTACCCAAGGATTTGGACATTTTTTCTTCATTAACGGTAATGAAACCATTGTGGAGCCAATAGTGAACGAAGGGATGGCAACCAGTGCAACCTTCGGATTGAGCGATTTCGTTTTCATGGTGCGGGAAAATAAGGTCGCTACCGCCACCGTGGAAGTCGAAGCTTTCGCCCAAATATTTCATGCTCATGGTGGAGCATTCAATGTGCCAGCCAGGACGGCCTTCACCCCAGGGGCAAGCCCAAGCAGGTTCACCCGGTTTAGCAGCTTTCCACAAAGCAAAGTCCATAGGATTACGTTTGCGGTCGTCTACGTCAACGCGAGCGCCAGCCATCATATCTTCAAGGTTACGACCGGAAAGTTCGCCGTAATGCTCGAATTTTTCTACGCTGTAATATACATCACCATCAACTTCGTAAGCATAGCCACGATCGATGAGGGTTTGTACGGTTTGGATGATGTCTTCAATGTGTTCAGAAACACGGGGATAAACGTGAGCGCGTTTAACATTCAGTTTGTCCATTACTTCATAGTAGGAATCAATGTAACGGTTGCAAACGTCAAACCATTGCACGCCTTCTTTATTTGCAGTGTTGATGATTTTATCATCAATATCAGTAAAGTTTTGTACGTGAGTTACATCGTAACCTTCGTGTTCCAAGAAACGGCGAATAACGTCCCAAGTTACAAAGGGACGAGCATTGCCAACGTGGGGATGGTTGTACGGAGTAACGCCGCAAACGTAGATGTTTGCTTTACCTTCGTTAATAGGTACAAAATCTTCTTTTTGTTTAGTTAAAGTATTATAAACTTTAATAGCCATAAAAACTCTCCTTTTAGAGGGTGATACCTGCTTTTGCGAGGCTTGCTTTAACGCGGTTTGCACTGCGTTCAATACCAAGCAGCGGAATCATTTCTGCCAATTCCGGACCATGTTGGTTACCGGTCAAAGCAACACGGATAGGCATGAATACATCTTTGCCTTTCAGTTTGGTGGTTTTTTGAATGGTTTTGAACAATGCTTTAACTGCAGCGCCGTCCAATACTTCCATTTTCGGAAGTTCTTCCAAGAGCATACCAATTACAGTAGGCACGGTTTCTACTTTCAAAACTTCAGCAGCTTCTTCGTTTTCGAAATCGAATTCGTCGTTGAAGTACATTTCTACGCAAGCAGGAATTTGTGCGCCGAAAGCAACGTGGTCTTTGGAAGTTGCAACAACTTTTTTGAGCCATTCAAGTTTTTCGCCTTCTTCTTCACCGGTCATGTAACCAGCTGCAACCATGTGCGGTTTAGCAACTTCAAAGAAAGCTTCTGCATCCAATTGACGCATGTATTGTTGGTTAATCCAGTTCAGTTTATCGATATCGAAAACTGCCGGGTTTTTAGCAACGCGTTCCATGGAAAATTCTTGGATAAGTTCTTCAATGGTGAAGAGTTCTTGTTCGCTGTTGGGAGCCCAACCAAGAAGCGCCAAGAAGTTGTCAATACCAGCAGGCAAGTAGCCCAATTGACGATATTGGTCAACAGAGGTTGCACCGTGACGTTTGGACATTTTGGTGTGGTCTTTACCCAAAATAAGGGAGATGTGGCCAAATACCGGTTTGTCAAAACCAAGTGCATCATAAATCAGGCATTGACGCGGAGTATTGGAAAGATGTTCTTCAGCGCGGATAACATGGCTGATTTTCATAGAAGCATCGTCGATTACTACTGCGTAGTTATAGGTGGGGATACCGTCGGATTTAACAATTACGAAATCGCCGATACCGTTGGAATCAAAAGTAACGGTGCCACGAACCAAGTCGTTAATTACGATTTGTTGGTCAGCAGGAACACGGAAACGAACGGTCGGTTTACGGCCTTCTGCTTCATAAGCAGCGA
Organism: Phascolarctobacterium sp.; assembly: GCA_045123075.1. Taxonomy (GTDB): domain Bacteria; phylum Bacillota; class Negativicutes; order Acidaminococcales; family Acidaminococcaceae; genus JAHHUH01. The sequence continues at coordinate 17,234 of JBGVIJ010000007.1, read as the reverse complement.
TTTGTTCCGGAGTCAAGTCGCGGCATTTGCCCATGTAACGAGGCATTTTACCTTCTTTAATCAAAGCTTGACGTTCTTCTTCCAATTCTTCGTCAGTGCAATAGCAGTAGTATGCTTTGCCTTCAGCAAGAAGTTGGTCAGTGTATTTTTTGTACAGGTCAAGACGTTCAGTTTGACGGTACGGGCCATAAGGACCGCCAACATCAATGCCTTCATCCCAATCCATACCAAGCCATTTCAAAGCAGCTTTAATGTTTTCTTCAGATTCACGACTGGAACGTTCCAAGTCGGTATCTTCAATTCTCAAAATCAGTTTGCCGCCAGTTTTGCGAGCCAACAACCAGTTGAACAATGCGGAGCGAGCACCGCCAATATGGAACGGGCCGGTGGGGCTGGGCGCAAATCTTACTCTTACTTCATTACACATGTAATATCCCTCCAAAAAATCTATTGGTTTATAACTAAAATTGTCATCATAATATTATACAATGTTTATTGCATTTATTCAAACAATTATGCTCATTTCACTAAGCTTGCCACTGCCTCAGCAGCGATACCTTCACCACGTCCGGTAAAACCTAATTTTTCAGTGGTAGTAGCCTTCACGTTTACGCAATCCTCGTCAATCTTGAGAACTTGCGCCACGCGGGTACGCATTGCCGGAATGTAGCTTGCCAGTTTAGGTCTTTGGGCAATAATTGTTACATCCACATTATTAACTTGCCAACCTTTTTCCTGTACCAAAAATACTACGTGCTCTAAAAGTTTAGCGCTATCTGCACCTTTAAAGCGTTCGTCAGTATCAGGAAAATGTTTGCCGATATCGCCAAGCGCCGCCGCACCTAAAAGCGCATCACTTAAAGCGTGCAAAGCAACGTCAGCATCACTATGTCCTAAAAGCCCAAGTTCGTAAGGCACCTCTACCCCACACAAAATAAGCTTGCGATTTTCCACCAGCTTGTGTACGTCGTAGCCTGTACCAACTCTAAACTGAGGCATTCTTACAATTTTATCCATTGTCTTTCTCCTGCTGCGCCAGTAAATTTTCTGCAAAAAGTAAATCTTCCGGCGTAGTAATTTTTATGTTTTCGTAGCGTCCAAGAGCAACAACAACCTTGTGTCCCAACAGTTCTACTACGGAAGCATCATCTGTAACCTGCGCAGGATGCTCTGCCAAAAATTGGTAAGCACGTTTTAACAGGTTAACTTCAAAAATTTGCGGTGTTTGCACTGCGTATAAAGTACTGCGGTTCGGGGTAGCAGTAACCTCGCCATTTTCATTGACAACCTTAATGGTATCCTTAACCGGAACTGCAGCAATAGCAGCGCCGTGTTCTTTAGCCGCAAGCAAAGTACGTTCAAAAACTTCCTTGCCTGCAAAAGGTCTTGCCCCGTCATGGACTGCAACGTAACCTTCACTTTCAGTTATCGCCGCCAAAGCATTGTTAACAGAGTCCTGACGTTCCTTACCGCCTGCAACAACTACAAAGGGAAGATCTGCAAAATGCTCCTCTTGGTAGCTGGCAAGTAGTTTCCTACCTTCTTCTACCTCATCAGGAGCAAGCACTACTATCGCCCTTGTAATCAGCTTAGTCCTAGAAAGCATAGTTAAACAGTGTACCAGAAGCGGCACACTGTTTATCTTTGCGAAAGCCTTATTTATTCCTAATCCTAAACGCTTACCTGCGCCAGCCGCAGGAATTACAGCAATCAAATTATCCAAGCTAACGCCCTCCACTAATTTTTACTGCTGTGGTTAGCGCGGGCAAAAATCATTCTGCCGGCAGCAGTTTGTAATACGGAAGTTACAGTAACCTCAATGCTGCTACCTACAAAACGTCTGCCGTTTTCAACAACAATCATGGTACCGTCATCAAGATAAGCAACCGCTTGTCCAGGTTCCTTACCTTCTTTAACAAGGTACACACTCATTTCTTCACCGGAAATAACAACCGGTTTGATAGCGTTAGCAAGTTCATTAATGTTCAAAACCTTAATGCCTTGGATTTCCGCTACCTTATTAAGATTAAAATCATTAGTCATAATGGAAGAATCAGTTTGCTTTGCAAGGCGCACCAATTTACTGTCCACATCGTTCAAATCATCAAAATCGTAATCTACAATCAAAACTTGCTTGCCATAGCTGTGTTGTAAATCTTGAACCAAGTCCAAACCACGACGGCCTTTAGCACGCTTCATGCTGTCGGAAGAATCGGACAGCTTTTGCAGTTCATCAAGCACAAAGTTAGGAACAACAACCATACCGTCAAGGAAGCCTGCCGCCATGATATCCATAACGCGACCATCAATGATAACACTGGTATCTAAAAGCTTATTATTGCTATACAAACGGTCACCCAAGGGTCCAGCCTTCAAATCGTTAGGTTCCGGCTTAATTTCAGGCATTTCGGGAACAGGTGCAGAAGCAGGCACACTAGCATGATTGCCACGCATACGCACGAAGAAATCCACAATATCCGTATGCTTACGCAACGCAACCTTAGCACCTACAACGGATAACAGCAAACTAAAAATAATAGGTACATAAGGACCAATGTAAGGCAAATGGGAGAATGGGCTACCAATCAGGTTAGCGATAATCAAACCAAGACCAACGCCAAAAATCATTACCAAAACATCACTAGTAGGAATACGGGACAAAGCAATTGCCAAACGCTCGGAAATACTAAGAATGTAATTGGTAATGGACGGAGCGATTATTGCACCTATACCACCAAAGACAACAATACCGATAGTACCGGATACGATGTTGGCTAAGGCAATACCAAACAAACCATGTCCTTGTAAATCATAGCCTAAGTATTCAGAAATATACGGCCAATAGTAATCAAAAATTATGAGTCCGGTGAGAGCAAATACAAAAATAATAATCAGGCTATAAATCTTTCTAATCATACATTTTCCTCCTTTCTTTAAAAATCAGGTGTTAAAAAATCTTAATAGTACACCTAGTTTATATGATAGCGTTATTTGCAACAAAAAACAAGTCAAAAAGCTACGTATACACAAGGAAAGTGTAACAAAATTGAAAAAGAGTGCTGCTAAATTAGCAACACTCTTTCAACCACGCTTCTGCTTGCGCGGCATCAATATCTTTTACCAGCATAATCTCGCTTTGCAAAATTTGCTTAGCGTTATGAAGCATTCTACGTTCACCAACAGAAATCTTCTTATCTTGTTCAAGTACAACCAAAATTTTAAATACTTTGGCAACTTCAATAATGCAACCGCTCTTAATCTTTTCCATATAAACTTGGAAGCGTCTGTTCCAAGAAATACTTTTAACGCTTTGCACATCAGGAACTTCATGGAGCACTGCAGCAACCTCGTCCAATTTTTCCAAAGGTACGATTTCACGCAAACCCAATCTAGTTGCATTTTCTACAGGGATAGACACAGTCATATTTTCAAAGAGCATTTGTAAAATAAAATACTCAACAAAAGCGCCATCTTGTTCGCGACGCTCAATCTCTTTAATAATTGCGCCTCCGTGCAGCGGATAAACCACACGGTCTCCTGTTGCAAACATGGGGTTTCCTCCTAAAGATTTCTACTTTTATATTGTACCACTTGCTTAGGAGAATTGTCAAATTTTGTATTTTATCATATACACATAGGGGTGTCAATATAAAATGTACTTTCTCTACGAACAAAAAAAGTCCTCACTCACTCCGAGCGAGGACTTTTTTTGTTAATTAATATTCTTCTTCACAGCAACTATGACAGTCATGGTCACAGCAAGCACAATTGGGGAACTGCCCATCATCGTAGTCAATGCCATTTTTGTCATAATAATCTTTGAGAGCAACCTTGATAGCTTCTTCCGCTAAAACGGAACAGTGAATCTTGTGTACCGGCAAACCGTCCAGTGCCTCCACCACAGCCTTATTGGTAACGCTCATTACTTCATCAAGCTTTTTGCCTTTGATTAATTCAGTTGCCATGGAACTTGCCGCAATGGCACTGCCACAACCAAAGGTTTCAAACTTAACGTCGCTTACTCTATCATCATCAATCTTTAAGTAGATTTTCATGATGTCACCACATTTTGCGTTGCCTACTTCGCCAACGCCATCTGCATTTTCCATAGAACCAATGTTACGAGGATTACGGAAATGATCCATTACTTTTTCACTATATAAAGCCATAATTACACCTCACTTCAAAATGAATTCTCTTTTACCTTTAAGTAAATCGCCCCACAGCGGAGAGATACTGCGCAAGTACGCAACAACCTCTGCTACGGATTGGATAATATAATCAACTTCTTCCTCAGTATTTTCTTCGGAAAGGGATAATCGTAAAGAACCGTGGGCTACATCGTGCACCCTGCCAATGGCAAGCAGTACGTGACTTGGGTCTAAGGAACCGGAAGTACACGCAGAACCGGACGATGCGTACACGCCTTTATCGTCAAGCAGGAGAAGCATTGCTTCACCTTCAATACCTTCAAAACAAAAGCTTACGTTATTAGGTAAACGCTTCACAGCATCACCATTCAGTGCAGAATGAGGAATCTTTGCCAAACCTGCAATAAGCCTGTCACGCAACTTGGTAAGTTTTGCAGCGTTAGCATCTAAATTTGCACAAGCTTCTTCCAAAGCTGCTGCCATCCCCATAATCGCAGGAATATTTTCCGTTCCGGCACGTTTGCCTCGTTCTTGAGCACCGCCTTCAATTAAGTTCACCAGGAAAATTCCCTTGCGTGCGTAAAGTACGCCAATACCTTTAGGGCCGTGGAACTTATGTGCAGAAAGTGAAAGCATATCAATATTTTGCGCCTTCACATCAATGTGTAAGTGCCCTGCCGCTTGCACTGCATCAGTGTGGAACAGCACACCAAGCTCCTTACACACAGCACCAATTTCTGCAATAGGTTGAATGGTACCAATCTCATTGTTAGCAAACATAATGGTTACAAGGCAAGTATCAGGGCGAATCGCCTTGCGAACTTCATCAGCAGTTACAAGACCGTTTTCATGCACGTCAAGAAGCGTAACTTCGAAACCTTCTTTCATCAGCTTATCCAAAGTGTGGAGTACAGCGTGATGTTCGAAGGCAGTAGAAACAATGTGCTTCTTTCCTTTGCGTGCTCCCATCCAAGCTGCGGAAAGTATCGCTTGGTTATCTGCCTCACTGCCACCGGAAGTAAAAGTTATTTCTCGTGGCTCGCAGTTTAAAAGTTTCGCAATCCTTTGGCGAGCATCAGTCAACGCTTCGTTAGCACGTTGTCCAACGGAGTGCAGGCTTGACGGATTACCGTATTCTTCCGCCATGTACGGCAGCATTGCCTCAATGGCAGTCTTGCTCATTTTAGTGGTTGCTGCATTATCAACATATATTTTCATAACAAGAACCTCGCTATAAATTTCATCAAGAGCCTTAAAAACTAATTCCTAGTTCTTTGCTCGATTATATTCTATTTTAGTTATCCTACTCCGTCAATATGAAATGCTTTTATTTTACAAACAGTTCATAAAAATCAAAAACTCCCTGCCAAAATGACAGGGAGCAAATTTTTTCGTAATGTTATTTTTTCAAAGTTTACGCCAGTTCGTCAGCCAAAGCTTCTAATTGCGCAAGGCTTTCTTCATTTAAAGCAGACATAATTTTAACTTCGGTTTCTGCAAAAGTAAGACCTTTAGATTTTTCAAACAAGCCTTTCATAACCTTGTTTGCCATAGGCGCCCAGCTACCATTTTCAATGAACGCAACGGTTCTGTTTTGGAAGCTGCGTTCTGTTAAATGATTGATGTAGGTTCGCATATAAGGGAAGATACTTGCGTTATAAGTTGTAGTAGCCAAAACAAGCTTGGAGTATTTGAAAGCATCACCAATAGCAGCATGCATATCATCTCTTGCTAAATCGTAAAGCTTAACTACGCAACCTTTAGCTTTCAGCTTATCTGCCAAAAGCTCTACTGCCTTTTTAGTATTGCCATAAATAGAAGTGTAAGCAATTACAATACCTTCCTCTTCCACAGCATAGGTAGACCAAGTGTTGTAAAGGTTCAGGTAATAACCCAAGTCCTCTTTCAACACAGGGCCATGCAAGGGGCAAATAGCTTGAATGTCCAAGTTAGCAGCCTTTTTCAAAACAGCTTGCACGGGCATACCGTACTTGCCAACAATGCCAATGTAGTAACGTCTTGCTTCATCTGCCCAAGCTTCTTCCACATCAAGAGCACCAAACTTGCCAAAGCCATCTGCAGAAAACAGCACTTTATCTTTAGTATCGTAAGCCATGATTACTTCCGGCCAATGCACCATTTGCGCAGTAACAAAAGCTAAAGTGTGCTCGCCCAGTTTTAAAGTATCGCCCTCTTTGACAACTACGCGCTTTTCAGCAAAGTCAGTACCAAAAAAGTTTTTCATCATCTCAAAAGCGAGACCGGAAGCAACAATCTTTGCATCAGGGTAAGCCTTTGCAAAATTAAAGATGTTGGCAGAGTGGTCAGGCTCCATGTGCAGAACAACTAAATAATCAGGCTTTCTATCGCCAAGAGCAGCTTTAATGTTTGCAAGCCATTCATCTAAAAAATTAACATCGACAGTATCCATAATGGCAATCTTTTCGTCGATAATAGCGTAAGAGTTATAAGAGATACCGTTGGGAACAATGTATTGCCCTTCAAACAAATCAATCTTGTGATCATTCACACCAATATATTTAATAGAATCAGAAATGTACATAGGCTACCTCCATTTTTCATAGTATCATTATAGTAATTGTAGCACAGTGTTTTTCAATAAGTCTATACAAAATTTACCATCGTACAGATAAATAAAAACTCCCTGCCAACGTAAGTCAGCAGGGAGAAAATTATAAACTTTTAGGTCATTCCCATTCAATGGTTGCGGACGGTTTCGGGCTCATATCGTAGCAAACGCGGTTAACGTTTTTAACTTCAGCCAAAATACGGTCGGTGATTTTCAACAGGATGGGCCATTCAAGTTGTTCGATGGTTGCAGTCATAGCGTCAACAGTGTTTACGGCACGGATGATTACAGGCCATTCGAAGGAACGAGCGTTGTCACGAACACCTACAGATTTGAAGTCAGGAACGATGGTGAAGTATTGCCATACAGTTTTGTCCAAACCAGCTTTAGCAAATTCTTCACGGAGGATTGCGTCAGCTTCGCGAACAGCTTCCAGACGATCACGGGTGATTGCACCAAGGCAACGAACGCCAAGACCAGGACCCGGGAACGGTTGACGATATACCATGTGGTCAGGCAAGCCCAGTTCTACGCCGCAAGCGCGAACTTCGTCTTTGAACAATTGACGCAGGGGTTCAACCAATTCAAATTGCAAGTCTTCAGGAAGACCACCAACATTGTGGTGAGATTTAACAACTTTAGCAGTTTTGGTACCGCTTTCTGCGATATCAGGATAGATGGTGCCTTGACCGAGGAAGTCAACGCCTTCAACTTTGCGAGCTTCTTCTTCGAATACACGAATGAATTCTTCGCCGATGATTTTGCGTTTTTGTTCGGGGTCAGCAACGCCTTCCAATTTAGTCAAGAAACGTTCAGTAGCATCAACATAAACCAAGTTTGCATTCAATTGGTTTTTGAATACTTCTACTACGCTTTCAGATTCGCCTTTACGCATCAAACCATGGTTTACGTGTACGCAAATCAGGTTATCGCCAATAGCTTTGAGGAGTAACGCAGCTACTACGGAGCTATCTACGCCGCCAGAGAGAGCCAACAATACTTTTTTATCGCCAACTTGTTTTTTAACCAATTCGATTTGGTCATGAACAAAGTTAGCCATATTCCAGTTAGCTTCAGCTTTGCAGGTTTCGAAAACGAATTCTTTCAAAGCAGCAGCAATGCCGTCAACGTCGTTTTCAAATTGCGGAAGTTTAACTTCGCACAATGCTTTGTCGTGACCAGCAGCGATTACAGGAATACCAGCTTCATAAATTTCAGGGAATACATCAATAGCAACGCCATCTACAACATTGTTCGGACCACCGTTGATTACGATACCTTTAACGTTTGGCAGTGCTTTCAGTTCATCTACAGTAATGTCGTGCGGATAAATTTCGCTATAAACGCCCAATGCGCGGATAGCTCTCGCAACAACAGTATTTTCATGGCTACCAAGGTCTAAAATAACAATCATATCTTGTTTCATGATTATCCTCCTCATATAATGAATCCACTTCCCTAAGTATATCACAAAGATTTCGCGTTGTATATTTCTTTAGAAAAATTTTCCGAACTTTTTTCCCGTCTTTTTGCAAATCGTTCAAGTAAATTCCGTACATTCACTTTTATCTCTAAAATTTTCTTTTGGAAGAAAATGTAGTAAGTCTAAAGTTTTTCATATATAATGGTAGAAAAGATTTTAAGAACGAGGTATGCATTTTGAATTACAGCATTGGCATTCACATAGCTCTCATATTTGGCGTGCTGGCCCTTTCCACATCAGCAATCTTCGTAAAAATTGCTCAAGCCCCCTCCGCCATCACAGCCTTTTACCGCTTGTTTTTTTCTGCGGTACTACTTTTGCCTTTCGCAATGGCGAACAGCAACGCAAGAAGCGAACTTTTAAGCCTACCTGCGAAAAAAGTTCGGATGGGAATTTTAGCAGGTTTCCTATTGGCAGTACACTACGTTATGTGGTTTGAATCGTTAAATTATACATCTGTAGCAAGCTCCACAGTTTTAGTTTCCTTGCAACCGTTGTTTTCCATGGTGCTTGGTTACTACTTCTTTAAAGAAAAGCTACACTCCCGCGCCATCATAGGCTGCCTCATTGCAATCGTTGGTGGTGCCATCATTGGCTGGGGAGATTTCCAAATTGACCAGCGCGCCTTATGGGGCGATTTAATTTCGTTCCTATCCGCAGGCGTTATCGCAGCTTACTTTTCTGTTGGGCAAATTTTGCGTAAAGATACTGGCGTGCTTCCCTACTCCATGCTTAGCTACACAAGTAGTTCTGCCTTTCTTGCAGCTTACGCAATTTTAAAAGGCGATTCTTTTACAGACTATCCTACAGAAGCGTGGTGTTCATTTTTAGGGCTTGCCCTCATCTGCACCATTGGCGGTCAATTTGTTTTTAATCTGCTTTTGAAAAAAGTTTCTGCCACCGCAGTTACCATGAGTATTTTAGGCGAACCTATTGGCACTTGCATTTTAGCTTACTTTATTTTGAGCGAAACAATCGGCTTGCAACAATTCGTTGGCATTGTGGTAATTATTGTAGGTTTAGCAATCTTCTTCTCTAAAACTAAAAAGTCTTAACCAAAACGAAAAGCCCCCGCAGAAATCTGCGAGGGCTTTTAAAATTTCATAGTTCTATATTATTTTGAACCTACTTATTACATCATACCGGGCATGCCGCCACCCATGGGCATTTGGGGCATAGCGCCTTCTTTAGCCGGTTTATCAGCAACGATGGATTCAGTTGTGAGAACCAAAGCTGCGATGCTTGCTGCGTTTTGCAGTGCGCTACGGGTAACTTTAGTCGGGTCAACGATACCAGCTTCAATCATGTCAACATATTCTTCGGTAAGAGCGTTGAAGCCGAAGCCTTTGCGGCTACGTTTAATGGTGTCAACGATAACAGCACCTTCAAGACCTGCGTTGTAAGCGATTTGACGAACAGGTTCTTCAATAGCGCGTCTTACGATTTCCACACCAGTTTTTTCGTCGCCCGCAGCTTTGATTTTGTTGAGGTGCGGTTGTACTTGGAGAAGTGCAGTACCGCCGCCAGCTACAATACCTTCAGCTACTGCTGCACGAGTTGCGTTGAGAGCGTCTTCAATGCGCAGTTTCTTTTCTTTAAGTTCAACTTCAGTAGCAGCACCAACTTTGATAACTGCAACGCCGCCAGCCAATTTAGCCAAACGTTCTTGAAGTTTTTCTTTATCGAATTCGGAAGTAGTTTCCGGAATTTGTGCACGAATTTGAGCTACGCGACCAGCGATTTCTTCTTTGTTGCCAGCACCGTCAACGATGGTGGTCATTTCTTTGGTTACGCGTACTTGACCAGCTTGACCGAGGTCTTCTACAGAAGCGCTGTCCAATTTACGGCCAACTTCTTCACTGATTACAGTTGCACCGGTGAGGATTGCGATGTCTTGGAGCATAGCTTTACGACGGTCACCGAAGCCAGGAGCTTTAACAGCAACAGCTTTGAAGGTACCACGAAGTTTGTTTACTACGAGGGTAGCAAGTGCTTCGCCTTCAATGTCTTCAGCGATGATTAGGAGTTCACGACCACCTTGAACAACTTTTTCAAGAACAGGCATAATGTCTTGAATCATGGTGATTTTGCGGTCAGTGATGAGTACCAACGGATTGTTGAGTACAGCTTCCATTTTGTCCGGGTCAGTTGCCATGTACGGGGAGATGTAGCCACGGTCAAATTGCATACCTTCTACAGTTTCCAGGCAGGTTTCCATAGTTTTGGATTCTTCAACGGTGATTACGCCGTCGTCGCCAACTTTTTCCATAGCGTCTGCAATCAAGTTGCCGATTTCTTCGTCAGCTGCAGAGATGGAAGCAACTTGTGCTTTAGCTTCTTTGGTTTCTACTTTTTGAGAAACAGCTTTCAATTCTTCAACGAGAACGTCAACTGCTTTTTGGATGCCTTTTTTCAGAACCATGGGGTTAGCGCCAGCTGCTACGTTTCTCATGCCTTCGCGAATCATAGCTTGAGCAAGTACGGTAGCGGTGGTAGTGCCGTCACCAGCAACATCGTTGGTTTTAATGGATACTTCTTTAACAAGTTGAGCACCCATGTTTTCAAACGGATCTTCCAATTCAATGTCACGAGCGATGGTTACACCGTCATTGGTAATGGTGGGAGCACCAAATTTCTTTTCCAATACAACGTTACGACCTTTGGGGCCAAGGGTTACTTTCACAGCATCAGCCAATGCGTTTACGCCAGCTTCTAATTTACGGCGAGCTTCTTCATTAAACAGAATTTGTTTTGCCATTTTATTTATCTCCAATCTAGATTAATGTTACTATCAAATGATTTATAGATGATTATTTTTCGATTACAGCCAATACGTCGTGTTCAGCGAGGATCAAATATTTTTTACCTTCGTGAGAGAATTCTGCACCGCTGTATTTAGCGAATACGATTTTGTCGCCAACTTTTACATCTACTGCAACGCGTTCGCCTTTTTCATTCAATTTGCCAGGGCCAACAGCAATAACTTCACCGGTTTGCGGTTTTTCTTTAGCAGCAGTATCAGGCAGGAAAATGCCGCTAGCAGTTCTTTCTTCTTTTTCAACAAGTTCAATAATGATTCTGTCATTCAACGGTCTCAACATTATTAAAACTCCTTTCACAATATCTTAATATAATTTTAAACAATTCAAGCTCCATTAGCACTCCAACCACCAGAGTGCTAACTTGCAATTATTATTATAACTAAAGCAGTGCAAATTGCAATACTCTTTCCCAGATTTTTTACAATTTATTCAAAAATAGTGCTTCGCTAACATAAAAATACGCTTCGCAAAGCAAATTTCTTGCTAACGAAGCGTTATTTTGTGTTAATGAATACTATTTTATACTTTTGCAACTCTTATGACTTTTTCAGCAAGCTCTTTGAGCGAAATGCGTTGCGCCATACTAAACTGTTGCAGTTTTTTGTAAGCTTCCTGTTCCGTCATACCATGTGCCGCCATCAAAATTCCTTTGGCTCTATCAAGAAGTTTGCGAGTTTCAAGGCTTTCTTTCAAATATGCAAGCTCTGCGTTCAGCGCTTCCAGTTCTTCTTCCTTTTTACGAAGCTCCGTCACATCTTGCAGGATAACAATTGCGCTACCACTATTAGCTTTAGGAATAGAAGGCAATACCCTTACGGAAAGCAGCAACCCTTTATAAGTAAACTCCTTACTTTCAGGAACACCTGTATCAAGTACAAGTCCCACAAAAGGCCAGTTAATTTCCAAATGGTTGGTACGCTTGCCTAACAAGTCCCTAACACCCATTACTTGGAATAAGTGCTTGGCTTCATTGTTGGTAGCAACAATCACTTTGTTTTTATCAACAACCATCAAGCCATCTGCGGAAGAAAGTCGTTTGTAATTACTTTCTTTTTCCACAGGCTTAGGCAAATTGAAAAGCAGTTCCACAGTTTCGCGAATGATAACTTCATCTGGGTCAATGGTATCGAAGCTTAAAGCTCCGTAACATTTACCACGCAAGTCTCTTAAAGGATATACCCAAAAGCTGTTGAACACACCAAGTTCCAGTTCACGCATACCACGTACAACCATGTTCTGTTGCAAAGCGCGGTGCACTAAAGGTTCTTCCACCACACGCACCTTGCGACCTGTCAAATCAGGCTGCGCTTTGCCAAACTGAGTCAAAGGTTGCACTTGTTTCAAGACATGTAAAAACTTCTTATCGTCATCCAGCAAGTAAACAGTTACTCTGGCGTGAGCGATATCCGCCGCCAATTCCAAACCTGACAACAGAGTTTGTAACATATTTTTTTGTTCTGCTGTCAAAGTGCTTAACATGTTTTTCCTCGCTTACGTTTTTTGTGTCCTTTCCCCAACTTTTGGAGATAATCCACGAACTTATCCACACTATCCACAAGCTTATACACAGGAATTGTGGCGTTTTTTCGTTATTTCTACTTAGTTTTCCCCATTATCCACAGAGTTATGCACCGAATGTACTCGTGTTTATCCCAATTTAAGTGATGGAACAGCGTTCAAATCCAGTGGACTTTCCATACCTGCTTGATACATAAAGTACCCACGACAAGCAATCATTACAGCATTGTCAGTACACAAAATGGGCATCGGGGCAACCAGTTCTGCGCCAATGTCGCTCATAGCCTGAGCTAAGGTTGTTTGCAGTGTTTTATTGGCAGATACACCACCTGCAAGAACAATTTTCTTGAGACCAGTATCTTTCATAGCACGCACAGCTTTTTGCACCAGTGCGTTAGTTACTGCGTATTGGAAAGAAGCAGCTACATCTGCGCGGTTAATCTCACGCTTAGCTTGCTCCTGATTATGCAAATAGTTGATTACTGCGGATTTCAGACCGCTAAAGCTAAATTCGTAGGGAGCATCCAGTTTTGCTACCGGGAACTCGATTGCGTGAGGATTGCCACCCAACGCAAGCTTTTCGATTTCCGGACCACCAGGATACTGCAAGCCCATCACGCGGGCTATTTTATCGAAGGCTTCACCAGCTGCATCGTCGCGGGTTTGGCCAAGCATTTCAAAGCTATTGTAACCTGTAACTTTTAAAAGTGCAGTATGACCCCCACTTACTACCAATGCCATAAAAGGAGGTTCCAGTTCCGGGTCAGTCAAAAAGTTTGCAAAGACATGACCTTCCAAATGGTTTACACCAATCAGCGGTTTATCAGTTGCCCAAGCCAAAGACTTCGCCGCACTAAGACCAACCAAGAGTGCACCTACAAGACCGGGACCATAAGTAACTGCCACAGCGTCAATATCTTCCAAGGTGACATTCGCTTGTTGTAAAGCTTCATCAATAACGGGCATAATGTTTTCGATATGCTTACGAGAAGCAATTTCAGGCACTACGCCACCAAATTTACGGTGAATGACAATTTGGGAAGAGATGATGTTACTCAAAACCTCGCGTCCATTTTTCACTACCGCAGCAGCAGTTTCGTCACAGCTGCTTTCAATACCTAAAATATATACATCCTTACTCATTTGAGTTTATACCTCGTCTATACAACCACATAATGATTGCATCTTCGTGGTTGTCTTCATAATAATTAGGACGAATTCCCTCACTGGCAAAGCCACAAGTAATATACGCCCTTTGCGCCGCAATATTGCTTGCGCGCACTTCTAAGGTCATAGCTTCCGCATCCAGTTCCCACGCCTTGTTAATCATGGCAGCGGTCAAACGAGTACCATAATTTTTGCCACGCTCTGCTTTGGTAACAGCAACACGAGTAACTTGCGCTTCCCCTGCTACAAGCCAAAAGCCTGCGTAACCAATGGTTCTACCATCTGCTTCCATAATAAGGTAATGAGTAAGCTCGTTGTTCAGCTCATTCAAAACCATATTTTCGTTCCAAGCATCGTGGAAAGATTCTGCTTCCATGGCAACTACAGCAAGAATATCTGCAGCAGACATTTCCCTAAAAGTTATTGTTGCTGTAATTTCTTCTGACGTTCTTCCCACAGTTCCTCCGCTTCTGACCTTCTAATATAGTAAGGTTCCAAACCAAAAATCTTTTTATCTGCTTCCGGATCAAATTCTACTTCTGCCAAGAGAGCTACGCTAGAAGCCTTGGGCATTAAGAAAGTTTTAGGCGCAAGCTTCACGTTAGCAGGCAGTTCTACCTTTTCAAGCTTCTTACATTCGCCCAAAATTAAAGCAGGCATACCAAATTCAGTAATGCGTTCCAGTAAACGGTCTTTGTTAACAACTGCGGTTGCAGCAAGTTCTACCAGCTTGCCTTCTTGCCATTGGTACAGTGCTTGGTAGTAATTACCCTTTTGTGCATCAAGCACGGGAGAAATAATAAAACCTTCCAAAGGAATGTTATATGCCAAGGCTTTCAAGGTATCTACACCGTGGAGCAAGCATTGCCAGCTATAAGCCATTGCTTCTGCAGTAGCAAGACCAATGCGCAAACCGGTAAAAGAACCGGGACCCATGCTTACAGCAATTAAATCTATATCTTGTTTTTTAGTATTAGTACGTTTCAGCAGTTGTTCCAATTGGGGCAGCAAACCTTCGGAGTGAGTCATACCCATATTGATATTGTATTCTGCTGTAATTTCACCATCACGACAAAGTGCTACACTGCACACTTTAGTCGCAGTATCAATTGCTAAGGTCAGCAAATTTCTCCACCTCCTGCAAAAGTTTCTCGTAACGCTCGCCATTGGCAGTAAGCACAGCTTTACGCCCCGCTCCGTCCAAAAGCAAAGTCACCTGTAAATATTCTTCCGGTAATTGTTCGGAGAAAAGCTCCGCCCATTCAATGAGGGTTACACCTTCTCCACCGGCGTATTCGTCAAAACCAATATCTTCTAATTCTTCCGGGCGATTTAAGCGATACAGGTCAAAGTGTCTAACTTCCAGTTCTGCGCCATCGTAAACGTTCATAATGGCAAAGGTAGGACTGGTAACATCTTCTTCCGCAACACCAAGAGCGAGGGAGATACCTCTGCTCATTAAGGTTTTGCCTGCGCCTAAATCTCCTGTAAAACAAAATACGTCACCGCTTTGAGCAAGCTTGCCAAGGAGATTACCAAGCTTTTCAGTTTCTACAGCGGTAGGCAAGTAAATTTCCATAATTAACTCCTAAAAAAGCAGTACCAGCCTTAGCCGGTACTGCTTACTTTTATTTTTGCAGTAATGATTCGTTACGTTTCAAAGGGTCTTCCACATCAAGGTGTCCACCCAAAGTAATCACTTTTTTACCTTCAACGAGAATTTGCACCTGTTTAACTTCAGGGAACTCTGTCAAAGTATTCACTATTGCACCGGTCATCATAACTTCATTATACGACCCTTGTCCATTTTTGACAATTTCTTTGCTGAAATTAGCAAGAGCAGTTCCTTCAGGAGTAATGCTAAAGCTAAGCACTCTAGTGCCGTGAGGAATAACATCTTCAAACTTAGTGCTTTGAGGTTTTGCACCAACCAAAGCAAGGAGTGCGTTTTCCGGCAAAGCTTTACCATTATCAGTCATGGTAAATGTTTCAGGGATAAGCTTTTCACTACCATCAGCAGCTGCACGATAAATAGTGAAGCTAATTTGTTTGGGAGGCTCCGGCTTATCCTTTTGGAAGAAGGAGCAACCCGTTATAACTACGCTGATGACTACCAGCATCAGTAACAAAATCTTTTTCATCTCTAAGCCTCCATTATTTAAAGTAATTTTCAACACCTTCAGCAATCAATTTAGCGGTCTTAGTTTGGAACCAGTTACCACGCATCAGTTTTTCTTCCTTTTTATTACTGATGAAGCACAGCTCCAACAAAGTAGCAGGCATACTGCAACGCTTGATTACATAAAAGTTTGCTTCACGAAGGCCCAAATTATCCCTGCCATAGTTTTCTGTCAGGTTATCTTGAATGGACTTAGCAATTTTAGCATCGAATTTTGTTTTGGGATAATAGTAGGTGCTAAAGCCTCCTACCTTTTTATTTACAGAAGAATTGATATGCACGCTAATGAACAGGTCAGAATTATTCTTTTCTGCTACGTTAATGCGCGCTTGGAGTTCATCCACATCGCTGGCACCGGGGCCTGCAACCTCTTTATCGGTACTGCGAGTCATATGAACAATAGCACCCATTTCTTCCAAGTTTTGTTTTAAACGTTTGGAAATTTCCAAGGTGATGTTCTTTTCCAAAGTTCCTTTATCGCCAACAGCACCGGGGTCACTACCACCATGACCGGGGTCGATGGTAATGATTTTTCCTGCAATGCCCCCTTCGGTTAAAAAAGTTCCTGCAGGCTTAGCCGCAGCAGCACCTTTTTTCTTTTTAAGTTCTTTTTCGCGTTTCTTCTTCTCTTTTTCTTTTCTCTTGCGTTCTTTTTCTAAAGCCTTTTTATCTTTAGGACTATCCACGCTACCGCCGCCAATGGAAACGCTTACAGTAGGAGCAGATACATTGCCTTTTAAAGAAACACCAACTTCAGGAGGTTTCTTGCGAGAGTTGGTAGCAGGTTTATTACCAACAACAGCAGTACCGCTCTTAGCAGTAGGTTCGCTACTAACTTTTGCAGTAGGCTTATCGGTAGTTCCTTTGGCTACATTAGTAGGAGCAGTGCGTTTTTCTGCAGTAATATCCAAAACGATACGTGCAGGACGCTTTGTATCAGGGTCTTTACGCAAGGTAAAGCTTTTATATTCGTTCGCTTCAAGCTTCCTGCTCAAAGGAATCTTGATTAGGGTTTTATCTCCTGCAGGTTCAACCTTCATTACAGCTGCTACATTACTGCGGATTTTACTGCTTTTAGCAGTTCCATCCTGCAAAGGCGCATCAACAGTAATGGTCATAAGCTTGTCGGTTACTTCAACTTTATAAGGAGCTGCGTCTGTTAAATCCACTACGAAGCGCAGCATATTGTCTTTATCCACGCCCCACTTTACGTCAGTAACTTGGGCAGCATTTACCACGGTACTGACCAGCAGACAGCACAACATAAGTACCAGCAGAAATAATCTACGCACAGTTTCACCTCACAAAAATAATATGCATAATT
>JBGVIJ010000006.1:0-6145 GCA_045123075.1 Phascolarctobacterium sp. | reverse complement strand
TCTCTAAACTTTCTTCTTTAGAACATAGTAGTCTTGTCTTATCCATACTGAAATATAATTCTGGCAGAACTAAAGAATACATCAAAGAAAGAACTGGTATTGCAGATACTGCTCTTAATCGTACATTGCGAGAATTGAAAGCTAATGATTTTATGATTAAGAAGAAAAATTTATATTTTCTTTCTGATAGCTTCGTTCAGGAAAGTGATAATATTTGGGCGTTTGATATTAAGGCTCCTAACTGGAAACGTGCTTTTGAACAAGCCAGTTTACATAAAGCTTTCGCTAATTATGTTGTCGCAGTTAGACCTTTTGATGAGGAAGACGTTTTACAAGAAAAATTGGAACTGTTCTCAGAACTGAACGTTGGCTTACTGCTTTTTAATTCTCAAACCTTAGAGTTTAAATGGTTGAAGCGTCCTCTTAAAGATAACGCTCTTTCCAAGTGGCAAAAACTATTTTTGTTGGGAAGATTGTCTGGACAACATTATCAAGAATCACTGTTCTCAATGAAATAAGAAAATTAACTCCTGTAGGCAAACGCTTACGGGAGTTTTTTGTTTTATGTATGTAGTGCTATACTTAAATAAAAAACAAAAGAGTTGATTTTATGAAACATTACGAAGTTGTTGCCGCAGTAATTGAATATGAAGAAAAAATACTGTGTATGCAACGAGGCGAAGCAAAATTTGAATATGTAAGTTATAAATACGAGTTTCCTGGTGGTAAAGTTGAAGTTGGAGAAGAAAACTATACCGCTTTAGAACGAGAATTAAAAGAAGAAATGGATATGAATGTATCTATTGGCGAGGATGATTACCTTTTGACTGTGGAGCATATTTATCCTGATTTTGCAATTACGATGCACGCTTATTTGTGTAAGGTTGACAATCCAGACTTCGTGATGAAAGAACATGTTGATTATAAATGGTTGTCTGTTAGTGAGCTTGATACATTAGAATGGGCAGATGCTGACAAGCCGATAGTAGAGTGGTTGATGAAGGGAGGGCATAATAATGACTAAAGCATACTATGTTTCATCAATTAAAGAATTTTTAGATAAGGATTCTGAAATAATTTTAGGTGAATTGCTAACAAAGAGTGATTTTGCGACTACTGATTTACAGAAAAATGCATGGAATGAAGAAATAAAAATACTTAAACAAGAACTCGTTAGATATTCTTGCGGGGAAATTGCCTTTGAATATACAGTTCCTAGAATTGGTAGCCGTATAGATGTCGTTTGTATAATTAAAGGCGTTATTTTTCTGCTTGAATTCAAAGTTGGAGAAAGTGTACATAAGAAATCTATTGATGATCAAGTTATGGATTATGCTCTTGATCTAAAATATTTTCATGAGTTGAGCGAAGACAGATATATAGTTCCAATTAGTGTTGCAACGGAGGCAAGCGAGAGTGCAGTTACAATAAGTTCCGGTAGGTTACAGTTTTCGTCGAAAGATAAGATATGTAATGATGTATTAAGATGTAACAAAAATACTATTGCTGATGCTATTAATAAAGGTCTTTCCTCTGTAAAACTTAATGAAATAAGTAGCTTGGTAATTAATGATTGGATTAATTCTCGTTATCAACCGACGCCTACTATAATAGAGGCTGCGCAAGCATTATATAGAAATCATACAGTAGAAAATATATCTAGAAATGGTGCTGGCGTAGAAAATTTAACTGTAACAACGAATGCGATAAATGAGATTATTGATCATTGCAAAGCAACAAATAGGAAAGCAATTTGTTTTGTAACAGGGGTCCCTGGTGCAGGTAAAACATTGGCAGGGTTAAATATAGCTAATTATAGGCATTCATTTGATATAAATGAACACGCGGTATTTTTGTCTGGTAATGGACCATTAGTTGATGTATTAACTATGGCTTTAGCAAATGATAAAGCAGAAAGAGAAAACATTAGTAAAAAAAGAGCTAAACAGGAAGTTTCGTCGTTTGTGCAAAATATACATAAATTTAGAGATGATGCATTATCTACAGAATTAGCTCCAGTAGAACGTGTAGCTATATATGATGAAGCGCAACGTGCTTGGGATAAAACACAGTTAGCTAAGTTTATGAAGACAAAAAAGGGAATACCAAACTTTGACCAATCAGAACCCGAGTTTCTAATCAGTGTAATGGATAGACATGAAGATTGGGCAGTAATAATATGTCTAGTGGGTGGTGGGCAGGAAATATATAAAGGTGAAGCAGGTATAGAAGACTGGTTTAAGGCAATGAGATCAAATTATTTTAATTGGGATATCTATGTGTCTGAAAAGGTTATAGCTGCCGAAACAGAATACATAAGTGCACAATTGCTTGAAGAATTGTGTGCTATACGACCGATTAACAAAGTAACCTCGTTGCATCTAGGAGTTTCGTTGAGGTCTTTTAGAAGTGCTGAACTATCATCATTTGTAAAACATGTCATAGATAATAATGCACAAGAAGCATATAACATTCATTCTTCTATGAAAAAATCTTATAGTATATATTTAACAAGAAATCTTAATGATGCTAAAGAATGGGTTAAGAAGGTTGCAAGAGGAACAGAAAGGTATGGATTATTGGCAAGTGCAGGTGCCAAACGACTTCGCGGAGAAGGTGTCTGGGTATTGCAGGATATTGAACATGTTAATTGGTTTCTTAAAGATAAAGACCATGTAGATTCTTCCTGCTCGTTAGAAGTTGTAGCATCGGAATTTAAAGTGCAAGGCTTGGAAATAGATTATGGCATTCTTGCATGGGATATAGACTTTAGATATGTGAATGGTGATTTTGATTATTTTTCATTTGCAGGTACTAGTTGGAGGCATATTAACAATGAAATAAAGCAAAAGTATTTAAAGAATGCTTATAGGGTTTTGTTAACAAGAGCCAGACAAGGTCTAGTTATCTATGTACCTAAGGGTGTTGATAAAGTTGAAGATCCGACAAGAGATAGTACGTATTATGATTCAATTTATAGTTACTTACGTACTTGCGGAATTAGGGAGTTGCTCTTAGAAAATAATTGAAACAGAAACTTAGGTATTCTGCTAAATGATAAGAATTTATCTAGGGACAAATTGTCCCCAGATAGTATGATGATTACAAACAAAATCCCCCAACCTTACTGACTCCTGTAAGATTGGGGGATTTTGTTTTGGAGGGAAATTCAAAATGACCGAGGCTATATCACTGAAATTAAATGTCCGCTAAAATTTCAGTTTTAGGTTTCTTTTTATCGGGGGTAACTTCGTTTTCTACACCTTGGAGAGCGTAACCTTCAATGGAAGTAAAGATTTCATCGGCAAGAATCTCGCCCATGGTTTCAAACCGTTTTTCTTTCTTTTTATCTACCAGTTCAGGTTCTGGATGTTTTACAACTAACATAAGTCCACCTCCTTCGTCGTACTTTTGTTATTAACGGGGATATTCTTCCGTAGACAACGCTTCTGCGTGAGCTTCAGCATAAATTTTTTCGGTTTCTTTCATTTCTTCCTTGATTTCTTCTGCAAGGCTGGGTTTCTTTGCTACGGGGGCACCACATTCGTGACAAAATTTTGCGGTAGCAATAATATCTTTTTTGCAAGCGGGGCAAGTGGTTTTGGGAATATCTTCGCCCAGTTTGTTTACTTTGATATCTGCGATTTGTTTGTGCAAATCATTTACTGCTGCCATGGAAGCTGCAACAACTGCGAAGTTGTCTGCCAAGTGTTCCGGAGCTTTGCCAATATCAACATAGTGTTTATAAATTTCTTCGCCAATTTTTGCGTAATGTTCACGGATACGTTCTTCGTGCTTTTCAATGCAAGCTTTCAATTTTTGGATTTCCATAGTTGCCTCTGCTTTCTCGCCTACACTTTTTGCCAGTGCTTCAGTTTTTTCAGTGGCGGTCTTTGCCATATCTTTAATTTGTTCAAAAAATTCCATTTGTAATTCCTCCTTTAAGGAAACAACCAAGTTTCTTGGTTACCTAGATTATAGCAGGAGCAAGGTTTTTTGTTGTTAAGGAAGGGTTAATTTATGTTGACGTATTTGCGACGAAAAGCTTTTAAATTGCACGGATGAAGCTTTTGCTTTTACAGTATGGCTTGTTTTAGAAAATTTCCTGTATCAAAAGTAACAAAAAGTTCATATATAAGGTGTTACAAAATCGACAAAGTATAGTATAATGATTACATAACATTAGGGGATGAAATTTAGAATTTTTAAGTGAGGTTAAAAATGTTTTTCGATACTTACGATACACCTGTATTCAGACCTCCTAGCGAAGCACGTAGTTTCATCCTGCGTGTAACCAGAGGTTGTGCTCATAATAAATGTACTTACTGCAATATGTATCGCGGAGTACCTTTCCAAATATTAAAAGATGAAGAAATTTCCCGCCAAATTGCTTTGGCTGCTCACTATGGTAAAGATAGAGTGCGTCGAGTATTTTTGGCAGATGGCGATGCTTTGGTGTTGCCTACCGCGAAGCTTTTGAAAATTTTACAAGCTTTGAGAGATACTTTCCCCAAGCTGCAAAGAGTTAGCTCTTACGCAGCGCCTAAGGATATTCTTCGTAAAAGCGAAGAAGAATTGCGCCAACTTAAAGAAGCTGGCTTGCAGCTTTTGTACTATGGTATGGAAACCGGTGACGATATCACATTAAAAGCTGTTAACAAAGGCGTTAATGGTGAAGAAGCTGTAGAAGCAGGCAGACGTGTTACTGCCAGCGGAATGAAGCTTTCCATTATGGTTATTTTAGGCTTGGCAGGCAAGGAAGGGTCCAAACGTCATGCTTTGGAAACTGCAAAAGCAATTAATATTATTCAACCTACTATGTGGAGTGCGTTGTGCCTGATGCTTTATCGTGGCAGCGAACTTTTAGACCAGTTCGAACGTGGGGAATTCAATCCTCTTTCTCCTGCAGAATGTATGGAAGAATTGTATACTATTATGGAAAATGTAAATTTGCCGGAAGATAAGCATTGTTTGTTCCGCAGTAATCACATTTCCAACTATATTCCTTTGGCAGGTACTTTGCCCAAAGATAAGAACAGACTGCTTAGGGAAATTGAATACAGCGCTCATGAATTGAGCAAGCTGAAAAATTGGGACGTTTATAACAATACTGAGTATTGAGTATAAGCCTACGGGCTGACATATATTTTAGGAAGCGTTTAAATTTGAGGAGGGTTACGTTATGATTCGTGAAAGACGTAATAAAGAGAAACTTGCTTCATATTATAAGAAGTTTATGGAAGAAGGCGTTGTTGACCCTAACGTGCATCCGTGGGTAGCAGAGTCCTGGCAACGTTGCCGTGCTATGGGTTTGCCCAACGAAACCTTGTCCAGAATTAACAAGCTTAGCAGAAGTGAGATTGAAGCTCACCAAAAAACTCACGAGTTCATTGTTAAATATGTTGATGGCTTGTACGAACAAAGCAAGCAACATTTTAACATTCACAATTTGAGTATGCTGCTCATCGACGAAAACGGTTATGTTATTAAAAACTATGCATTGCCGTTCTTCCAACGCGTTATCGAAGATATCCAAGGTATGCGCGTTTTGGAAGAAGATGTAGGTACTTCCAGCATTAGCGTTGCTCGCGAACACAATGTTCCGTTCTTGATGTTTGGTCCTGAAATGTGGGTTAAAGACCAACACAGTGGCGATGCTTGCAGTGCGCCGATTAGCGTAAATGGCAAAATCCGTTACATTATTTCTTTCTTTAGCCTTGATCAAACTGATTTGCCCTACGATTTGCTGCTCAGCTTGCTCTTGACCATGAAATACTCCATTGAACAACATTTAACTATGTTGGAACGTTGGACTATTAACCAAATTATGATGGAACAATTGCCTGTTTCCGTTTACTGGGTTGGCAAGGATGCAGAAATTAAATACTGCAACGATAACGCTCGTAAACGCTTGGAAGGCAGAAAGAAATTGGAAGATGTGTTCCTGAACTATGAACATATCCCTGTTAAAAAAGCTTTGAGTGGCGTTCCCACCCATCGTCGCGAAATTACTTGGATTACCCAAGACCGTACTTACGAAGATATTACTACCGTTATGCCTATCAAAGTGGGCAGTGAAGTAGAAAGTGCTTTGGTACTTTCCATGTCCATTGAAGATTTGAAAACCACTATTGCTCACGCTACC
>JBGVIJ010000005.1:0-56488 GCA_045123075.1 Phascolarctobacterium sp. | reverse complement strand
TAGTGGTGGTTTTACCATGGTCAACGTGACCGATGGTGCCGATATTAGCATGGGGTTTAGTTCTTTCGTATTTAGCTTTTGCCATTTTGAATTTCCTCCTTAAATGTATCTAGAAGATATTATGCATTAGTGCCTTTGTTTTTAGCAACAATTGCTTCTGCGATGTTTTTGGGAACATCTTCGTAGTGGTCAACTTCCATAGAGTAGTTGCCACGACCTTGGGTTTTGGAACGAAGGTCGGTTGCGTAACCGAACATTTCTGCCAGAGGAACGAAAGCTCTGATAACTTGTGCGCCATTGCGAGCTTCCATACCTTCGATGCGACCACGGCGGGAGTTGATGTCGCCGATTACATCGCCCATGTATTCTTCAGGTACAGTAACTTCAACTTTCATGTACGGTTCGAGAATTACCGGGTTAGCTTTTTGAGCACCAGATTTGAAGCCCATGGAACCAGCAATTTTGAACGCCATTTCAGAGGAGTCAACTTCGTGGTAAGAACCATCGTAAACAGTAACTGCGATGTCAACCATCGGATAACCAGCAACTACGCCGTTTTCCATAGCTTCTTTAACGCCTGCTTCGATGGGGCTGATGTATTCTTTAGGAATAGCACCGCCAACAACTTTGTTTTCGAATTTGAAGCCTTCGCCCGGTTCAAGCGGGGTGATTTCCAACCAGCAGTGACCGTATTGGCCTTTACCACCGGATTGACGAACGAATTTACCTTCAGATTTAACTGCTTTGCGAATGGTTTCACGATAAGCAACTTGCGGGTTACCTACGGTGCAACCTACTTTGAATTCGCGGAGCAGACGGTCAACAATGATGTCCAAGTGGAGCTCGCCCATACCGGAGATAATGGTTTGGGAAGTTTCAGCATCAGTGTGAACACGGAAGGTCGGATCTTCTTCTGCGAGTTTTTGCAAAGCAATACCCATTTTTTCTTGGTCTGCTTTGGTTTTAGGTTCAACTGCAACGGAGATTACGGGATCAGGGAATACCATGGATTCCAAGATGATTTCGTGTTTTTCGTCACAGAGAGTGTCACCAGTAGTAGTGTCTTTCAAACCTACAGCAGCAGCAATGTCACCGCAGTAAACCATGTCGATTTCTTCACGGTGGTTAGCGTGCATTTGCAGGATACGACCGATACGTTCGCGTTTGCCTTTAGTGGAGTTGTAAACGTAGGAACCGGAGCCGAGGGTACCGGAGTACACGCGGAGGAACGCAAGTTTACCAACGAACGGGTCAGTCATAATTTTGAATGCCAATGCGGAGAAGGGTTCTTCGTCGCTGGAAGGACGGCAGTCTTCTTCGCCGGTTTCAGGATTAATGCCTTTAATAGGCGGAATATCAGTCGGAGCAGGCATGAATGCAACTACTGCGTCGAGCAGAGGTTGTACGCCTTTGTTTTTGTAGGAAGAGCCGCAGCAAACCGGAGTCATTTTGCATGCAATGGTTTGTTTACGGATACCAGCCATGATTTCTTCTTCGGTCAGCTCTTCGCCGTCCAAATATTTCATCATGAGTTCGTCGTCGCTTTCAGCTACAGCTTCGAGAAGCATTGCACGGTATTCTTCTGCTTTTTCTTGCATGTCAGCCGGGATTTCAACGAATTGTTCGTCTTTGCCCAGTTTATCGTTATAAACGATAGCTTGCATTTTAATCAGGTCAACCATGCCTTCGAAGGTGTCTTCGAAACCGATGGGGAGTTGAATGGGAACAGCGTTAGCGCCAAGACGATCTTTCATCATTTCTACTACGTTGTAGAAGTTAGCGCCGGTGATGTCCATTTTATTTACATATGCCATGCGGGGAACGCCGTATTTGTCAGCTTGACGCCATACGGTTTCAGATTGAGGTTCTACGCCGCCTTTAGCACAGAATACAGCTACAGAGCCGTCCAATACACGCAAGGAACGTTCTACTTCTACGGTGAAGTCAACGTGACCCGGGGTATCGATGATGTTCAGACGATGACCAGCCCATTGGCAGGTGGTTGCAGCAGAAGTAATGGTAATACCACGTTCTTGTTCTTGAACCATCCAGTCCATGGTAGCGCCGCCATCATGGGTTTCACCGATTTTATGTACTCTGCCGGTATAGAACAGAATACGTTCGGTGGTGGTAGTTTTACCAGCATCGATGTGAGCCATGATGCCGATGTTTCTAGTTTTCTCAAGCGGAAATTGTCTGCCCACTTCTTAATCCTCCTCAAACAAACTGAGTCAGGCCATTACCAGCGGTAATGAGCAAATGCTTTATTTGCTTCTGCCATCTTGTGGGTATCTTCACGTTTTTTAACTGCAGCACCGGTAGAGTTAGCAGCGTCCATGATTTCGCCAGCTACGCGTTCGCACATGGTTCTTTCACCACGGAGACGAGAGTAGTTTACCAACCAGCGAATACCCAGGGTGGTTTTACGATCAGCGCGTACTTCCACCGGAACTTGGTAGTTAGCACCACCAACGCGGCGAGCACGTACTTCGAGCAGGGGCATTACGTTTTGCATTGCAGCATCGAACACTTCTAAAGGATCTTTGCCAGTTTTTGCACGAACCAGGTCGAATGCATCGTATACAATACGTTCTGCAACGCCTTTTTTACCGTCGAGCATGATTTTGTTAATGAATCTAGTTAAAAGTTTAGAACCGTACACCGGATCCGGCAATACGTCTCTTTTGGTTACAGGGCCTTTTCTCGGCATGTGTTTCCCTCCTTAGGATGTTATCATTCTTAGTTTTCTTAATAGTTGTTTCTCGCTACGCTGCTATTATTTTTTAGCTTTTGCTTTTTTAGCGCCGTATTTGGAGCGAGATTGGTTGCGGTTCGCAACGCCTGCAGTATCAAGAGCACCACGAATGATGTGGTAACGCACGCCCGGAAGGTCTTTTACCCTTCCGCCTCTGATAAGAACAACACTGTGTTCTTGAAGATTGTGACCGATACCCGGGATATAAGCAGTTACTTCGATGCCGTTAGTCAAACGTACACGAGCAACTTTACGAAGTGCAGAGTTCGGTTTTTTCGGGGTAGTGGTGTAAACACGGGTGCACACGCCACGTTTTTGCGGGCATTCTTTCAATGCCGGAGCAGTAGATTTAGCCTTCAAAATGTCTCTACCTTTACGTACCAATTGGTTAATAGTAGGCATATCGGCACCTCCTTTCCAAACAATTAGATTTTAATGATTATAAAAACTTAGCTTAGCTAAGCCCTTATCGAATTAGATTATTGCGGCTGCCGCTGCTTTTACGTGAATTCCGCAAGCTCTGCCAAGCTCGTGCATGGTTTCTACTTCAACCAACGCAACTGCTTTCTCTTTGCAAAGCTCAACAAGTTTTTCGGTAACACGTTCATCAGCATCTTTAGCAACAAAAACCTTCAAGGCAGTGCCTTTCACAACGGCTTTTTCAGTTTGCTTTACGCCAACGGTACGCTTTTCAGCTTGCATCAAATCGTCAAGCGTCATTCAGTTACCTCCTTCACGAGAGCATAGTTAGCCCACAATGCTTTCATATTGTAACATCTATAACAAACCCTGTCAACAATTTTTTACAAATTTTTTGAGCTCTTAAACAACGTATTTATGCACGTCTTTCTTTCCACCGAACCGTGTGTATCATCAACCTTTTTCTAACTAAAGTTTTAGCCTCTAAAGACACTTTCTGTAACCCTAAGAAGCTCTTTTCTCCAGAAAAAACCTTAAAAACACCGTTATGTATACAAAATACTTTCATTATTTTTTTAATCAGCAGTGTAAAAATTTGTAACTTTTGCACAAAAATTTAAGCTCCCTTCCAAAAAGAAAGAGAGCTTTTAAAAAATTTTCTTCTATTATTTATTTGCTTTTATAAAATTCCAACTATCCCTGCACATATCGACAACAGTTTTTTCTGCACTCCAGCCAAGTTCTTTTTTGGCCTTGCTTGCATCAGCATAACAGGCAGCAATGTCACCATCCCTACGCGGACTGATAACATAAGGAACATCTACGCCATTTACCTCAATAAATGTTTTTACCAGTTCCAAAACGCTAAAGCCATTGCCGGTACCAAGATTATAGATATGTACGCCATTATCTTTAAGCAACTTGTTCAACGCACAAACGTGACCTTTCGCCAAGTCTACAACATGGATGTAATCGCGCACACCAGTACCGTCTTTGGTGGGATAATCGTCACCAAAAACATTCAGTCTAGGCAGCTCACCAACTGCAACCTTCATAATATAAGGCATCAAATTATTGGGGATACCGTTAGGTTCTTCACCCAACAAGCCGCTTGCGTGGCCACCAATGGGATTAAAGTAACGAAGCAGACAAACTCCCCATGCGTTATCAGAAGTGTGCAAGTCTTGCAAAATACGTTCGCACATCAGCTTGGTAGTACCGTACGGGTTGGTAGTACCGCCTACGGGGAAATCTTCAGTAATGGGCAAACTTTGGGGATTGCCATACACAGTAGCAGAAGAACTAAAAATAATGTTCTTGCAGCCAAAGTCACGCATAACTTCGCACAAGGTAATAGTGCTGCCCAAATTGTTATGGTAGTATTCTAAAGGCTTCGCTACAGATTCGCCTACAGCTTTCAAACCAGCGAAGTGGATTGCTGCGCAAATATCGTTCTCAGAAAAAATTTTCTTCAATATATTATCGTCGTTAACATCGCCTTCGTAAAAAGCAATTTCAACGCCGGTAATAGCTTTAATTTTATTAAGCACTTCCGGTTTGGAATTAGCAAAGTTATCAATACCAACAACCTTGTAGCCAGCTTCAATTAATTCTACGCAAGTATGGGAAGCAATAAAACCGGTAGCACCGGTTACGAGAATTGTTTTGTTTTCCATATAATCACCTTTTAATTCAGCATATGACGGGTAGTAATACCCTTGCCTTTATTTTCAAGCATATTTTTGTCAGCCATTCGCATCAGTGCTCGGAAGTCTTCACCGTGTTCCGGATAGAAGGCAGCGCCTACAGTGTAGCTCAAACGAATCTTTTCACCTTCATATTCAACAAAGGTTTCGTTCATTCTATA
This sequence comes from Phascolarctobacterium sp., assembly GCA_045123075.1. Lineage (GTDB taxonomy): Bacteria > Bacillota > Negativicutes > Acidaminococcales > Acidaminococcaceae > JAHHUH01. The sequence goes on along the minus strand of JBGVIJ010000005.1, from coordinate 51,446 downwards.
CATAGCGTCTTCAAAAGCTTCCAGTAATTCTTCCTTACTAGCTGCACCATAAACAAAGAGTACAAATTCATCGCCACCAAGACGACAGTAAATTTTATTTTTGCCAGCCCACGCTCTAAGAGCATCAGCAATAGCGCACAGGTAGAAGTCCCCTGCTTTATGACCAATAGCATCGTTAACGTACTTCAACTTATTAGCATCTATGAAGTACATACCGCCCCAACCAAGTTCGCTATTGTCTTGGAAAAGTTTTTCCATCTTCGCAAAGAAGCTTCTTCTATTAAGCAAACCAGTCAATTCGTCAGTGTCACGTTCACGAGCAATGTTACTCATTTCCATATAACCATCAGTAACGTCCATAACTACGCCAATAGTTGCATCGGGGTATTCTACTTCTTCATATCTAATATAGCGTTCAGCCCAAGGCAGTTTATAAACGCCATGTTCTTCGTCAACCAAGTTCTTCTTAATTTGCTCAACCTTTTCTTCATATAATTCTTTGTTAGCAAATATAGCATGGTCACGCTTGCTATCAAGGCACAAAATTTCTGCCAAGTTACCGGTAAAAGAAACCTTCTTCATTCCGTGACGATATTCGTACAAACCAATGGGCACATGCAATTTATCGCACATTTCAAAAGTACGACGAGTATTTTCCTTCAAGCTACCAACCATCATATTAATATGCTCACTAAGCTTTTTAAATTCAGGTGTAGCAGAAGCATTTACTTTGGTATCCAAGTTACCATTGGTAATTTCTTTTAAGTCACCATTTACGGATTCAATGTCATCAAGAACATAATATTTTAAATAACGGGAGATTGCACCAATAACTACGATTGCAGCCAAGCCCAAGTAGAAAATCAAAATAAGGGTATCACTATTAACATCCCTGTACAAATCGTTAGTTTTAATGAACTTACCTAATTTAAGATTGCCATGTAAAACATCTCTACTAAGCACAAGATAGTAATCTTCATTATTATGGCGAACCTTCATTCCCTTTGAAGCTTCACCAAAGCCCTCATTAGAAAAACCAAAATAGGAGATATCTTTATTTACTAAAGTTTTATCAGTAGATGCAACAATATTATTATTAGTTACATCAACAGCAAAAATATGAGCATTGCCATCAAGCACAATATCTTCAAAGATTTTAGGCAACTCAGTATCTTTAAGTACTTCCATTACCCAACGGGGACTTCTGCCAATTTGCACAAAATGCTCTTTACAGGGCATCCACACTGCAGCATACTGCATTACCTTACCCTGACCAGTACTAGCCGCAAAATCTTGTACCAGTTCAACATCCTTGCTGTGTAACATATCCTTGAAGAAGCCTATTTGTTCACCATCAAAAACAGTCATACCGTAAGCCGTGGGAACAGTACCACCAATAATAGTTCCGCTTTCATCAAAAATATGAACTTCATCAACCTTAAGTAACTCCCCAAGTTCTTTAAGCCTGTCCTGAGACTCGATTATAGATCTGTCATTTTCAATCAAGGCTGCAGCAATTTTCGCACGCAACCTGCAATTTTCTTTAAAATTACGTTTTACAGTTTCAATAACCTCATCATTGGTATGCAACATATGAGTTACTTCGCTAAAGATAGCACGGGAACTATCTATAAAGTTATCCCTTGCAATGAATCTTTGCAAAACGAAGTTCAAGGCGACAGAGAAAACTACAAAGCCAAAAATTACTATAAACAATCTATTTCTTAAAATCTTATTCACGATACTACCTCATAAAGAAAGGTTTCTTCCCTTTCTGCCTACTTGCTTACTAAGAACATATATTATTGTAGCACTTTATGTTAACATTGTCATATTTTCTTTCCCTTCTCTTCACATAATCAATTTTATAAATTAAAAAGAATATACTTTTTATCTCCATTATGATATATTCTACTTATAACAAATTATGAGGTAAGTTATGAATTTAGACACTACAGGCTTAGACAACAGAATATTTACTGCTTTCTCTGAAACTTCTGCCCGTCGCTATATCTATGTCTGCAATCTTGCAACCAATGTATCTCGTTGGTCCAAGAATGCTGTAGATTATTTTGGCTTTGAAGGTGAATATATTTATAACTTTCAAGAGTTTTGGAACAAACGCATCCACCCCGATGATTTTACTGCTTATCAAAAAGATATCTCTGCTTTTTTAGAAGGTAAGATTCAATCTCACTATGCAGAATATCGCGTAATGAATAAAGAAGGCAATTATGTTTTCGTAACCTGTCGCGGCATTATCCTCAAAGGTGAAAACGGTGAAAGCGATTTGTTCGCAGGCACTTTGATTAACCATGGTGTTGCTGATTACGCTGACCCGGTAACAGGTTTATACAATAACTATAAATTCCTGCAAACTAAAAAAGAGTTGATGAGAGAAAAGCATCCCATGCACATCCTGCTGTTTGGTTTGAACAATTTTAGCGACATCAACTACGCCTACGACTTTTACTTTGGTAATACCATCTTAAATCGCTTTGCCAACCAAGTCCGTGAGCTTTTAAAGGAAAATTGCACCATCTATCGCATGGAAGGCACTAAGTTTGCAATCATCTGCAAAGATTCTTCCAACGAAAGAGTAACCGATCTTTACAATCAAATTCAAGAATTGGCAAAACATTTTATGACGGAAGAATCCGTTGCCATTCCTTTGAGTATCTCTGCCGGTGCAATAGAAGTAACTGATTTTGCCTTGCACGAAGAATCTATTTACAGCTGCGTTTCTCACGCTTTTGCTGATTCTAAATACAAATTCCATTCCGAGTTGGTATTTTACGATACAAGCTTGCAATCCACCTATAGAGAAACCCTTAACATGCTTACAGCATTACGCCAAAGCATTGCTAATGGTTGCACAGGCTTCTACTTAAACTTCCAACCTCTCGTTGAACCGGAAACAAATTCCATCATCGGTGCAGAAGCTTTGCTGCGCTACAAGGATGATGTTTTAGGCGAACTATCTCCCGGTAAATTCATTCCCTTGTTGGAAGAAGATTCCTGCTTCTTTGACTTAGGTACCTGGGTATTGAAACAAGCTATGCTGGAAGGCAAAGCCTTTATCGCAATTAACCCCGACCTTGTCATTGACGTAAATCTTTCTTATACCCAAATCTCTCAAGCACGTTTCCGCGACGTTTTGCAAAATCTTTTAAAAGAAACTGCATACCCTGCCAAAAACTTGTGCTTAGAGCTGACAGAAAGCTGTCGTAATTTGAACGTCAAGCTCTTGCGTGAAGAAGTAAGCTTCTACAAAAGCTTAGGTGTTAAAATTGCCATCGACGATTTTGGTACAGGTTCTTCCTGCTTGGCACTTTTGCGTGACCTGCCCAATGTTGACTGCTTGAAGCTTGACCAAAGCTTTATTCTGAATTTGCCCAACAATAATATTGACCAACATATTGTTGATGCTTTCGTACAATGCGCAAACAATTTGCATATGAGCGTATGCCTCGAAGGCGTAGAAAACAAATTCATCAAAACCTTGGTTGAAAAGTATAAAGTAACCAGTCACCAAGGTTACTTGTATTCTCGTCCTGTATCCGTCGAAAAATATATGGAACTGTTAAAAAACAAAATTATCATTTAACTCCAGAAAAAGCTAAAACAGACAACCTTACGGTTGTCTGTTTTTTTATTTGCTTCCACCTAAACGCCATAAACTAAAACGTTTATAACCATATTCTTTAGCAATGTCGCACCAATATTTAATTGTAATTTCATCACCGAACCAAACGGTATACTCTTTATTGTCTTGAACATAAGAAAAATACAGAGCATTACTTTCAGAATCACGCTTTGGTTTCACTTGCATCTTTTTAGCTAATAGTCTTGCTTGTTCCGTAGTAAGGCTTTTCGTTTTACTACCACTACTCCAAACAAATCCACCATTAGCAAAAGCAATGTTAGGCGTACCCTTTAAGCTTTGTAATTTTTTAAGAGTATCTAAAATAAACTTCTTATCAGCTTTAGGACCAGGACCATTATGCAAACCATGAAGGTTATAGAACATCACAACATATTCTATGTTATCAGGGAACAGCTTTGCATACCTTAATGCCCTCACGTCAAGAACTACGCGCAAATCTAAATTATTTAGTATAGTTTCTTTACTCAGTTCTTCAACAAAGCCTGCAAAATTTTCTACAAGTGATTTTTCTTTCCAAATGTTTTCATAATCAATTTCGATACCATTAAATCCATTATCTTTACAGATTCTGAGAACATCGGAAATATGTTGTTTCCTAGACTCAGGAGTTGCTAACAGCTTATTCAAAAAAACAGTGTCTTTTTGAACGTACTTACCATCTTCTAAACGTTTATCATTTACGAAACTGATAAACAAATTTTTCTTAGGAAACCGCTTAAACATTTCATGTGCAAACGCTTTGGGAAGAACTATTTGGTTCTTACTATCAAAGTCAGCAGCAAAAACTACTAAATCTTGATACTTTTCATCCTGCGCTTCACTAATGCCATTTGCCCAATCCCAATACACAGCCCACGCAGCCTGTACAGGTTCCATCTTTGGAGCTTGCATTGTTTTTTCAGTACCACATGCACAAACAAAACTAACGCATATCATTAATGCAACTACAATGTTCTTATATAATTGCTTTTTCATATTCATTCACTCTCATTTAAAAACCGTGTACAAATACGTGTAATATACTATCCCAGAACACGCTTACATCATGAACGAAACCTTCAAATCCTTTTAGCTTACTATCATACAATATAGCATCATCATTTTCTTCCCAAGGATTAGTAAGTTTAACTGCATATCCTGCAATGTTGAAATCAACAATTGGTTCTATCTCTTTGTCCAAAACAGCATCAGTAACTTTCAGGTTTTCGAACACGCCATCATATACATCATCGGGATATATAACTTGTTCAGAACCTAAGCTACCCATTCTAGCTTGTAAAGCAATTTTACCACTATTGGTATTCTTAACTTTAATAAGCTCGTCTACCATTTTCTCGCCAATTTTAATTTGCAAAACATCGTCGTGCAAGCAAAGTTCCATTTTACGATTGCCAAACTCATGAATACCTATGGGTTTAACAAATGCTTTCGAACCTTCTGCTACAGATTTTGCACTTCTACTTTGTCTTTCAATCATACGCTTGCCATAAATTTCAGCTTGCGCCTTAGTAGGTGCATATCTTGCAAACGCAGCAAGAGCAGTCACTTCTGAAGCTTTTTTATGTTCATCTTCGGACACAACTTCTTTGCCCTCAAACTCGTTTAAATCTAGATTCAAAAGACACTCTTCGTCCTCAAAGACGTACAAATTATTTCCAGAAACATGGACACCTATTGCGTCTTTAAGCTCTTCATTAGTTCTTAAATAAACACTTTGAGTACCATACTTGTTGCCAGTTAAATTAACTTTAACCTTAACATCTTTGCAAGGACGCATATCTTCAAGAACTACCAAACTATCACTATTAGGGTCAGTAGTTAAAATAATCTTTTGATCTTTAAACTCTACCTGTCCTGATAAATGCTCCCATTTGGCAGCTTCTTGTTCATTACCACGCACAAAAGCTACGCTTTGTTCTTGGTCGTGAGCAATACGCATCAACAAATGATTAACATGCCAATAAGGTTTAGGTTGGATACGAGTTAAATCGTAAATACTGCTATCACGATTATTCCAGCTTAAACCTTCTCTGTTAAAGTTTATTTTAAATAATTCGGTAATCCACTTTTCGTTTACAGCACTTACTTCACTATTATTACCAAATGCACCTGTATTAGCATGCATCAAACTATAAGTTTGGGGTACAAACCCAATATTTTCTTTATAAATATCTCTCAGTTTTTCATAGTCATAGCTGATACGGTCTTGCATAACGTTATAACTTTCCTTAGGAAAATCATAGGCGTCACGTAAATAATCCATCAAATAATGATTGAATTTTTTCCCAATATATGGAGCAAGCATCGCATACTTATATACAGTAAGCTCACCAAGATAATTGTCGTATCTATCAAAACAATTTATAAACTCCAATCTATAACCATTAGTACCCATTTCCCAAAAACCATTACCATACAAATCTTGTAATTCTGCAGCTTTAAGGAAGTTAGGTTCTTTGCGCGTAATACGTTCCGCGTAAGTCATAGCTGTACCTTTATAATTCAATTCCTCAAGAATCTTTTGAGCAAATACTGCAGTATCACGTCTTCCATCTTCAAACATTAAAAATACTGCTTTTTCGGGCAAAACCTTGCCTTGCTCATAATAATCAATAATATCTTGTTGAGTTATAGTAACGAAACCAGAATCTCTTAACGCAGTTAAATGTTCGTACAACCTGTCACTTGCCATCAAGGTTTCTGTACCAGTAGGAGTTACACCAAAATAAGATAATGCTATAAATCCTTTATCAGTACTTACAGGAACATCACTGCGTTTTTGATAAGGAACGTAATCTCTAAAAGTAAAAAGTGCATTAGCTAAAACAAACCCTAAAAATGCAAGGATGACGATTTGCAAAATGACTCTAAAAAACTTTTTTCGCTCTTTCTTTTTAGTATATTCTTCTTCGCCAAAATTCATCTCATTCACCTTTAACTAAATTACTTTTTCTTGTTTTCAAGCTTTTGCTTCTCTCTTTCCTTTTTCTTCTCTTCTTCTTCAACGTCTGCAGGTGTAGGTCTAGTACCCCAGTTAGCTTTCCAGAAGGTTACCCAGGCAATGGGCATTTGCCATAAAAGTACTGCTTCGTAATATAAACAGAACCATAAGCCATAAAGCCAAGTAGAACTTTTGCGCAAAATCTTTTGTGCAAGGGTCATCATTAAGGCCATAAGCAACATCCCTAAAATGAAGGTTGTTGGGAAAACCCTGTACACAAAAGGAACATAAACCAAATTATATAAAACAATTATAGGTGCTATGATGGGAACTAATACGCCAATGTAGAAGCAAATAGACATGAAAGGCTCTTTTTTCCACATAAACTTGCCTGCATTAATAGATTCACGCAACCAAGAACGTTTCCAGCGCATTTGTTGCTTTAAGAATACTTCGTAAGAATTAGGAACTATGGTTGAGCAAATCGCAGTATCTTGATAATTAGTACGATGATTACGCAAGATAAAGTTTGTCATACTTCTATCATCGCCAAAGGTAGCACGTTGTCCAAGGAACGTTTGGTTAAGCCAAGCATCCATATTCTCCATAACCAAATCTTTACGATAACATGCCAACGGGCCAGACAAACAAGTTACTGCATCAAAATAAGCTTCTGCAGCCTTCATAACACGGAAGGAAATATAATAACGTACAGCTTGCATCTTGGTCAAACCGTTAGTATAAGTGTTAGCAACGTCAGTACGCCCGGAAACACCGCCCATATCCTTGTCTTTAAAAGGTTGCACCAAATTAACGATAGCATAAGGATTTAAAAAGCTATCACTATCTACGAAAACGAGTAAATCGTGTTTTGCCAACTTAGCACCAACAGCCATAGCTTCACGTTTACCTGCATTTTGAGGTTGTTTAAAATAACTTAAACGTTCTGCAACCTTATAGCGAGCTTCTTTCTCACTAAGTTCTGCAATTGTTGCCTTTACTACTTCTAACGATTTATCCGTAGAGCAATCGTCTATGACAATTACTTCCAAGCTGTCTACAGGATAATCCTGATTTAGACAACTTATAATAGTACGTCTAATCCAGGTTTCTTCGTTAAAACAAGGAATTATAATTGTTACCGGAGGGGTAAAGTTCTTATCAACCGGCACAGGTTTATAGAACATTGCAAATAAGTAACGAGACAACAGCAGAACAGCAGCAATAATACTATACAAGTACAACCACTTGTTAAACTTGAAGTACAGTACACTTTCGGTACGCATCATAATAATGACGAATACTACCAAACCCATAAAGAAAGCAACAGTAGGTAAGGCAAAACGGTTCTTAGTGTTAGAAATATGTTGTAACAAAGGTGTTTCAAATTCTAAACCATAACATGCATTGCCATCCTTGTCACTGCAAGTTCGAACACAAGTAGCTTTAATATTTACCTCTGCCTCATACCCTTCAGGCATAGTACCAGGTTTAATTTCAAATTCAAGTCCTACTTTACTTCCTACTTCAATCGTAGTTTCACATTTTTTCGGTACACGTAAAAGCATACCAGAACTCGAAATATCAACTGCTCTACCGTTAATCTTTTGGCCTCCCTTTTTCCCATCCAATGTAACATCTACAGGATAATCTACTAAAAACCGGACGCCACTATGATTTTCATGTATATTCTTTTGTACTTTGTCAACGATATCCTCGGCATTAGCTCCACGTCTATCACTATTTGTTCTTTGCAGTTCAGGGTCAGGAACATTAGGTAATAAACGCCTGTCAGGCTTCTGCTCCATTAAGATATCTTCAATTTCTTCCATAATGCAAACATACTTTAATCAATCATTGTCCGTATTGCTTTTGCAACTCTAAAGTTTGAATACGTTGAGATTGATTATATCCCTTTATCAAATAATCACTTAATCTACCTACTTCAAATCTAGTAGGATCATCAACAGCTTTTTTAGCATTCTCGGTAAGCAAAATATCTAACGCACGAGGAGTAAATTTAGAAGTATCACTCATATGCATTACAAAAACAGCACCTTTTTTAACTTTGCCATTTTCATACAAACCTTCACGAACGCTATCAATCATTGCATATAAATTTTCAGCAACATAGTCACCGGTAGATGTAGAACCAGAAACAATGTACTCATAACCAGCTTCACGCAAGGCATCAAAGCCTTCCCTACTTATTGCCAAAGTAGGAGGACGGAAGTACCTTGTCAACGCGGGTTTTCCATCAACTACTACATCACCAACTATCCTAGCCAATTCGTTATACGACTTTTTATAGTCCTCTACTCTTTCTTCGTATTCTAAAGGACTATACAAACTTTCATCTTCTCGAATTACAGACATAGGTTTATGAGCATCACTATGACTAGCAATTTCGTGACCTTCTAACGCAATTGCACGCAACAGGTTAGGATTGTTTTTTACATTTCTAGTTAAAATAAAGAATGCACATTTAGCATTATGCTTACGCAAAACATAAAGCAACTGGTTAATAGCAGCGTCTGTTCCCCAGTCGTCGAAGGTAAAGAACACTACAGGTCGATTAGTATGTACTAAACCAGACACATCCAAATAACGACCTTCTTCCAAAGTCAGACCTAATGCATTACCATCAATAGTAATGTTTTTAGCACCAATATATCTTTCTTGAACATATTCTTTAAAAGATAAATGTGCTACTTCGTTATATTCAGGCTCCAGTTGAGGCAATGCAACAGATTCAGGCATTTCATAAACATAATTTTTATTACTAATCATACTTCCTACGCCTTTAATTTCGTATGAAGAATCATTAGCAGGATTACGACCAGGATCATCAAAGAATGACCAATATGCCACATTATCAATCTTCTTTTCTTTCAGGAGTTGCATAACGTCAGCACACAGATATGGATTATCGTAATAATCCATACGGAAATTAATAATCCAACCACGTCCTACACTATAAATAAACTTACCAAAGATTTCTGGAAGTACATCATTTGCACTTTGATAATCTTTATGACGGGTTTGTACAACATCAACATTGTGAGAAATTAATTTGCACCCCATTGCAGATACTGCTTCTTTGGTATAGTCTTCAATTTTCCCCCAAGGTTGTTTTACCAAATTGGTTTCTACTTGATACTTGGAAAGAAGCAAATCTCTAGCTTGTTCAATATCATAACAAACACTTGCAAAACTTCCGCTTTTTCTACTATAAACAGCAATGCCCAATTCATGACCTTCATTAACGATTCGTCTAATAACAGCATCGTTATTTATAATATCTCTGTAACCAACAAAGAAGGTACCAGTAGCACCTATCTTTTGCAAACGGTCTAACACAGCATTGGTAGAAATTTCGTTACTGAAACCGGCAAAGCTAAATGCAACTGCCTGCTCTGTAGTATGCAAAAATTTGTTTTCCTGCGCAAGCAAACCGTTATTGTCTTCACGCAAGCCATCGTAATAACTGCTATTAAATACATAAGTACTTCCTACACCATTTTTACTACGATTAGCAGAGCGGCTTCTACCGGCAATAATGTTCTCGCTATCAGGTAATCCATAATATTCAATTTCAGGTTCATAATAATTTGCCAAGAAAGTAGAACTTTCCTCTAATTTCATATCTTCAACTGGCACAACTTCAATACCTTTAGCATTACAAGCCAACAGTAAACGCTCAGTAACATCTACAATATTCTCATATTTTGTTTTAGCTTTACTACCTAATTTAATAGACGGGGCTTTATCCATCGCAGGACTACCACCGCCTGTTTTTTCTTTTTGGCGTAAAAACTCAATAGGTCTAGTTACAACGAAAGATACTATGCTACCCGGTTTTACATTGTCCAAAAATTGTTCTGCACTTTTAACATCAACAATTTCATTAATAGGAACATAGACATCAGTTTGTACAGCAGCTTTCATATTGCACGCAGCTGCAGTTCTCAATAAGTCATCAGTAAATTGTGTTCTAGGAGCTTTGAATAACTCTACTTGATGGTTACCCAATACGGAAAAAACTTTTTGTGCCATACATAACTGTTGAACTACTTCTTCCAAAGGTTGTTGTTCCAATTTAGACAAGCCTACAAAAGTATAGTTACCGACAGTTTGGTTTTTCTTTTCAATAAGTTCTATTGACTTAGGAGCACCTGCGGCATTATCACCTTCAGCGAAGAAAACTGCAGAAGCGTCATGTTTTTCCAAAACATCCAATAAACGAACCAATGTATGCTCACGAGGTAACCCATCAAAAGTCAAAGCAATTTTAGCTTTAGCAGCACCATCACGAGTCAAAACCTTTGCAGACTGAAGCTCTTTGTCGCTTAATCTTGCCATGGCTTCTTTAAATTCTTTTTCTATTTTAAATGTATTGCGTAAATCAGTAACGTTGACATAATCTTCAACAACAACAGTATCATCAGTAACTAAATGGTAGATATACCAACTTAAACTAACTACCAATACGGTAACAATTATTCTTATACTTGTAGTCCACTTCATTATTAACTACCTCAAAAACATTTAGAAGAAGAAGGATACATGTGCCCATAAAGTACGCGCCCTACGTTTATCCAACTTATGTTCCAAATCATAATACTCAAGACCGCAAACAGTATTTTGTGACAAGGTATAGTACGTACCTACACCATAGCCTTTAAATCCACGCATATAATCAGCCAAGCCAACCATTGTATGGGCTATATAAGTGGAATCAGGTTGGTCATAGTATTTAGCAAAAATTTCATATGTACCAGCACGCCAAGAACGGTTACGACCATATTTAAGAGTTAAAACATAACCATCCTTACCACCGGCAACGCTCTCTTTATCAGAATGTAACCACATAGCACCTAAGCCATAGTCACCAAGATAATACATACTGCCTAAGGAACTAATGGTAGTTTTGCCATAGCCTTTTACATTGTCATAAGAATAAATGCCTGCTTCAAAATCAAATTTAGGTATGCTATGTGCAATTACGAAACTTTCGCCTTTTTCACCGTCACGAAGTTCACCCTTTTCCAGTTTAAACTTAGTTTTTTCTCCGGTAATCAAACTAATTCCTTCATAACTTCCATCATAAATATTACCATCGGCATACATTTTACCAAAACGACCTGCTTTGATATTAACGTCTTTATACTTGCCGCTCAAATACCAACGTTCTAAAGTGATATCATCTACATCACTATCAGCCCAACTTTTTTCTGCTTCACCCATACCATGCAAAGACCAATCTTCATTGATAGGCTGTTCTACAAATAAGCGTAAGCGTAAACGTTGGTCATGGAAATTAAAGTTTCGGTCATTAGGTTTTCTTACATCGTTACTATCATGATTAACATAGTGATAACGCAATTCACCGCCAATCTTTGTCGCTAATGAAAAATGAGGTTTCCCATAATTAACATACTCACCTGCATAATAACCCAAATTACGTAATTCGGTATCATATTCTTCCATCAGCTTACCTAATTCCTGGGTAGCATCTTCATAATGTTCACCTTTCTCCGCTTCGTTTACATTATAAGCTCTAGAAATCATCTTGCCCATAAAATCACGGTTAGGTTCATTTAACATTTCAGAAATATCATTTGGTTGTAGTAATTGATAATTTGCTAACTTCAACAAAGACTTCAAAGACCAGTCAGGCACTTTATCTTCAGGTTCAGCAGCACCAGGATAACGCAAGGCTAATTTTTCGCCAGTTTCCTTCCTCACCCATAAAGTTCTAGACTCTTTATTGTTTTCTTTTGTAAAAGAACGCTCTAGCTTCGGTTGCAAGGTTGTTTGATTATCTACAAACTTAACAGCTTTGCTTTCATCATCTGCATATTCGACAGCATCAATATTAGCAAGCTTACTACCTTGGTTGATTTCTTGTAATTCATTCAACTCACTATTTATAAGAGTTTCTTCCATACTTGAATCAATATCTTTAGAATCCACTCTATTAACAGGTAACATTACCATAAGCAAGCAAGCAATTAAACTTGTACTGCTGCATAAAAATTTTCCAAAACGATATTTCTTCATAAACTACACCTTCAGATAGCTTTTACAAACTCCAATAAGAGAAATTGTAATCTCTAAATTGTTCTTTAGAGAAAGCACTTTTTACATCAAAGAATACATTTTTACCTTCAGAACTATACAGAGCATTAATTTCTTCCGCGCTCAAAGCAACAAACTCTTTATGAGCTACGCACAAAACTAAAGCATCAGCATCTTTAACATCCGCCATATCAATAATATCTACACCATACTCTTTAGCAGCTTCAGCTTTATCTGCCCAAGGATCTACTATTTGAACATTAATTCCGTATTCACGTAAATATTGAATAATACCAACAACCCTGGTATTGCGAATATCAGGGCAATTTTCTTTAAAGGTCAAGCCCAATAAATAAACTTTAGCATTGCGTACATCTTTACCAGCCAAAATCATTTGCTTAATCAAACGAGAAGCAACAAATTCATCCATAGAATTATTAATCTTGCGTCCGGAAGCAATGATTTGAGAATGATAACCCAAAAGTTCTGCTTTATAAATGAAATAATACGGGTCTACACCAATGCAATGACCGCCAACTAAACCAGGAGTAAAACCTAAAGCATTCCATTTGGTGTTCATCGCTTCGATAACATCCTTGGTGCGAATATTCATTTTATCAAATACGATAGCAAGCTCATTCATAAAAGCAATATTAATATCACGTTGAGCATTTTCTGCCAGTTTTGCAGCTTCTGCAACTTTAATACTACTTGCAGGATATACACCCACTTCGATAACTTTGTTGTACATATCGGTTACAACATCTAAAGTAAATTCATCCATACCGGAAACAATCTTTTTAATAGTAGCCAAACGATGAACTTTATCACCAGGATTAATGCGCTCCGGAGAGTATGCTACCTTAAAGTCTTTACCACATACTAAACCAGAATGTTTTTCTAAAATAGGCACACAAATATCTTCAGTAACACCAGGCCATACTGTAGATTCAAAAACAACAATGCTTTCAGGACTCATATACTTACCAACTAAAGCACTCGCACCTTCCACAGGAGTCAGGTCCGGAGTACAGTCAGAGTTAACAGGAGTAGGAACTGCAACTACAATAAATTTAGCATCTTTTAAACAACTAGGGTCAGAAGTAAACTGTACAGTAGTTTCTTTTACACCTTCATCACCAATTTCTTCAGTAGGGTCAATACCTTGTTTATATAAATTAATTTTTTCTTCACTAATATCAAAGCCAATAGTGGGTATATGTTTAGCAAATGCTACTGCCAACGGCAAACCTACATATCCTAAACCAACAACAGCAACAGGACCTTTTAAGTATTTTTCTTTTTCCATAAAGACATCTCCCTTGGTAAAAGTTTTGAAACTTATTTAGTTTATCTTTATATTGTAACATTTTAACAATTTAATAGCAACAAATGTAGGCTTTCATTCTTACTTACAAACATATGAGAAAGGCTTCCCTCAACCAAGAGAGAAGCCCTTACTTTTTAGATATTTAGTTTTAATGTTTTACTTGAACGATTTTGCTACCGTAATTATCACGGTCAGCTGCTTTGTTCACACGTACACGTTCAATTTTGTTGGGATCATTATCTGCGCCTTTAACACGGTCAACACGAACACGACCAAGTTCTTTTTCAAACTCTTGACGAATTTGTTCACTCAATACAACGCCTTGTTCCATCGCACGGAAAAGCATTGCTGCAAATTCATAACGAGTCATGGTACGGTCACCGCCAAAGTTACCATCAGGATAACCTTCAATGATACCTTTAGAAATTAAAGTGTTCACGTATTCATAAGCCCAATGATTTTCCGGAACATCGGGGAAGAGTTGTTCAGCAGGAACAACAGGTTGTTGAACCCCAGCAAGTTGTTGAACCAAAGCTACCAATTGAGCAATTTGTTGACCTTGATTTGCAACCTGTTCACGCAAGTCAACAATTTCTTTTGCCATTGCAGTACGGCTGTTGCTAACATGATTGGTTCTGTCCAGTGCAAAGGATACGCCCATGTTAACCATGTTTTCGCCATTACCATAAGTACCAGCAACGTTCATCATAACTTTTTCGTTAGGACGATAGAAAGCACCAAGAGCAGTAGCAGTTTCGCCTGCGTAGTTACCAGCACCAACTGCGAAGCTAAGTTTGTCATCAGGATCAAAGTCCATGGGATGGAGAGCAGCGAGAGCCGCAGCACCTGCACCAACTTTGTTTACTTTGCTACCGAGTTGGTTAATGCGGGAGTCGAGGTGATTAGCACGAGCATCAGTGTGGTTAATGATTGCTTGGTCATATGCAATACGTTCTGCGATTTCAGCATCAAGCACTTTTTTGCTTGCCACATCACTGATAATCACACTCTTCTTATCATTTGCATCATACGCGTTAGTAGCAGTTAAAGTTACTGTACCATCTTCCTTAACTGAAACAGGGGTTTCATCCAACACATGATTAGAAATTTTGCCAACAGTGATAGTATTACTGTCCCCTTTAGTTAAAGTGATAGTACCATCATCTGCGATGTTACCAGAAACGATGTCATTGTTAATCCTAGCCTGTTCTTCAGCCTCAATACGTTGTCCAAGTCTATTATCTTCTGCAATTCTATTAGCAGTCTCAACATTCAACTGATTCCTAATGCGTGTATCTTCTGCCTCGCGAACTGCAGTTTCAACATTCAATTGATTCCTAATGCGTGTATCTTCTGCCTCACGAATCGCTACCTCATTATCAATTCGTTCGTTGACCCTAATACTTTCAGCTTCACGGCTAGCAATCTCATTATCAATACGGGTATTAATTCTATCGTCTTCTGCTTTACGAGCTTCGACTTCATTATCAATACGAGTATTGATTCTTTCATCTTCTGCTTCACGAGTTGCAATTTCATTATCAATACGAGTATTGATTCTTTCATCTTCTGCTTCACGAGTTGCAATCTCATTATCAATACGAGTATTTATCCTA
This sequence comes from Phascolarctobacterium sp., assembly GCA_045123075.1. GTDB lineage: Bacteria > Bacillota > Negativicutes > Acidaminococcales > Acidaminococcaceae > JAHHUH01. Next base: position 35,811 of record JBGVIJ010000005.1, on the reverse strand, counting down.
TCCTCAGCAGCTTCACGAGTTGCGATTTCATTATCAATACGGGTATTGATTCTTTCATCTTCTGCTTTGCGAGCTTCAACTTCATTATCAATACGGGTATTAATTCTATCGTCTTCTGCAGCACGGGTTGCGACTTCATTGTCAATACGGGTATTAATTCTATCGTCTTCTGCCTCACGAGTTGCGACTTCATTGTCAATACGGGTATTAATTCTATCGTCTTCTGCCTCACGAGTTGCGACTTCATTGTCAATACGAGTATTAATTCTATCGTCTTCTGCCTCACGAGTTGCGACTTCATTATCAATACGGGTATTAATTCTATCGTCTTCTGCAGCACTTCTCGCAATTTCAGAATTAAGTTGATTCCTAATTCTCTTATCTTCAGCTTCACGAGTAGCCGTTTCTAAATTGAGTTGGGTTCTAATCCTTTTATCTTCAGCTTCACGAGTAGCCGTTTCTACATTAAGCTGATTTCTAATTCGAGTATCTTCCGCTTCTCTTATTGTCACCTCTCGTTTCAACTCACTACGGCTAGCAACATCAGAAATATATACATTTGCAGCTGAACCGTATTCGCCTTCACCATCTTTACTATGCCTATCTTCAACATACAAAGTAACGACACCATTTCCATCAACTTTATAAGTTGGTGTGTTTTTATTATAATGGGCTCCATCCACACCAATTGTCGGAGCATTATTATCATCATTATTAACTAAATGATAATCTGTATCTGAAAATTTACCATCTATAGCTTTAAGAATATTATAGTACTGACCATTCACTTCAATTACAACAGCAGTTCCTGCTCCAGCATGTTCAGGTATAGTCTCACTTTCTTGATATACCTTGACATGCGAACCGGTATTAAGCTGAATACTTTGTTCGTTACCATTAGAATCAACACCACTTATTTTGATATAAGTGTCATTACCACCTATACCTCCACCACTAGTAATCCTAGGTGCATTAGATGCATAAGTACCATTGTTTAACATTAAGCCAATAGTGTCATAATTGGTACCTCCAACACCAGCGCTATCACTAAACACGAAACCTTTTACAGTATTGTTCCACAATTGACCGCCATTTACCGCTTCTTTAGAATTTTGTGCAATACTGCCATCTGCTACATTAGTGATAATCTTATTACCAGCGTTGATGCCGGTTTGGCTAATTGCAATATTGCCAACACCCACTGAATTAAACGTTACATCATTAGCTGTTGCTACGGTAATAGCATCGCCTTCGATGTCCATTACAATGTTACTTCCAGCTTTGTATTCAACAACGTCTTGATTACCAACTTCAATAGTTTCGCTGCCTACTTGCGCAGTCCAGCCACTCATCAAGCTATTAACTTGTAACTCAGTCATCGTTACATCATTGTATCCTAATGACAAAGTACCAGTGTTGGCATCAAAATTCATTGTGCTGATGTAATTATTCTTCGCATTTAATGTCACTATTCCATCTTCATTGGTTATGCTTAAGTTATCATTGCCAGATTGCAATGTCACATCAGTACCAGGTGCAACTTTGTGCACAGTTCCCCCTACATTTAAGTTCCATCCCTTATTAGCAACATCACTAACTGCATTAAGTTGCCCCAAATTTACTGCATCAGATGCTACAGTGCCGTTTGCAACATTGGTAATCTTTTGACTACTCATATCAATGCCGGTGCTATCAATTACTACACTTGTTGCATCACCGTTGCCCGCTACAGAAACCTTTTCAAAGTTAACTTCATCTGCAGTAGAAACGATGATGTTATCATCTTCGTCAGTTGTCAACTCAATGTTCTTGCCGTCTTCAAAGTTTTGAGTGCCGCCCATCTTAATGTTCTTTACTTCAGTACCATTAACACTGGACGTCCAACCCTTAGCCACTTCAGTTTCCAAAGCAGTTATTTTGGCTTTGTTGCTAGCTATGCCGCTTGTATTCGTATTAACTTTTTGATCAACATCATACAATTGACTACCGTTGACAGCATCGGTAGAACCTTGTGAAATACTGCCATCTGCCACATTTGTGATAACCTTGTTACCTGCGTTAATGCCAGTTTGGCTAATTTTAACATCACCAACATCCACTGAATCAAATGTTACATTACTAGCTGTTGCGACAGTAATTTGTTGTTCTCCATTGGCACTCAAACTAATATTACTACCAGCAACATACTCTACTGTTTCTCCATTGGTTACATCAATAGTAGTGCTTCCAACTTTTGCTTTCCAACTGCTCATAGTTCCTAAAGTGGATGTTAAACCTGACAAATCAATACTTTTATCCGTAATGCCATCATCATTATAATCAAACACCAATGTATTTCCGTTGAGAGTGATGTCATTAATATACGTATTCTTTAATCCGTTAACAGCAATTGTAGTTCCATCATTATAAGTTAAGCTAATAACACCATCATTACCGGTATACTGAGCACTACCACCACTAATATATTTATTAGTGTCAGTATCAACAATTTGGACGCTATGATTGCCATCTACTTCACTAAAAGTATAGGTATTAACAACATTAACAGTTTTATTAGCGTTAGCAGCTTCTACTTTATATTGCGTATTAGTATCAGTTGCAGAAATGGTAATAGCACCATCACTATCTTTTCCTAAAGCAATATTGCTACCACCTACAATATTAAAACCATACTTATTCGCACCATCATTACGATTAAATTTAACACTTGCGTTGTTGTTAACAACATTAACATTTGCCTCGGTGGTGTAGTAGTCATGCAAACCCTCAATATTTGCAGTAGTACTATCTTTCATAGTAATAATACCATTGAGTGCACCATTACTACCATCAGTAACTTTTGCATCTTTCACATGCATATCCGCAACATTTACTTTATAAGTATTATGAGCATCACCCTCTGCAGTTGCATCAGTTACACTAAATACATTAGGTTTGTTTTCAGCTGCTTGAACTACAGTTTTAGCAGCTTCAACGGAAGCAGCAGTCGCAACACTGTATTTATTTCCATTAATTGTAATATCTTCAAGTGCTTGATTTTGAGAATATTCTTTACCTTCATTAGCACTTACTACAGAACCTGCATCTAAATCGATAGACCCACTACCGTCACCACTTACAGAAATAACTTGATTACCACTTGCACCAACGATACTTGTAAATGTCAAACTACCAGGTACAACATCATTTGTATCATCAGTTTTAGAATTACGCCATAAAGCTACAGTGCCACTAGCTTCACCATTAGCAGCAGGAGTAACAACAACTTTTTCAATATCATACCCTTTTACATAATCCACCACTTGTTGCAATTGTTCTTGCGTAGCAGCGTAACCACCATAATATACCGCATCAGGACTCCAACTAGTATTCGCTAAACCACTCACATAACCATTATACATTGAAGTTTGACCTGCTTCGAAAAGACCAGAATTCACGGTATCACTATTAACAGCATGTGCAGTTATTACACCATCAGTACCACTTAAAGTTATACCACTGCCTACTGTAATTTGCTCAATAGCATGTACGCTGTCTACAGATATATTTTCCGCAAGAGAAACATTATAAGTTCCAGGGTTAGTTTCATTTGGAGGCGCGACAAGAATGTTAGTATCACTAGATGTAACAACTGTATTGTTTGCAGCTTCTACAGCAATCTGTTGATACAAATTGTTAATGTGGTTAGAAACATTAGTAAGCTCACCTACGTCACCAGTACCATCAGGATTTATTTCTGAAACAACCCCTAAATCTGACGCTCTTGCTACATTTGCAATATATACATTTATATCATCATCGGCAACACCATTATCATCGGTGACAACCAAATTGATAATCCCTTGTTGATCTACCACGTATCCCTTACGATTATCATTTTGGTCATTAGTATATTCTTGCAAGGAAGTTCCACCTTCCTTCAATCGCAAGTCACTCATCATTTGTGTGTATTGATTATAAGACGGTAACTTATATTGTACACCATTTACACTAATGCTATGCAACAACTCCCCATCATTCGGATGCTGATTAGCCGTTACAATAGTACCAGTAGTCAAAGATATTCCAGAAGTATTTCCATCATTTGTAATCGTAACGTTTACATCATCACCATCAGAACCACCACTTCTGGTAATAGTTAAAGTACCAGGTACATTACCAACATCATCTCCATTACGACTCAAACCAATAGTTCCACCAACATTAGTACTAACAACATCAATACTCTTAATGCTATTGTTGTAATTATTAGTAACTCTCGTATCAAGAGCAGTAATATTATTTCTATTTGTGGTTATATTACCTTCGTTAACCGTCACACGGTCACCAAGAGCAATAATATTATTTGCATTTCTCACAATGTTAGTTTCATGTAAAGCTATCTTTTCTTCATTAACTTCCACACGACTACTAAGATTAGTTATATTACCTTCATTAACTTCCACACGACTATCAAGATTTTCTATATCACTTACATTAGTAGCTATGTTAGTTGTATTAGTAGCAACTTGTTGAGCACTTGCTACATCTTCTAAAACAACTGCATTACCAGCTGTGTCATAAATTGTATATGTTCTTCCACTATTAGTAGCTGCACTAGTTACTGCTTCACCTTCAACCAACATTGTATCCACATATGTAATTCCTGATTGAGCTTTATCAAACAAAGTCCATCCATGCTTTTCGTTAGCATTATTACTAGTTCCGTCACCACCACGAACACTCAAATTATTTGCATTTGCAAGATTTCCTGAATGAATGAGACTGTATGGATTACCATTAATTTTTACTGCCGTTAAAACTCCATTAACCGTGTCAACGACCTCCACAACACTACCAACATCAATACTAAAAGCATCCTCGCCAGTACCAAAAGTAATAACTCTATTTGTACCATTACCGCCAGAACCAGTCACTTTAACGCTACTATCAACACTACCATCAGCTTTCAGTAAATTAATAAAGTTACCGTTTGTATCAGAAATGGTAGAAATAGAATGTGCACTACCACCTAAAATATTATTAATCTGTATGGTATTAGTAGTAACTTGTTGAGCACTTGCTACATTGTCAATAACAATGTTATTAGAAACATTGTTACCAGCAGCATCTTTACCTTGTACTTTCAATGTCACGGAATTATTCGTAACAGTATATTTACCACCTTCAACATCAGGATTTTCTACCAAGTGCAAATCACTAGATTGTAATGCAGTCTTAACATCTTCCAACTGTCCAAAATTTACTGCATCAGATGCCTCAGACCCTGCTTCTAATCCAGTAATCTTTTGATTGCCCATAGCTATACCATTATCATTAATAACAACCTTAGATGTATCACTACTGCTACCAATAGTTACACTATCAAAAGACGGAGTTTTAGACACAGCAAAACTAACCTCGCCATTGTTCCTATCAATCGACAAGTTACCTTCTCCCTCAGCAGGTTTTAAAGTTACGCTATTATTCGTAGAATCTACTACATAACCTTCGGCTTCAGAACCAACTTTTAAATTCCAACTTGCATTTTCATTACCTGCACCATCAGCACCTTGAGGAATATAAAAATCTAATGTCAACTCAGTCTTAGAATCATTCCATATCCCCTCTACACGAGCATCTTTTGCTTCTACTGTATACGTTCTACCAACAACTATTTCAGGTGGCATTTGTCCGTCAGTAAGTTCAACAGTCTCTTCCGTGCCATCAGGATTAGTAAAAACCAAGGTTGTTGTCCGTCCAGAAACAGTTTTGCTTACAAAAACAGAACCACCATCAGCACCCTTAGCACCGTCAATACCATCAGTACCATCAGCACCATCAGCACCCTTTAAGTCACCATAAGTTAAAGTCGTGGAAGGATTACCGTTTACCCAAACCCAAGACAAAGTTTGATTTTCACCACTAACTATAGGTTTATAATAACCAGCTATTTCAGTAGTATCACCATTTATACCACCGCCACTAATAGTATATCTGTTACCATTCACTGTTAAGGATGTAAGCCCATCACCAGTCTTATATTGTTCTCCATCATTAGCAACAACTACAGTACCGGTTTTTAAGTCAAAATAATTTCCATCCGAATCTTTAACTCTGATGTATGTATCATTATTATTTCCACCAGTTCCACCTAAACTTTGCATCGTAAAGCCAGGTACTTGATTGCCAGCTTTATTTAACAAATTTATAGAACCACCATTTGTGATTGTATTATTTTCAGCCAAATGCGTATTTACGCCACTAGTAATTTTAGTTTTAACAATACCTTCATTTGCTAATTTAACATCTTCTTCATGCAAATGATGCATCATTTCATTAAACTCACCTAATGTCATAGATTCAACAGTTGCATGAGGGTCTGTTATTTCTGCAGCCCAAACCGTTGACCATTTCTTTGTAGTACTATTGTAACCACTCAACAATACCTCATTATTTAAACCATAGACTGTGCCACCGTAAACATCTACATTAGCACCTAATTGACTGGATGTTTTATTAGAATTATAAATATTGTTTACACTTGTTGTTAAAAAAACACCAACCTTGCCGCCAACATTATACACATTACCATATTCAACATCTACACCCTTAAATTTGTATTTGCCAGTCAGCGTATTAAATTCACTATCTTTGAATACATAAAAATTATTTTCCAAATTGGAACCATTGCCACCACCAACATCAACATACTGCTCACCACGTTTAATATAGTAGCTATATGTTTTGGGAACGCCAGTACCATCAGAATTGCTCAAGGCAGCATATTGAATATAACTGATTTGTTCAAGCTTATCTTTATTAATGGCAGTTTCAACATCAGTAACAACCATACTATGTTCGCCAGACATAGCGATATTATCATAAGTTGCATTAGTACCAGGAATTTTATAAAGGTCGAGTTTTATATTTGCTGCGTCCGGATGATATCTTTCAGTAATAGCCTTAACGCCAAAGCCTTCCCTAATCCAATAGTATTTAGTAGATCCACCAACACTAACTGACGTATATATATATTTATATGTTTCCCCACCATCTACAACTTCTATATAACGTTCTCCGGTTTGTCTATTATATACAATGCTACCACTTCCAAAAGGGTTTACATTTGTTTTCGCATTACCAATAGCAATATAATAAACGGGTTTAGAATCAGTTAAAGCACTAACAGCCGCTAACCCTTCAGAAGGCAAAAAGAAGCTACTTGTCAGCGCAACCGCTGCCAGTGTAGCTCCCAAACTAAATCTTTTTACTCTATTACGTTTTCCAACGCCACTTACTGTATTTTTAGCAATTTCACTTACTACAACATAAGCATTTCGCACTTTACTCCATACAACTTTAAATATCTTGTTCATGATACACACCCTCCTCACAAAAAGTATTCTCACTTTTCGCTAAAAAAGATTTTGTTCGCACATATTTCATTTCGTGTTTTATTTAACTAAAGTAATTATACTCCTGTACACACTAAACGCAAGCTTGTTCAAAAAAAAAAAAAAAAAGACGTTACACGTCTTAAATTTTGTAACATATTTTACAGAGTTCAGCAAAATCGTGAACTAAATAGCCTCATTTTAAAAACAAAAGTTGAAGATATCTACCAACATTGAACTACAAAAGGCTTCCCTCAAAAACGAGAGAAGCCTTTTGAAAATCAAGTTACGCTATATTATTTTGCAGCTTTAGCTTCAGGTTGTTGTACCGGAGTAAAAGCAAAATCTACAAGTTTATTTTGTTTATCGAAAGCGAAAATCATGCTTACGATTTTTTCTTTGGTGAAGGAGGCGATAAAAGTTACTCTATCAGCTTGGTCAAAGCGTTGGAAGGTGAAGAACTTAGCTTCTTTCATAGTACCAAATTTTTGTTTAACTTGTTTTTGCAGTTCAGTAAAAGCTTTTTCATCAACAGCTTTTTTCAAGTTAGGGCTAAAGCCTGCACTTACTTGTGCAAACAGGGGCATAGGTTCAGCATCAAAAGCATCCATCATTTTTTCTGCAACAGCAAGTTGTTTGCCCAAAGCTTTATGGTCATCAGCAGCTGCGAAGCTTACGGAACAAATCATCATCAAGCAAGAAACCATTAACATTACCAAAATCTTTTTCATTTTCATTACCTCCATTATTAAATCCATAAGAGGACTAATTTTCTAAGCTTATTATACCACACTAAATTTACTATTTCACATACAGTAACACATGCATTTTAAATTAACGCACGCATTTCTTCTGCGGTAAGGGTAATATATTTCTTTTCAGTATAGAGTGCTCCACGACCACGACATTCCACAATCAAAGCAACATCCACGTCTGGAATATTCGCCATAGCTTCAGCAATGGTTTTGCCATTTTTAGCATAAGCTTCAAAACGCAACACCATAGTCTTGCCTGTACCCGCAGGTACCAACACTGCTTCGAAGTAATCGTCATCACGCAGTACCTCTTTCAAATTAACCTTGCCACGCAACAATACATCATCATATTGTTCTTGGGGCAAATAGATACGCACATAAGCATCAATCAAAGTAGCTTCTTGCTTGCCCACGTTTTTATAATCCAGCTCTACCGCAAAATCTAAGCGCTTATCAGTTTCGTTAACCTTTACTACAGCAGTACGCTTCTTTACGTCAAAGAACATTTTAGCATCGCCCTGCATCCAAATGTAAGCAGCAACAACTGCTACACCAAGTACCACCAAGGCGAGAATGATTTGAATAGCACACAAAAGCATCTTTCTTCCTCCTTATGCCTTGTAGTAATCTTTGATAATGCAGATGGGAGTTTTTTCACTGCCATTGCCAAAGGGATTATCAATCAAAATTTCTGCAACCTTGTCAGCATCCACACCTTTGGACACCCCAAGCACTGCACTACGTTTCAAATCGTTTACGTCAGCAATCGCCGCACCGTAGCTGCCGGTAGCTTTAGTAATTTCTTCTGCAACCTTGGTAGGATTGGAAGGCCCATAAACAATGTGCTTATCATAGGGAGGCATGGTACCGGTAATATCGTCAATCAAACGACCTTGTTCGCCCGCCATACGATAAAACACGCCACTAACGCCAACGCATTTAGCAGCAAAACCACAGATTACCGCAGTCAATACGCGCATACCGCCTTCAGCATCAATGAGAGCTTGCATGCTGTACCAGCTACTGATACTGCCTTTGGACGGGAACAAACGGCATAAAACCTTTGCCAAAAGGCTCGGTTTAAATTCTTCACAGCGCATTGCTCTACCTTGGATAATTGCAACAACACTTTCTGCAATGCACACAACATCATTAGGACCAATCTTATCCTTGCCATATTCCAAAATCGTTTCACACACATCATCGTGATGAGTCAAGATTCTGGTAGGCACAGGCACGATAGTATATTTTTCCATACCTTACTCCTCAGTACTTTCTACTTCCAAAGCTTTTTCCATACGTTCCATCCAGCCTTTGTCCAAGCGGACAACGCGACCTTCAGTATCAGTAAACACGTTGCGTACTTTGCCTTCTGCAGCAACAGCACCATCACGCAGGCGAATAATCTTGGTTTCAAACTCCATCTTGATCCTAGTCAGAACGGTCATCTTAGTTTGCACTTCAAATTCATCGTCGTACTTCAAGCTATTTTTGTATGTTGCTTCCACTTCCGCAATGGGGAACAACACGCCGGAATCCATCATCTCAGTCAAGGTAATGCCTACAGAACGCATAAGCTCTACCCTGCCCATTTCAAACCAATGCAAATAAACTGAGTGATGCACAACACCCATGGTATCAGTTTCTACAAAACGAACTCTATCTCGAATAACAATCATCTTTAAAACCTCTTATTCTAAAAAAGTAACACTTAATTATATCACTCTAAAGCTATTTTTTATAGTACTAATCTATATCGCTCATATTTTTCTCGCTTAGGCTTTGCTCTACCTTTTCGGAAATCAAGATGTAAGCAACAGAGCAAACAGGCACGCTCATAATCATACCCATAATTCCGGCAACGCTACCGCCAACAGTAACAGCTACCAAAACCCACAGCTCGCTAAGTCCAACTGCCTTACCCACAATCTTCGGGTACAGAATATCGCCTTCAATACGTTGTAATACAATGAAGAATACTAAGAACACCCAAATCTTTTCAGGCGCAGCAACTAAAATTAAGAAGCAGCCTACCACCGCACTGATGATGGTACCCAAAATAGGAATCAAGCCCAGCACCGCAACCAGTACGGAAATCACCAAAGCATAGGGTAAACCAATAACCACCATGCCTGCGAAACATAAGCAGCCTAAAATCAAGGCTTCGCTAAATTGTCCTGCCACATAACCGTGGAAAACCTTTTGGCTAATCTTGGCAGCACGCACCAAATAATCTGCACGTTCTTTGGAAGCAAGAGCGTAAACAGTACGCTTCAAGCTTTTTATAAGCTCATCCTTTTCTAAAAGCAAGTACACCGCCGCCACAATCCCAATGGCAAAATTGGTTACTACATCTAAAACAGTAGTAGTAGCAATCCAAGTACGGGACAGGAGCAAGCTCTTATTATCTTGAATAAATTGGAAGATAGTTTGATAAGCATTGTTCCATTGCTTTTGCAGGTAAAGGAAATCATCCTCAAACATATTAAACTGAGTAGCCTTTTCCTGCAGATAGATATTCATCTTATCTACAGCAGGGGGAATCAATTTCACTAAAGTCTTCACGCTACTATTCAGCTCCGGCAAAACAAGCAGAACCGTAAAAGCAAAGAAAGCAGCAATTAAGGCAAGACTCAAAATAAGACAAGCAATGCGTTTCACCTTATGCAAAGGGCTATTACTAAACAGCTTGTCCCAAACAAATTCCAACTTAGTCATCAACACGTTAACGATAAAAGCGATAAACCCGCCAATCAAGAAAGGCAGGATAACTTTATAAAAATTGTCCAGCAGTTTTAAACTTACATCATAATTCCACAATGCCCAACACAGCACTGCGGTAAAGGTTATTACACCGTAAATGTTTTTATATTTCATAGAAGCAACCTCGTAGAGATACTTTTCTTTTATTGTAGCATAATGTTTGTGACAACACAAAAAACTCTGTCCTAGCTATTGTATATACGCAAAACTAAAAATATGTTATAATGCAAACGTTACTAATGTCCTCTTAGTTTAATGGATAGAACCTGCGCCTCCGGAGCGCAAGATAGCAGTTCGATTCTGCTAGAGGGCACCAAAATAAAATTAGCAGGTAGCTCATTATGAGTTACCTGCTTTTTATGTTAAAGGCAACCTTTTAGGTTACCTGTTTGCCAAATCAACTATGCTTGGCAAGTTTTTCCTTATTCCTAAAATGACGAGGCGTCAAAATTGCGACAACCATCATCAGTACTCCCAAGAAGAGTACCCCTTCATAACCAAAAGGCAGTACGTAATCGATAAAGTCATTCATTTTATAAAGAGTCATTTGCCCATAATTCCAAAGATCATAAATGCCAAGGTTTATCCAAAAGAATGCGGTGTGCTTGTAAAGCCAGTAGCCTAAACCACCGCCAAGGATAATACCCAAAGTCTTACACTTGTGCTCGTGAGGCAGTGCTGCCAAACTTACTACGGAACAGTTACCAATAACGCCCAAACCTAAACCAAAAATAAAACCACCAACTACTACGCCAAAGTCCATATTCTTAATGGCGATGCTTGCTTCGTCGTAGCCAACTACGTATCTGCAAATAGCCAAGAGGAACATGGCATAACCAACAGCGTACAGTAAAATTCTGGCGATGGTTAAGTTTTCCATGCGAATGGAAGAGCGTGCACGTCTGCGATGGGACACTCCCGACCAGTACAAACTAAAACCAAAAAGCAAACCAGTTAAAATGACCATCATAGTGTCATACATATTATTCCCCTCCTTCGCTATATTCTTTTAACAAAATAGCAACGGGGATGGCAGTCAAAAGAGTTGCTGCCACAAAGGCATAACTGCTAATGCTACCTAAGAGCAAACCGCTCATAACATTTCCTTCGCCAATGCCTTGTGCCAAAAATGCGCCATAGCTCATAACCGTACCACCAATCAAGCCAACGAAGAATAAACCTGTATGACACATCTCCTTACGACCTTTACTCGGAGCATATTCTGCATTACAATTTTCAGTCAAAAGATACGCTGCAAAAGCACCGAAAGGAATCATAGCGACAAATTCTAAACTGTTTTCAGGATTCACTAATAAGAGCGCCATAAAGAAGACAAACCCTAAGGTCATTGCCTTAGAAAACCATTTTACTGCTTTCATATTCATAACCTCCTTGTAGGTTACTCCTCCCATCCACAGCTTTAGTATACTCCCAAGGAGATTTTTATATGTGTCAGCTCCTCAAAGAATTAAGGTTGCAACTGTGAACAGTTTAAAAATCTTTCCCTTTTGCTCTTGTGAACAACTTTCTTCAAACCTTATAATATTTATAGAAAGTTTTAAGGAGTTTTTATGAAGTTCATCTATTTCTTCATTATTATTGATTTTTTACTTAGCACAATTTCATACATCTATTGCAGGCTCAACTTCAGCTTCGCAAAAACTTGGAGCTTCTTCTTTTGTTGCCTGTTCTTAGCAATTAATATGATAGGCTCTCGCCTGCTCCCGGAAAGCACGCCTTTAATTTTACTCAAGGTTTCTTCCTGGCTCAGCGGTTTGTGGCTAGCCTTTATTTATTATTCCGTAATCTTAGCGCTAATCCACAGCCTTATCTGGCTTGGTGGCAAGCTTTTCTCCGTGCAGCTACCTAACTACAAAATTGCTTGTACAGGGTTGCTTTGCATGCTTGCCTTCATCACTTGGGGTAGCTTCCGCGCCTTTAACCCAACTATCCGCACGGAAGATATCTTAACCGCCAAGCTACCTGTCAACACAAATTACAAAATAGTCCTCGTCAGTGACATCCATCTTGGCAGGCTCTTAGGTAAGTCTTACGCAGAAAACTTAGTAGAAAAAATAAACGCCCAAGAACCAGACCTTGTCCTTTTAGCAGGTGATATATTGGACGAAAAGTTGCTTTATGTCAAAGAGCAGGACTCCCTTTCACCATTGGCAAAGCTTAAAGCACCACTTGGAGTTTACGCTGCTTACGGCAACCATGATTATTTAGACAAGCCTACCGTTTGGCAGGAGATGCTGGAAGCAAATAACATTAACGTACTGCGTGATGCAAACGCTATTGTCGATAACAAACTCAAGATTACCGGTTTGAACGACTTTAGCCGCAACAGAAGTACTGCTTCTTTAGAAATGCTAAGCGCTGATAATGCACACTACTACAACATCGTCATTGATCATCAACCACGCAAGATGGAAGCAGCCAGTTCCGCAGGCTACGACCTGTACGTAGCAGGGCATACCCACACAGGACAACTCTTCCCTAACCGCTTGGTCACCAAGAAAATGTATAAGCTTGACTACGGACGTAAAGAGTTTGGCAACTTAACCGCCATCACCAGTAATGGGTATGGTTTTTGGGGAGTACCGGTACGCACGGAAGTTGCCCCTGAACTTGTTGTCATAAACTTAAAAGCAAAGTAAATAAAAACGCTCGTTGATTTCTCAACGAGCGTTAATTTTTTGTATGTTATTCTTCCATAACTACTACAGCGTCAGGAGCATTCTTTTTGATGGATTCAATACCATTTTTGCAACCAGCCAATGCTTTGTAGCTTTCACCGGTAGCAATTACTTGACCGTTAGTAGCTTTCAGGCGGAAGCGGAATTCGCCAGCTTTGTCTTTGTAAATTTCAAATTTAGGGTGCTTAGCACGAGCAAAACCTTCAACAGTTTGGTCTTCTACACCTGCAACAGGGGCATTTTTCATAACACTTGCAATACCTTTACGGCAAGCATTTTCAGAGGAATAAACTTCGGAAGTGGCAATAACTTCACCATTGCCAGCTTTCAAATCAAATTTAATACCGGTATTAGTTTTACGAATAACAAATTTGCCCATTTGGAGCGCCTCCTTTGAAATCAAATTGATTCTTAAGTTCATTTTATTGTATCTTTTTGAAAAAAGCAACAAAATCTGCTAATCTTATAATTATTTTTGAAAACTAAGCTTTTAATACCCATTTTATGTTAAATAGTTACAATTTTTAACGCTCAAATATTTTATCTGCCCACAAATGCGATACAACGTTTCCCGTAGACAAGAATCATTTTAAACTTGATTATTCAACAAAATTAATTAATTTGCCAACTTTTTCTACTTCACAAATAATTTCATCGCCACGGTTCAAGAAGCAGGGCGGTTTCATACCCATGCCTACCCCTGCAGGAGTACCGGTAGCAATGATAGTTCCAGCTTGCAAAGTAATACCTTGGGACAGTTCAAAAATTGCGCCAGCCACAGTTTGCATCATCAATTTGGTGTTGCTATCTTGGCGAACTTCACCATTTACAGTGCACTTGATATTCAAGTCTTGTACGTCTGCAATTTCATCAGCAGTTACGATGCAGGGACCCATGGGAGTAAAGCCATCTAAGCTTTTACCCATATACCATTGCTTATGACGAGTTTGTAAGTTGCGAGCACTCACATCGTTGATTACAGTGTAACCAAATACGTAATCAAGAGCTTCCTCTTTAGTTACGTTCTTCGCATCCTTGCCAAGTACTACACCCAATTCCACTTCGTAGTCCAAGCTATCTACCAATCCTTCGTAAGCAGGAATGCCTTCGCCGGTAGCAGTTGCTTTGTTCACGCGTTTGGAGAAGTAAATGGTATAAGGACGTTCGCCGCCAAAAGCTTCTTCAGAAAAATGACCAGCTTCCACACCATGGGCAAAGTAGTTAATGCCCAAGCAGATTACATCTTGACGAGGATGCACGATGGGAGCGCACAGCTTCACTTCTTCCAAATTAACTTCTGCACCGCTAAGCACGTCACTATTAGCAGCAAAGCGAGCCAGTTTTTCTTTGTGGTCTGCAGTAATGTTACGAATCAAGTCATTCATATCCGCAAAGTTCAGTGCAGGCACTAACTTTTGCAAGCGGCTCATTCTGTACGCAACATTACCTTCAGCAAAGGCAACTAAAATTTCTTCCTTATTATTGATTTCCGCAGTATAAAAACGCATTCTCAAACCTCCTAATTATTTATAGTACGCACCGTCCCACACAATGCTTCTGTAATTTGCTTTATCAGTATCGCCTTCAGTGGAGATACACAAAATCTTAGATTCGCTATTCAAACCAAGCTGCTCTTTAAGCCACGCCAGCTCTTGATCTTGCAAAACTTCTACTACCAAGCCAAAGCAGGAAGCGCCACTTTCACCGGAAACAATCGCTTCATCTCCGGGCAAGGGGTTACCAAGTACACGCATACCTTTTGCAGTAACGTAGTCAGGCATGGAAACAAAATGTTTAGCATAGCTTTCCATAATTTCCCAGGCAATGGTGCAAGGTTCGCCGCAACACAAGCCTGCCATAATGGAATCCATCTTATCAGTTACAAAGTGCAGTTTACCGTCGTTAGCTTCTGCAGTTCGGAAGATGCAGTCCGCCTTAGTAGGTTCCACAATAGTAATTACAGGGCAATCTTCCCCGTAATAATCCGCCATAAAAGCAGCAATCGCACCAGCCATAGAACCAACGCCTGCTTGCAGGAAAACGTGAGTAGGTTTATCCTCTCCAATTTGTTGGATAATTTCGTAAGCAATTGTAGTATAGCCTTGCATAATCCATTTGGGGATTTCTTCGTAACCTTCCCAAGCAGTGTCTTGAGTAATAACCCAACCATATTCTTCAGAGCACGCCTTCGCCTTACGCACGCAGTCGTCGTAATTCATAGGTTGGATGGACGCATCACTACCAAGCTTGCGAATGTTCTCCAATCGTTCAGGTACAGTACCTTCCGGCATAAAGACTACGCTCTTGTGATCTAAACGATTTGCAGTCCAAGCTACACCCCTACCGTGGTTGCCGTCAGTAGCGGTTACAAAAGTAAGCTCGCCAAGTTCTGCCTTAACTTCATCACTAACAAGGGTAGCGAAGTTGAATTTTTCTTTTGGCAGTTGCAAACGCTCTGCAATGTATTTGCCAATGCAGTAGCTTCCGCCCAAAACTTTAAAGGCGTTCAGCCCAAAACGTTTACTTTCATCCTTCACCATAATCTTACTTACGCCCAACGCATTTGCCAAAGCATCAAGCTTCGCCAGCGGAGTCATAGTATATTCAGGATAACTTTGGTGATAAGCGCAAACTTCTTTTGCCTTTGCCACACCGTACTCACTAACAGGATACTTATCTTGTCTATTACTTTTATTAGAAACAGCCTTAATCATGTAATCGCTCCTCGCTTTGTTGTGTTCCTATAATATTATATGTTGGAAGTGGTAAATCCTGCTTTATGTGCAGAGAATTGAAAGTATACTTTCTTCCTGTTGCGAGAAAGTAATTTTTGGCTTTGTAAGAACTTGTTGGAAATTAATACCATAAAAACAAAAACGCTGTACGTACTTCTTTACGAAATACATACAGCGTTAATTTTTTACTCAAACATCGCCCTAAGCGCCTGTTCCAAAGTCTTAACTTTTATAATTTGCACATTGCTATCAAACTTCAACGGAATGTTGCTATCAGGCACGATGAACTTAGTAAACCCAAGATTAATGCCATCTGCAATGCGACGCTCCGGTGCACTTACACGACGCACCTCGCCAGTCAACCCAACTTCGCCAAAAGCAAGCACCCCTTTGGGCACAGGCTTATTGCGATAACTGGAAACCAACGCTGCCGCCACAGCTAAATCTGCTGCAGGCTCGGTAACACGCATACCGCCCACAATGTTAATGTAGGCATCGTACACGCCAAAGTCAAAACCCATCCTGCGTTCCAAAATGGCAAGCAACATATTCACACGGTTATAGTCAAAGCCAACTGCAGTTCTGCGAGGCATACCGTAGGGAGTCTTTGCAACAAGAGCTTGGAACTCAACCATAATGGGACGGTTACCTTCCATACAAGCACCAATCACACTGCCTGCTGCTTCACCATCACGGTCTTCAAGGAACAAGCCAGCAGGATTAGCAACTTCTTGCAAGCCACCTGCTTCCATGGAAAAGATACCACTTTCATTGGTACTGCCAAAGCGATTCTTCAAAGCTCGCAGTACACGGAAGGAATAAGAGCGGTCACCTTCAAACTGAAGCACTACGTCAACCATATGCTCTAACAAACGAGGACCTGCAATATTGCCATCCTTAGTCACGTGACCAATCAATAGTACCGCAATGCCCGAAGTCTTGGCAAATTGCAAAAGCTTTGCTGTACACTCGCGCACTTGCCCCACGCTTCCTGCCGCAGTTTGCAGTTCAGGATTATACATGGTTTGAATGGAGTCGATAATCAAAAGTTTGGGCGCAACATTTTGCGCTTGTACTAAGATAGCATCTAAATCAGTAGCAGTCATAATCAAAAGATTATCTGTCGTGCCGCCAAGACGAGCCGCACGCATGGCAGTTTGTTCTTCAGATTCTTCACCGCTCACATACAAAGTCTTGATGCCTTGTTGACCAAAACGCAAGCCTGCATCTAAAAGGATGGTAGATTTACCGATACCGGGAGTGCCACCTAAAAGCACAAGGCTTCCGGGTACAACGCCGCCACCAAGCACCCTGTCAAATTCACGGATGCCTGTAGCCAAACGCTCCACCTTAGTTTGGGCAACACTGGAAATAGTCTTAGGTTTTATCTTTTCAGCAGTGGTAGGCAAAAAGCTTTTACTCTTTGCACTTACCTCTGCTTCTTCACTAAAGGAATCCCACGCACCACACTCCGGACAACGACCTAACCACTTACTGGTAGTGTAGCCGCAGCTTTGGCACACAAAATGATACTTAGTCTTCGCCATAAGCATCTCCTCCTGCCACATAGACAGGTTCTTCAAAACTAATAGGCATTTCTAAAATGAAGTGCTCTGCTTCAACAGCTTTGCTAAACTTCAATTCCTTGCCTTCGCCAACTTCTGCGATAATCTTATCGCCTTTGCTGAACTTTCCTGCCAAGAACAAATCACTTACAGGGTCTTCCACCAATTTACGCAAAGCTCTGCGCAAAGGTCTTGCCCCGTACTTAGCGTCACTGCCTTCTTCCAAAAGCAACTCTTTCGCAGAAGATACCAGCTCGATTTCGAGTCCATTAGCTTTCATTCTGCTGTTCAGTTCTGCCAGCATATTATCAGCAATTTGTTCCAATTCTTTTGCACCTAAGGGGTCAAAAACCAAGGTTTCATCCACACGGTTTAAGAATTCAGGGCGGAAGATGTGCTTAATTTCTGCAAGCACTTGGTCTTTGCGATTTTTAAGTTCACTAGCACCATCGGAAGCAAAGCCCAAAGGTTTAGCCATGCTCAATTTTTGCGCACCTGCGTTACTGGTCATAATGATAACCGCATTACGGAAGTCCACAGTTCTACCTTGACCGTCAGTCAAGCGACCATCTTCCATAATTTGCAAGAGCACGTTGAACACATCAGGATGCGCCTTTTCGATTTCGTCCAAAAGCACTACGCAATAAGGTTTACGGCGTACTGCATCGGTCAGTTGACCGCCTTCTTCGTAGCCAACATAACCTGGAGGTGCACCTAAGAGACGTGCAGTAGTATGTTTTTCCATATATTCGCTCATATCAAAACGAATCATGGCACGTTCATCACCAAACATATCCTCAGCCAAAGCTTTTGCCAATTCAGTTTTACCCACACCGGTAGGGCCAAGGAAGAGGAACCTGCCCACAGGTCTATTTTTATCTTTAAAACCTGCACGAGCGCGACGAATTGCCTTGCTCACAGCTACAACAGCAGCATCTTGACCGATGATGCGTTTATGAAGCTTAGCTTCCAGTTTGAGAAGTCTATTACTTTCACCTTCGGTCAACTTTTGCACAGGAATACCGGTCCAAGAAGCTACAACTTCTGCTACATCATCGGCAGTTACTACAAATTCTTGAGTAACTTCTGCCAAGGCAGCTGCCAATTTACGTTGCAGTTCATTTTCTTTATCGCGCCATTCTGCAGCAAGCTCGTACTTTTGTTCTGCTACAGCATCGTCTTTTTCCAGTTGAACATACTCAAGTTCTTCTTGAATCTTACGAGCAGGCAAGGAACGTTTGTAAAACTTAATGCGCAGTCTAGCACAAGCTTCGTCCATCAAATCAATAGCCTTATCAGGCAAATTTCTATCAGTAATATATCTATCGGAAAGTTCCACCGCAGCTTTAATAGCTTCTTCTTTAATTTGCAAACCGTGGAATTTTTCATAACGTTTACGCAAGCCTAAGAGCATTCTTTCGCTAGCTTGTGCATCAGGAACTTTAACCATTACAGGTTGAAAGCGACGTTCCAAGGCAGCGTCCTTCTCAATACGTTTACGGTATTCTGCGATGGTAGTAGCGCCTACAACTTGCAGTTCACCACGAGCCAGAGCAGGCTTCACAATATTAGCAGCATCAATACTACCTTCCGCACTACCCGCACCAATGATGGTGTGCAATTCGTCAATGAAAAGGATAATGCGTTGGTCTTTACGAATCAGCTCCAAGATTTCTTTTAAGCGGTCTTCAAATTCACCACGATACTTAGCACCGGCAACAAGCATACCCAGTTCTAAGGAAAAGATAATCTTGTTTTCCAGGAAGTCGGGAACTTCCCCTTTAACAATTTTCTGTGCAAGTGCTTCTGCGATAGCAGTTTTACCAACACCTGCTTCACCGATGATAACCGGGTTATTTTTAGTACGACGGCACAGAATTTGAATCAAGCGTTCCACTTCTTCCTCACGTCCAATGACAGGATCAATCTTGCCAAGACGCGCCGCCTCGTTCAAATTACGACCAAATCCACTCAAAACTTCCAGTACATCTACATTTTTCTCTGCTTTTTTACCACGCAAGCTATTACCACTCAAAGCCTTACGTTGTTCATCAACTTGACGGACAACTTCCGCTACGTTGTCATAAGTCACGCCAAATTTGGTAAGCACTCTATGAGCAATGCCTTCTTCCACAGCCAAAAGTCCCAACAAAATTTGTTGGCTACCAACAAAACCTTGTCCAAGCTTTTTAGCTTCTTCGCCTGCTTTTTCAAAAACCATGGTTGCTCTGGGGCTATAAGGAACAAATACATTGCCTTCCTTTTTCTCTCCAGCGTCCATTTGAGCTTTCAAGTCTTCCAGTAAATCTTCTGCTTTTACGTTAAAACCTGTGATGATTTGCTTCGCCATGCTCTTATCGCCGGCAAGCATACTCCACAACAAATGTTCAGTTCCCATATGGTCACTGCCCATCTCGATTGCTTTAACAATAGCTTCGCTTACGATTCTTGAAGCACGCAAAGAAAAACCATCCTTGGAAACTTCCGGTTCAGATTTTTTACCTTTCATCAACTCTTCAAAAAAGTTCTTGGCAAGTTCCGGGCTTAAAGGCAGTTCCCCTCCGGCAAAAGGCAGGAAGTCCTTAGCACAATCCTCGCACAACCATTTATCAACTTTTTTATCACCCATCAGGGCAGCAACGTGAACTATGGCTTTTTTCTTGCCACAGTTTTCGCACATAATGTCACTCATATTCTCACCCCTGTCCGTTGGTCATCTGCCCAATCGCTTGTTGCAAGATAGACTTCTTCTGCTCTTCGTCTGCGTCAATAATCTCTAAGATGAATTTCAACAATCTTTGTTCACGAGCGGTAATCATTCTCTTTTGCGCCAAATGTTGTACCAATTCCAAAGCAGTAGGTTCTTTTTCGGGAACAATCTCTTCTTTAGGCACAACACGCACGATACGCACAAAGCCACCGCTGCCACGTCTTGATTCTACGATGAAACCACGTTCCGGAGTGAAACGTGTGCTCAAAACATAGCTAATCTGGGACGGAGCGCAGGAAAGCTTTTCAGCCAAGTCGCTTCTCTTTACCAGCAAAGCATCGTCTCTATCGTGCATAAACTCTTGAATAATAAAGTTTTCTATAGCATCTGCTAAGTTTCTCATATCTATACCACCTTAATCTAATTGTAGTCAGTGTATTTTTGTAGGATTTGTAATTTAATTATATTTGACATTTCGACTTTCTGCAAGTGAAAAAATTTAAACGCTTCGTCAAAGCAAAAACGCTTGTGGCTAAATCGCCACAAGCGTTTCATTATTGTTAATCATATTTTATTTACCTTCAAATAAACCTTCATTATCATCCCACAATACAAGTTTATCTTCTTTTAAAGATTCTTGCACGCGGATAACGCGTTGGTTAGCACTGCCACGGAAGCGCAGGTTGGGGTTCTTCAATTCCAAAATAAATTCACCGTCAACAAGCACATCAATGTAGGAAAGCATTTCTTTAGTAACTTCCCAAGGTCCAAGGCTACCGGTAAGCATATCTTTTTCAAAATCGTAACCGCTGTAGCACCACAAGGTTTTTTCGGGATACATTTCTTTAAATCTACGAATCAAGGGAAGCAGAGCTTTTTGGTTAACAGGTTCGAAAGGTTCGCCGCCAAGTAAGGACAAGCCTTTGATGTAAGTAGGTTTCAAAGCCTCCAAGATTTCGTCTTCAACTTCTTTGGTAAATGGGTTACCATAGTGGAAGTCCCAAGCTTCCGGATTGAAGCAGCCTTTGCAATGATGGGTGCAACCGCTAACGAACAAGGATACGCGGATGCCAGGGCCATTAGCTACATCTATTTTTTTAATGGTTGCGTAATTCATTTAGCTCACCTCTTACAGATGGAGTACACGTGCTTTAATTTCTTTTGTCTTACCTACGTTCCAGAAGTTTTCACCCAAGTAACCGCAAGTACGACGAGTAACGTTCATCAAAGCATGGTCTTTGTTACCGCAAGCAGGGCATTCCCATTCGCCATCATCGTTGATGATGATTTCGCCATCAAAGCCGCATACATGGCAGTAGTCGGATTTGGTGTTGAATTCTGCGTATTGAATGTTATCGTAAATGAAGCGTACAACATCTTCCAAAGCTTCGGTATTATGACGCATATTGGGGATTTCTACATAAGAAATTGCGCCACCGGAAGAAATCTTTTGGAATTGGCTTTCGAAAGCAAATTTTTGGAAAGCGTCGATATCTTCACGAACATCAATGTGGTAAGAATTGGTGTAGTAACCTTTATCGGTAATGTTGGGAACACTACCGAATTTTTCTTTATCGATACGAGCGAAGCGGTAGCACAAGCTTTCGGCAGGAGTGCCATAGAGAGCAAAACCAATGTTGGTTTGTGCTTTCCATTTATCACAAGCGCCACGTAAACGTTGCATTACGCGCACTGCGAAGTCTTCGCCTTCAGGTTCGGTATGGCTGCAACCTTTAACTGCCATAGTAACTTCGTACAAACCAATGTAACCCAAGGAAATGGAGGAGTAACCGCCATAAAGGAAATGTTCAATTGTTTCGCCTTTACCCAAACGAGCAATTGCGCCATATTGCCAATGCACAGGGCTTACATCACTACGAACTTTTTTCAACGCTTCGTGGCGACACATCAAAGCTTCATAGCAAAGTTGCAAACGTTCATCCAAGAGTTCCCAGAATTTCTTTTCGTCGTGACCGGAAATCAAACCGATTTGCGGTAAGTTAATGGAAACAACACCTTGGTTGAAGCGACCTTCAAATTGGTACTTACCTTCTTCATTTTTCCAGGGAGCCAGAAAGCTGCGGCAACCCATGGGAGAGAATACGTTACCTTCATAGTTTTCACGCATTTTCTTAGCGCTAATATAGTCAGGATACATGCGTTTAGCACTGCATTTTACAGCCAAATGGGTAATGTAATCGTATTTGCCACCTTTCAAGCAGTTAAGCTCGTCGAGAACATAAACCAGTTTGGGGAATGCAGGAGTAACGTAAACGCCTTTATCGTTTTTAATACCTTGCAAACGTTGACGCAGAATTTCTTCTACGATCATTGCAGTTTCTTTAAGATACGGGTCATCTTCTTTCAAATGCAAGAACAAGGTTACGAAAGGAGATTGACCGTTGGTAGTCATCAATGTATTAATTTGATATTGAATGGTTTGCACGCCACTTTGCAGTTCTGCACGCAAACGTTCTTGTACCAAGTTTTCCAAGGTTTCTTCGTCAATCTTGCCACCGGCAGCTTCCAAAATATTTCGTCTGAATTTGTCATAGCTACGGCGCAAATATTTACCCAAGTGGCAAATATCTACAGATTGACCGCCATATTGGGAAGAAGCAACAGATGCGATAATTTGGGTCATAACTGTGCAGGCAACTTGGAAGCTTTTGGGGCTTTCAATCATTTTGCCATTCATTACGGTACCTTTATCAAGCATGTCACTGATATTAATCAAGCAGCAGTTGAAGATAGGTTGAATGAAATAGTCAGCGTCATGGAAGTGGAGCACGCCTTCATCATGAGCCGCAGAGATTTTTTCCGGCAGAATGATACGTCTGGTCAAGTCTTTGGAAACTTCGCCAGCAATCAAGTCACGTTGAGTTGCAGCCATAACAGCGTTTTTGTTGGAGTTTTCTTCCATTACATCTTTATTGCTGTTGCGAATCAAGGACAAAATGGATTCGTCAGTGGTATTAGCTTTACGAACCAAAGCACGTTTGTAGCGGTAAATGATGTATTGTTTTGCCAATTCAAATTTACCTGCATCCATCAAGCTATGTTCCACGATGTCTTGGATGTCTTCTACCAGCAAACGCATTCTATTGCGGGATTGCACATTTCTAGCAATCTCCAAAATTTTATATTCTTCAATTCTGTCTTGCGGGTCAACAACAGCATTCGCCTTTTGAATAGCCACAACAATTTTACTACTGTCAAAATCAACGGTAGTACCATCGCGTTTAATAACTTTCATAGTCCTTTCTCCTCCTAATCAATACCTAAAGCTTATTCTAATTGTAAACGTAACATTTGTATTATTTTAATAAGCAATGCAATAACTAGCACATCATATTGCATTAACCTTGTTTATTATAACACAATATATCTGTGTCATCAACAAGCTTGGGCACTATATATGGTAAAGAAACGAAAAATTTTCCCATCTATTTTGTTGCACAAATTCCTGAAAATTTCAGTAAATTAGGTCTTGACTTTACAATAAAGTCTTGCGACGGAACATAGTTAAAAAACAAAACCAGTTTAAAAAATCTGAAAGCCTTGCTCTTACGGAACTCTCCGCTGTTTTCAGAAAAAGACAGCTATATATTCCACATATCTTCAAAAAGTGATACAATACTGTTCGTTAAATTCATTCAGTTTGGAGAATCAACTATGTACAATTTTAGTGGCGTACTCATGCTGACACTTTGCTCCCTCATTTGGGGTACTGCCTTCATAGCCCAAAGTGTTGGTGCAGAATACTTAGAACCTCTTACCTTTAACTGCGCTCGTAGCGTTTTAGCAACAATCTTTTTATTCCCCTGTTTCCTTTTCTTCGACAAGCTTGCCAGAAAAAAGCTTAGCTTGTGGGGAACGGAAGACAAGGCTACTCGTAAAAGACTTTTGCGTGGCGGTATCATCTGCGGTTTAGCACTAACTGTTGCCAGTCTCTTCCAACAAATTGGTATGGCTTATACAACAGTTGGCAAAGGCGGATTTATTACTTCATTATATATAGTCATCGTACCAATTTTAGGCAGTCTTGCTTTTAAAAGCAAAGTAAACATTCTGCAATGGATTAGCGTACTGATTGCAACTATTGGTATGTACTTCATCTGCATTAACGAAGCCTTCACTATCAACAAAGGCGACATGTATATTTTGGCTTGTGCTTTCTGCTTTAGTATTCACATTTTGTGTATCGAAAGCGTTATTCAAGGCTTGGATGGCGTACGCCTTTCCTTCATTCAATTTGCAGTTTGCACTATCGCCAATGGTATCTTGATGTTTGTTTTTGAAAGTCCCTCTTGGGAAAATCTTTCTCTCGCTTGGGGATCGGTTGCATACGCAGGCATTATGTCTAGCGGTGTAGCTTACACCTTGCAAATCGTCGGTCAAAAGCACGTCAGCTCTGTCCTGGCATCCATGCTTATGAGCTTAGAAAGTGTCTTTGCCATGCTCAGTGGTTGGTTGCTTTTAAACCAAGTTCTCACCATGCGTGAGTTTTGGGGTTGCGCGTTAGTTTTCGCAGCAATCATCTTGGCACAACTTCCACCTAAAATGTTTGGAATGGAAGAATAATAAAAAAGGACTGTTCTAAGACAGTCCTTTTATTTTTGCAAATTTACTTTACAAGTTCACCTTTCCACCTGTTGATACCACCAAAGTCTTCAACATCTTTGTAGCCCAACTCTACCAAAGCTTTTTTCGCAATGGCACTGCGTCTACCGCTACGGCAGTACAGTACGATTTCCTTTTCTTTTTCAGGCAGCACAGTTGCCGCTTTAAGATTGATCTCATCATAAGGAAGCAGAATCGCAGACGGAATATGTCCTGCGTTAAACTCTTCTTGAGTACGCACATCGAGGAGCACAAAATTTTCCTTAGCATTCAATTTATTTTGCAATTCTTGGTAAGTCATAGTTTGATTAGCGTTACCGCTTTGCATGAACATAAACAAACCTCCAATAACTAAAGCTATCATTAAAATGTATTTCATCTTATCACCTCAATCTGTATTGTTTATTTATATTATAGCAACCTACTAGTTTATATTGCAAGACACCTATAAAAATATCACCAAGAATTCAAAAAGCGTGTTACGCAATTCGTAACACGCTTAATTTTTATGCTTATTAAAATTCTACACCTTCAAGTTTAAGCAAGTATTCTTTTTTATCAACGCCTGCAACATAACCGGTAACTTTGTTACCTTTGCCAACTACGCGGTGACAGGGAACAACGATGCAAATGGGGTTGCGGTTATTTGCCATACCAACGGAACGGCTTGCTTTCGGATTGCCCAAAGCGGTAGCAATGTCTTGGTAGGTACGAACTTCACCGTAAGGAATTTTTTGCAATTCATTCCAAACGCTTACTTGGTATTCAGTACCAGCTACATCTAAAGGCAGGTCAAAAGTGGTGCGTTCTTTAGCGAAGTATTCTTTAAGTTGTTTAGAAGCTTCTGCCAAGAATTTATTGTCATTTGCATAAAATGCAGTTACATCTTCGTCAGTGAAAGCAATTTCCACAATGCCTTTGTCACTAGCGCTAATGCGCAAATTACCAACGGGAGTTTCCAGCAAGCAGGAAGCAATATCTTCATAGTATTCTTCGATAACTTCTTCTGCTTCTTCAACTTTTTCTACAGGAGCTTTAGCAGCCCATTCGCTTACCAGCGGAGCAGCGTATTTGCCCATATTTTTATAGGTAGTTGCTTTCGGATGCACGCTGTCCAAATAAGCAAGTCTGCGTTCCAAAGAACTCATACCTACTGCAGGTTGCAAGTCTAACATGAAAACTTTGTCAGAATATTTTTCATATACTGCTCTGCCCAAAGATTGCAATTGCACATTGAGCATAGGTTCTGCGCTAATCAAAGGAAGTACGATGCAAAGAGAGTAGTTCTTTTCTTCACACCATTTTACCAATTTAGCGTAATCTTCTAAAATATGTTTTTCAGGACGACCTTGGATGATGTCGTTAGCACCACCAAAGAACAAAATATGTTTTACGTGTTCCGGCAAGCTGGTCATTTTCAGACGAGTGAGAATGTCATCACAGCAATCACCGCAAACACCGTAGTTAAGCATTTTAATTTCAGCATGTTTTTCTGCTTCTGCAATCCAAGAATTGTTATTAGAATAGGGGAAACCTTGAACCAAGGAATCACCAAAACAAGCAATGTAATTCATTACGAACCCTACCTCTTCAAAAACGATATCCGCTATATTATAACAAATTCTTAGCTATATTTACAAGGTCAGTAATGCAATGATACAATAAAATTGTTATAAATAATTTAAAACTAAACTCGTTAGAAGTGCTATATAACGAGTTCGAAAAAGGAGATACAGTATATGGATAATTTTAACTTCCAAGCACCAACTCGCGTAATTTTCGGCAAAAACACTGAAGCACAAGCAGGCGCTCTTTGCAAACAATATGGCGCTCATAAAGTTCTCATTCACTTTGGCGGCAATAGTGCTAAAGCTTCCGGTCTTTTAGACAGAGTATGCGCAAGCCTTACTGAAGTTGGTCTTGAATTCGTACTTTTGGGCGGTGTTGTTCCTAACCCACGCCTTTCTAAAGTTTACGAAGGCATTGAACTGTGCAAAGCAGAAGGTGTTGATTTCATTCTCGCAGTTGGCGGTGGCAGTACCATTGATAGTGCTAAAGCTATTGCTTACGGTCTTGCCAACGAAGGCGACGTTTGGGAATATTATGAAGGCAAACGCACCGTTACCGGTAGCATCCCTACTGCAGCAGTACTTACCATTGCAGCAGCTGGCAGTGAAATGAGTACTTCTTCCGTAATCACCAACGAAAACGGCTGGCTGAAACGTGGTTTAACTTCCACCTATGCTTATTGCAAATTCTGCATTCTTAATCCGGAACTGACCTACACTCTTCCTGCATACCAAACTGCAAGTGGTTGTGTTGATATTATGATGCACACCTTAGAACGCTTCTTCACTGCAGAAAACACTCATCAATTGGACATCATCGATAGAATCAGCGAAAGTGTTTTGAAAACTACTATGCACAACGCTCAAATTCTTAAAGCAGATCCTACCAACTACGACGCTCGTGCTGAAATTATGTGGTGTGGTTCTCTTTCCCATAACGACACTACTGGTGAACGTAGCTTTGGTGACTGGGCTTGCCACCAAATCGAACATGAACTGAGCGGCATTTGGGACATTGCTCACGGTGCAGGTTTAGCTGCAATTTGGGGCAGCTGGGCTCGTTACGTTTACAAATATAACCTCCCCCGCTTCGTACAATTGGCAGTAAATGTTATGGGTATACCTAACGACTTCCGTAACCAAGAAGCTACTGCTCTCGAAGGCATTGCAAGAATGGAAGAATTCTTCCGCAGCATCGATATGCCTACCAGCATCGGTGAAATGGGCATTGAACTGTCTGAAGAAAACATCAAAGAACTTGCTTACAAATGCAGCTTCAAGAACACTCGCACTGTTGGTAAAGTAAAAGTGCTGAATATGGAAGATATGGCAAATATCTATCGTGCTGCAAAATAAGACTATAAGACTAGATGAAACTTGTTAGAAGTGCTTATAACAAGTTTAGCAAAAAATAAAACTCCGTATCTTTCGATACGGAGTTATTTTTTGCGTCAGCAAATATTACATAGCAGCTTCTTCAACGGGATATACGCTGATTTGGCGTTTGTCACGGCCTTTGCGTTCAAATTTTACACGACCTTCTACTTTAGCATAGATGGTGTAATCTTTGCCCATACCTACATTGTTACCGGGATGGAATTTGGTACCACGTTGACGAACGATGATGGAACCAGCGGTTACCAATTGGGTGTCATGAGCTTTGGTGCCCAAACGTTGAGCGTTGGAGTCACGACCGTTTTTGGAGCTACCGGTACCTACTTTATGTGCGTGCAATTGCAGAATAAGTTTAAACATTACTTTCACCTCCTATGTTCTTTGATACGAACATATTGCGGAAACTCTTGTGCTAATTCTTCCACACCATAGTACATGGTCATCAGAAGAGCTTGCGACAATTCATCCGGCGCACTGTTCAGTGCTACTTCTAAAATACCGTCTACTTCATCCACACGGTAGAACGGCTTACGTTTTAAGTGTCTTTCCAGTCCAATAATGGGTGCTTGCGTAAGCACGGAAACAGAATTGCAAATCAAATCATATTCGCCTGCTTTTGCTGATTCCGCATGACCACTAACTTTATAGCCAGTAATCATTCCATTTTTGTCCAAGGTTACATCTATCTTAATCATAAAAATTAAGCTTCGATTTTAACGATTTCAACTGCAGTGAACGGTTGACGATGACCTTGACGGATACGGTAGTTGGATTTTGCTTTGTATTTGAAAACGAAGATTTTGTCAGCTTTGCCTTGTTCTACAACTTTAGCAACAACTTTTGCGCCTTCAACAACGGGTTTGCCGATTTTAACGTCAGCGTCGTTTACTACGGTCAAAACTTCTTCAAAAACAACTTCAGCGCCAACTTCTACGTCCAATTTTTCAACTTTCAAAGTTTCGCCTTCGCTAACGCGGTATTGTTTGCCGCCGGTTTTGATAATTGCGTACATCTATTGCACCTCCCTTATGATAGACTCGCTAAATACGGTACTCTTGTGAGTTTACGGAACCTCTCTACGCGGTTGGGGACGAACTGATTACAGTCCATACTGGAACATTTTACCTAAATTAATTTTATTTGTCAATACTGCTGTTATCCAAAATCATAAAAGATTCTGCGTGCAGACCAGTATCGGACTCAATTTTAATAGTGCAGGAAAGTTCACGCTCCCAATTGCGTAAATCTTTCTGCTTAAGCCATTCAGCAAGCCAAGGATTTGCAGCAACCAGCACATTTTTAGAGCTTCCTCTTTGACCAAGCAAACTACGCAAACGACGCTTAATTTCCAAAGCTAAGGTTTCCCTGCTTTGCACTCTACCACTGCCACTGCAAACAGGACAGGGAGAATATAATACGGAAGATAAATTTTGACGGGACTTTTTACGAGTAATCTCCACCAAATTCAAAACAGTAATGTCTTGAACTTTAGGATGCATTTTGTCACCGCTCAAAGCACTTTGCAAAACACTTAAGATTTCTGCCTTGTGTTCTTCCGTGTGCATATCTATAAAGTCAACCACAATGATACCACCAATATCACGCAAGCGTAATTGACGAGCAATTTCCGCCGCTGCTTGACGGTTGATTTCCATAATGGTTTCTTCTAAATTTTCACGACCGCTAAACTTACCGCTGTTTACGTCGATAACGGTCATTGCTTCTGTGTAGTCAAAGACGATGTAGCCACCGTTGGGTAAATCCACTTGACGATCGCTAATAGAAGCAACGGCTTCTGTTTGACCACAGTAAGCGAAAATATCTTCCAAACCTTGGTACATCTTTAGCTTAACATTTTTAGCCTGCGGAACGTTCTTCATTAACTCTTCCACACGTTTGTAGATGGCAAGGTCATCAATCATAATTTCTGTTAAATCAGGACGCAGGTAATCGCGAGCAATGCGAATGGCCAAATCAAGCTCACGACGCAAAAGCGCAGGAGCTTTCGCCAATTTTTCGCGAGCCATAAGTACACGCCAAGCTGCAACAAGCTCTGAAATATCCGCTGCCAAAAGTTCTTCACTGACGCCGGTAGCTGCAGTACGAATTACAATGCCAACACCTTCAGGCTTAGCAGCTTCGCAAGCTTTTACCAAACGCTCACGTTCAACCTTGTCCGTAATTTTGCGGGACACGCCAATGTAAGAAGCGTAGGGTAAAAGCACAACGTATTTACCGGGCAGTGTAACCTCGCGAGTAGCAGTAGGACCTTTAGTACCACGAGCATCCTTGGAAATTTGTACCAAGATGCTTTGACCTTCGGTCACGTCCATTTTATCTCCCAAGTACAAAAAGGCGTTCTGTTCCAGCCCAATATCAATGAATGCTGCTTGGATGCCACGCACCACGTTACACACGCGACCTTTGAAGATACTGCCAACTAAATGGTTCTCTTCTGCGCGTTCCACCAAGTATTCCATCAGGCGTCCGTCTTCCACTAAACCCATGCGAGTTTCGTCTTCAGTTGCGCCTATAATAATTTTCGCTGTCATCATTGCCTCCTTTCTGCACTTGTGCATATTTTTTAGAACAATTTATTTTAACACATAAACCTTTTTCTGGCAAAAGACTACAGTAAAAAATACCGACCTCGTTTTTTACGAAGTCGGTATTTTAATTGCTTATTGTAATTTCACAGCATCCTTATTTAACATAGGAACTTTTTTGCCGCGTTTGGTGAATTTATAAAGAGTGTGGCGTTCAATATCTGCCATTTCCACAGGCAATTCCAAAGCATAAGCTTCGTTCAAAGCATTGAGCAAATCAACTGCTTTCATACTGCCGGTAGGAGTAATTTTGCATTCAAAGGAGAAAATGGTTTTGCCATCTTTAAGTTCCACAGCGATTTCCGGGATGTAGAACTTAACATCAATTTCTTTGAACTTTTCTTTGCGTTTAGGAGCTGCTTTTTTGAAGAGCAGTTCCATCGCATCGTTGTAGTTTTCTACTGCTTCGGTAATGTCTTTGTCATAAGGCAGGGTAACAACATAGCTTGCACCAGCAGCTTCTGCCATCAGTGCTGCAGTATTATTAGCTACTGCATCCGCCGCCAATACGCGAATACCACGGGGCAAAGCTTTGTCTAAAGCTCTTGCTGCAGCTTCGATTTCCACGGGTTCTGCCAATTCGATTTCCACAAATTCAGTATAGCTAACTACGCCAACACCAAGTGCGGAAGCAAGAGAGAACTTCAAGTGCGGGTTGAAGCCTTCGGAATAAGCAGCAGGCAACTTGGCACGACGGATAGCGCGTTCAATGGTGCGTACATATTCCAAATGAGAGATGAAACGAATATCACGGTCTTTTGTAATTTGCATGCGTAATTTCATTATGCTTCACCTCGTTTATAGTCAATAATTTCTACGCCCAATTTTTGGCAAACACCACAACCAGTGCAGGTACTGCGACGGCAATCGTGAGTAAGCTCTTGAGCTTGAGCTTTTTCCCATTCACGCCACAAGAACTTTCTGGAAACAGCAGGTTGTACATGTTCCCAAGGGAATACTTCATTTTCACCACGAGTACGTGCTGCGTAGAAGTCTTTGTCCAAACCACATTCTGCCATGGATTCTAACCAGCGGTCATAAGAGAAGCAATCGCTCCAACCATCGAAGCGAGCGCCTTTTTGCCAAGCAGTCAGGAGAACTTTACCCAAGCGTCTGTCACCACGAGCGAAGATTGCTTCAACAATACTGGTTTTAGCATCGTGGTATTGGAAGGTAATATTTTTAACTTTAAGAGCATCTTTCAAAAGAAATTGTTTGCGACGCAAAGTTTCGATGTCATTTTGCGCAAACCATTGGAACGCGGTATACGGTTTGGGAACGAAGCTGGAAGCACTTACAGTTACCTTGCAACCACGTTTACCAGTGATTTCGTAATATTTATATTGAACTTTTTTCGCCAAATCAGCGATTGCCAAAATGTCTTCGTCAGTTTCAAAGGGCAAGCCAATCATAAAGTACAATTTAACACTGTTCCAACCGGATTTGAAAGCTGCAGCTACTGCATTCATCAAATCTTCTTCGGTTACGCCTTTATTGATAACGTCACGCATTTTTTGACTGCCTGCTTCCGGAGCAAAGGTCAAGCCACTTTTACGCACTGCTTGTACTTCTTTAGCAATATCAACGGAGAAGCTGTCTATGCGCAGGGACGGCAAGCTTACGCTTACACGTTCATCTTTAAATTCTGCAATCAAATCATGTACCAAGGGAGCAAGGCAGGAGTAATCGGCACTGCTCAAAGATACCAAGGACATTTCGTTGTAACCGGTGTTATCTACCAATTTTCGAGCCAGTTCTTTCAAAACTTCGGGCTTACGTTCACGAATGGGGCGATATACCATACCTGCATGACAGAAACGGCAACCACGAGTACAACCACGGAAAACTTCCAACATAATTCTATCGTGAACAATATCATTGAAAGGAACGATGGGAGCATCAGGGAAATCAACGGTATTCATGTCTTTAATAACACGTTTTTCTACAGCAGCAGGAGCAGCTTCGTTGATAACTTTTACTTCTGCAACAGAACCATCTTCGTTATAAACAGTTTCATAGAAGCTAGGCACATAGATGCCTTGAATTTTAACTACTTCATTCAAGAAACCTTGACGACCGCCAATTTTACCAGCTTTCTTCCAAGCTTTGTAAGCTTCCATAACTTCAATCATGATTTCTTCACCTTCACCGATGATAGCAAAGTCAAAGAAATCAGCCAAAGGTTCCGGATTATAAACGCAAGGACCACCTACGATAACGAAGGGGTCGTTATCTTTACGGTCTGCGGACAGAACGGTCACATTGCCCAAGTCCAACATATTCAAAATATTGGTGTAGGAAAGTTCGTATTGCAGGGTAAAGCCTACAATGTCACATTCCGCCAAAGTTTTTTCAGTCTCCAAAGTACGCAGGGGAATGTTGCGTTCACGCATTTTAGCTTCCATATCAATCCAAGGAGCATATACGCGTTCAGCTTGCACACCTGCAGTTTTGTTCAAAAGGTGATACAAAATTTTGAAGCCCAAATAGCTCATGCCAACTTCGTAAACGTCAGGGAAAGCCAAGGCAATAGTTGCTTCTACTTCTTCAGCAGGTTTAATAATGCTACCAAATTCACCGCCGGTATAGCGGGCTGGCTTTTGCACACTGCTCAGTATGTCAATGGTCAATTCTTTTTCCATCATATCCTCCTTAAAATTGTAGCTTTTGATCGCTAACTTTTATATTCAACAATAAAGCAATTAGCATTGTATTCGTCAAGAGCGAGCTGACACCATAACTCAGGAATGGCAAGGGTACACCAGTTACAGGCATGATGCCAATAGTCATACCAATATTTACCAAAATGTGGAACATAAACATAGAAGTTACGCCCACTGCCAACAAAGTGCCAAAATCATCATCTGCATTCAAGGCAATAGTAATACCACGCCAGATGATGATGAAGTACATCAATAAAATAAAGGCCGCACCGATAAAACCAAACTCTTCCCCAACAACAGCAAAGATAAAGTCCGTATGGTTTTCCGGCAAAAAGTTAAGTTGACTTTGGGTGCCTTCAAGCCAACCTTTACCAAACAAGCCACCGCTACCAATAGCAATCTTGGATTGAATCACATGATAACCGCTACCATAGGGGTCAAGTTCCGGATTCAAGAATACTCGGATGCGGTTCTTTTGATAATCTTTAAGCACAAATCTCCAGATTAAAGGCATCAGAGAAACGAATAAAGTCGTACACCAAACAAACCACCTAATCTTAAACCCACTGACAAAAATCATTCCCAAAAGAATTGCCATAAAAGTCAGGGAAGTTCCCAAGTCAGGTTGCTTCAATACTAAAACGAAAGGTACAAAGATGTAGAGAAAGACAGGTATATAATCTTTAAAGTCTTCCAACCATTCAATACGCCTTTCCATAAAAGCAGCAAGACAAATTATCAGGAACACTTTAGCAAATTCAGAAGGCTGCACGGTAAAGCCACCGATCTGAATCCATCGTTGCGCCCCAAGCTGGGTTGTGCCGAAAAACATTACTGCTATCAAAATCAAAACATTAAAAATGTAAAAAGGTGTAGCGTAATTTTTTAGGATGCGGTAATCAAACCGCAATGTACAAATTGCAAGAAAGATAGCAATGAGCATAAATGTACTTTGACGATTAAAATGCCAAGACTTACCTGTACTAACGGCAAAACTATGAGTTGCACTGTCAATCAAACCTAAACCACAGCCCATCAAAATCAGTACGGCAAAAATCAGCCACCAATCTAAATTGCGTAAAATACGCCTCAAGTCCATCCTGCTACTCCTTTCTTACAAATTAATCTTCGTCTTTTTTCTTCTTATCTTTTCTCTTCTTATCTGACTTGGACTTTTTCTTTTTGTTCTCATCAGATTTTTTAGAATCTACTTCTTTTTTCAGTTCAGCTTCGGCTTCCGCCTTAGCTTTTTGCAAAGCGGCTTGTGCCTGCTTATCGGCAAGTGCTTCTTGCTTCATGCGCTCTGTCTTTTCAGCCAAAGCTCTTTGAGCAGCTTCTACACGAGCCATTGCTTCAAGTTCTTCTTTCGTAGGTTCAGGAGGTAACAAACCTTTACTACGATATAGTTCCTCAAAAGCTTTATATACGATAGGACCTGCAGAGGAACTACCATAGCCACCTTGTTCAACAATGGCAACAACTACAAGTTCTGGGTCTTCCACCGGACCATAAGCTACAAACAAACCATGGTCGCGACCGTGGGGGTTTTCTGCAGTACCGGTTTTGCCTGCTACTTTACGAGGCAAAGAAGAGAAGTAGGAAGCAGTACCGCCTGCTTCAGTAGTAGCACTCATACCATCGCGCATATAGTCAATGGTACGTTGTGAAACATCTATGTGCTTACTTTCCCTACGTTCAGGTCTACCATAAACGGTACCATCAGAATTCAAGTAACTATCTACTAAATAAGGTTGATGCTTAATACCACCATTCGCTACACAACTAAGCATTACTGCAAGTTGCAAAGGAGTGGAGAGGTTAAAGCCTTGTCCGATGGCAGCGTTAAAGGTATCGCCCAAACGCCAGCCTTCGTTCCAAATATCCATCTTTACTTGCTTGGAAGCAACAAGACCACTGCTTTCGTCTTCCAAGTCAATACCGGTAGGTGAACCAAAACCATAAATACGTGCGTATTTAGCAATGGCATCTATGCCTACGCGATAACCAAGTTCATAGAAATATACGTTGTCGGACATTGCCAAGCCTTTGATGAAACTTAACCAGCCCAACACTTCACCACCTGCGTTACCCATAGTGGGAACGAGGGGATGGAAGCCACCATCGTAAATAAGCTCCGTCAGTTTTACCTTATCAAGTTCAAAGGCAGCACTGCCTGTAACAATCTTAAAAGTAGAACCAGGAGGATATTCACCGTTGATAGCTTTATTATTTAACGGGTAGTTAGGGTCATTATTGATGGCATTCCAATCTTTAGTGGAAATACCATTTACAAACAAGTTGGGATTATAACCAGGACGGCTAATCATAGCCTTTACTGCACCAGTGCGCGGGT
>JBGVIJ010000004.1:0-18418 GCA_045123075.1 Phascolarctobacterium sp. | reverse complement strand
TTTGCCTGAAAAAGAAGTTGGTACTTTTACTAATTTTATTAGATAATCTAGTCGTAATTTAAAACAACTGGAGGAAAACCATGAAATCTGTAATCCTTTCCTGTCCAACTTTAAAAGGAGAACTTTTGGCAGCAATCGCAAGCCATAATGCAGATATCCCTGTGATTTTTCTACCGAAAGAGTTGCACAGTGAACCGAAATATTTGCACCAGTTCGTGCAAAAGACTATTGATGAACTGCAAGACGTAGATAGAATTTATTTGTGCACTACTGGTTGCGGTGGTGGAACTATTGGTCTCAAAGCTACCACTGCAGAACTTGTTGTTCCCCGCACACGCGATTGCTTGGATATTTTACTTTCCGGTGACGATTTACGCAAAGATGATAGGCGTAATATTCGCGGTATCTATTTAACTGGCAGTTGGATGGAGTACAGCAAGGAAACTGATATCGATTACACAAAGCTTGTTGCCAAGATGGGACAAGCGGCGGCAGAAGATTTTCTGCGTAATTTATACAAGACCTTTAATGAGTTTTATGTTATTGATACTGGTTGCTACGATATTGCAGAAGTGGAAGCTTATCTTGCACCGCTGGTAAGAGTGCTTAATGGTACGGTGGAAATCATCAAAGGCGAATACAAGGTTTTGCATAAAATGGTTACCCATCAAATTGATAAAGACTTTGTAGTTGTTTCAAAAGGTGAAGCAGTGCAAGCAGGCTCCTTTATGCCCAACAAATAGCAGGGATTTTTACTGCTTTTATAGAATATAAGTGCAAGAATAATTTTTGGAGGTAAGTATTATGTTATTGACAACTACCCAAATTTTACAAGGCAGAGAAATTGTTGAATACAAAGGTATGGTTTTTGGTGAAGTAGTTTCCGGCGTAAATATTTTTAAAGATATGTTCTCCGGCATTAGAGATATTGTTGGCGGTCGTAGCGGTGCTTACGAAGGCGAAATTGGCGAAGCTCGCGACAAAGCTATCGAAGAAATGATGAAACGTGCTGAAAAATTAGGCGCTAACGCAATCATCGGTATTGACGTTGATTATGAAGTGCTTGGTGAAAAGAATGGTATGTTGATGGTTTCCGTAAGTGGTACCGCTGTAGTTGTAAAATAATAATGCAAAATAAGAAAGCCTGCTCTTAATTGAGCAGGCTTTTGTGTGTTTTATGGAAGGCTCCTTCTTTGAGGGAGCTGTCAGCGTAGCTGACTGAGGGAGTCATTACCAGGTAAAGTAAGTATATACGCTAAAAATTGTAAGAATGATAACTTCAATTATTGCAATGGGTTTCAAGGATTGGAAGAAGTTGGATTTAAAATAATCAACTGTTACTACAAGGCACATATGGGTTGGGGTAAGCATTTGTCCTGCTACACCAAAAGCCATAGCCACGCCTGCCAAGTTCAAGCTGCCGGTTTGCATTGCTGCAACGATGGGCATTACGATAGCAACGTGTCCTTGGCTCATACCGGTAAGCACGCCAATGATTAAAGAAACGCAAGCGATGATTACGGGTACGGGCAAGGGAGAGTTTTGGAAAGCTACAACGATTTCGTTAAGTACGTTGGTAACTGTTAAAATTTGGATGAAGTACAAAATGCAGATTACGTTCAAGAACATTTTGTAATCGCAAGCACCAAGGATGATTTCCTTTAAGTTGACGTAGCGATCGGTAAATTTTAGAACGAAGTACATACCAACAGTAACTACACCCATAGAAAGAGACGCGTTGAAATTAAAGAGTACTACCAAAAGGAAAGTGATGATTACGGGAGCAAGGGACAGAACTAAATCAAATTTGTTTTTTTGAGTTTCTTCGTTATCAGTAGTCGCTTTTTTAGTCACGTCAATTTTGATGGGGCGAATGAGAATGAACCAACCAACAGAGAAAGCAACGATTGTCAGCCAGAATAAGTGCTTGATAAATTCACTAAAGGGTACGCCTGCGATACTGCAAGCCATAATCATACCGGGGATGATGGGGCTTGAGAATTCAAAGATGTGACGGAACCAGAAGTTAATTGCCGCTTTATGTTCTTGAGTGATGTTGATGTCTTTACTTGCTTCTTCTACAATGGGGGCAGAGAAGCGTGCACCACCTAAAGAGGGAAGTAAACCTAAGAAAGCAGGCATAATTGCAAGGGTGAACTTAGCACTGGAGAAGATTCGTTGTAATGCTTTAACCATGCCTTCAAGGGCACCACTGGTTCGCAACTGAATTTCCAAGCACATTACAAAGTAGAGCGCCAGAAGAATGTCGTAGGTGCGGGAGAGGGAAAGAGTTTCTGTAAAAGCACGCACCAAATAGGAAAGCTCAGGAGTTTTTACAATCCAGATGAGCAAACCACCTGCCAGCATGCAAGGACCGATGGGGATGTGGCGGCGCAGAAGAAAGATTATCAGCACCATGGTTATAGTTAAAAGTACAAAAATATTCATAGGGATAATTCCTTTTCGTTAAATAAAATGATTTTTAATTATACAACATTGTGTGACTTTTGCATAATCTTTTGTATAAAATGCTTATCTATTTTTCAAAATAAGAGTTATAATGTAAATAGATAAACACAATTGGAGGTTTCCGCTATGCGTATCGATAAATTGTATCTGCAAAATTTTCGTTGTTATGATGAATTGAAACTTGAATTTGATAAAAATATGACCGTTATCGTTGGCGAAAACGGTAAAGGTAAGACTGCCATTTTAGATGCGTTGGCAATTTCTTTGGAACCGTATTTGCGTGCTTTTGGTTGCAAAGGTCGCAATATGGGCGAACGTGATGTGCGTCGCATTAAAGATGCCGGCGATGAAAGTGTTACTCGCATTTTACGTATGAAGAGTAAGTATCCTGTAACCATTAAGGTTGAGGGAGAAAATGCGGGAGAAGCTATGACTTGGAGTCGTGAGCTGAAGTCCGAACGTGGACGAACTACTTCTAACAATGCCAAAGAGCTTGCTGATTACGGTAAGGTTTTGTATGAAGGCATTAATAGCGTTGGTGATGAAAAAATAGTTTTACCCGTGCTTGCTTATTACGGAACTTCTCGTATGTGGAACGATAGTAAGCTGTTTAACAAGAGCAAAAAAATTGACTTGCCTCGTAGTGTTGGTTATGAAGAATGTATCGAACCGTCTTCTTCCTATAATACTTTCGGGCAATGGTTTAAATATGCTATGTTCAGTGCTACTGAATTTGACCGTGCAATTAATGAAACTGGCGAAAAAAGGGAGAACCCTTACGCACTGGTACTGCGTGCCGTACGTAAAGCTGTTACTGCTTGCTTAAAAAGTATGGGCTGGACAGACATTAACTTTAGTTTTGCGCAACAAGAGTTTGTACTCACCCATCCTGATATGGGTGAGTTGACCATTGATGTTTTAAGTGATGGTGCTCGTAGTGTAATTAGTATGGCGGCGGATTTAGCTTATCGTATGGTCAGACTTAATCCTGATTTGGGAGAACGCGCTGCATTGGATACTCCCGGTGTTGTTTTGATAGACGAAGTTGATATGCACTTGCATCCTTCTTGGCAACAAACAATCTTGTATGATTTGCAAGAAGCTTTTCCCAAAGTGCAGTTTATTGTGACTACCCACAGCCCGCAAGTTTTGACTTCCGTAAATCCTGAAAGCATCCGCATTTTGCAATGGGGTCATGCCTTTGAGGGCGTGCGTACTCCGGAATTCTCCTTAGGTGCGGAAAGCTATCAGCTTCTGAAAGATATTCAAAATGTAGAAACTCGTCCTCAAGCTTTGCCCATCGTAAAAGATTTGGCTCGTTACTTGGAGCTTGTGGGTGAAGATAAATGGGATAGCAAGGAAGCGTTGGAATTGCGTGCTCGTTTAGATGAATGGGCGCAAGGTCGCGAGCCTGCCCTTTTGCGTGCGGATATGGATATTCGTATGCGTCTCTTTAGGAGAGGTAAAAAATGAAACGGGTATATAAACGACAGCAGGAACCGGAACTGCTGAAAAGCTATCGTTTAAGACATCCGGATGCTACTTGGGATAAGTTTCGCAGGCGTTTTACCAGAGGCTATCGTCAGGTAAAGCAGGCGATTATTGAAGACCAACATGGTCTGTGTGCTTACTGCGAGATTAGTATCAAGAGGAAAGAAGATTATACCGAGGTTGACGATTTTCGTGTGGAACATTTCTTCCCCAAAGGAGCAACCCAAGATGGCGGTCACAACTACCATTTAGATTGGCGTAACCTTTTAGGTGTATGCCATGGTGGTAGTCAAAAGGATGTGCCTGATGCTGACTGGCGTTTTTCTGAAAATAAAGGTGATCGCAGTTGCGACGTGCCCAAAGGTGGTAAGGAAATTACAGACCGCATTTTAAATCCTCTTAAATTGCCCGGTAACATAAGATTATTTCGCTACACAGAGCACAACGGTAGGATGTATGTTGATGAAGAAACATGTCCTGAAGATTTAAAGTGGAAGGCGAAAAATACTATCAAAGAGTTGAATCTGAATGCTCCTCGCTTGATGAGAATGCGCAAGGCTGTCATCGACAAGCTTACTGACGAATTGATGCTGGCACTGGCTGAGGGACAGGGGTTTGACGAAACCTTGGAGTGGCTTGCAGAAAGCTTCCTCTTGCCTGACCACAAGAATAGAAGCATTCCGTTCTTCACGGTTATTCGCTGGTATCTTGGAGACGCTGCTGAAAAATTAATAGCCAACAGCGGAACTAAACTTTAAATTTAAAGTCCTGTCTACAAGTGAATTGTAGGCAGGACTTTTGCTTTATAAATAGAATATAAATATATTAACTTATAATAATGAAAATTTAAAAATCGTTAGAAGTGCCGGAAGGCGAGGAACTTGTGGTACGTCGAGCAAGTAAGTGAGCTGTGACAAAGCATAACGGTGCTTATAGCGATTTTATATAAGGAGCATGTGAAGATGGAAGTTACAAACAAAGGCTTTAAAGCTTACGA
Source organism: Phascolarctobacterium sp. (assembly GCA_045123075.1). Lineage (GTDB taxonomy): Bacteria > Bacillota > Negativicutes > Acidaminococcales > Acidaminococcaceae > JAHHUH01. The sequence goes on along the minus strand of JBGVIJ010000004.1, from coordinate 13,461 downwards.
CGTGCGTGGCGTTTATCCCACCGAAGTTAACGAAGAATTGGCTTATCGCGTTGGTCGCATTTTTTCTGCAATGTTTGCAGCTGAAACTGTAGTTGTTGGTCACGACATTCGTTTGAGCGGTCGTGCTATTGTAGATGCTTTGACTGAAGGTTTGCGTCATGGCGGTACTAAAGTTATCGATATTGGTCAATGCGGTACTGAAATGATTTACTTTGCTACTGCTCATCTTAACGCTGACGGTGGCATTATGGTTACTGCAAGCCATAACCCTAAAGAATATAATGGTATGAAGCTTGTTCGTAAAGGTGCTCGTCCTATTTCCGGAGACACTGGTTTAAAAGAAATTGGTGAAATGGCTGTGGCTTCCAATTTCGTACACGCACAAGTTGCTGGCAAAACTTTGGGCGAATTGGAAAAAGTGGATATCGTTCCTGCTTACATTGAACATTTGCTGACTTATGTAGATAAATCTGCATTGAAACCTATGAAAATTGTGGCTAATCCCGGTAACGGCGGTGCAGGCCCTATTATGAAAGAATTGGCAAAACATTTGCCTTTTGAATTTATTTCCATTTTTGACGAACCGGATGGAAGCTTCCCCAATGGTGTGCCCAATCCTATTTTGATGCCTAACCGCGAAGCTACTGCAAAAGTAGTGCGTGAAACTGGCGCTGATTTGGGTATTGCTTGGGACGGTGACTTTGACCGTTGCTTCCTCTTTGACGAAAACGCAGAGTTCATCGAAGGTTACTACATCGTTGGTTTGTTAGCAGAAGTATTCCTGCTGAAAGAACCTGGTGCAAAAATCATGTACGATCCTCGCTTGACTTGGAATACTGAAGCAATTTTGGAACGTGACGGTGGCGTTCCTGTTCGTTGCAAATCCGGTCACGCCTTTATGAAAGAATGCATGCGTCAAAACGAAGTGCTTTACGGTGGCGAAATGAGTGCTCACCATTACTTCCGTGATTTCTCCTACTGTGATAGCGGTATGATTCCTTGGCTTTTGGTTGCAGAACTCATGTGCCGTAGTGGTAAAAAACTTTCCGAATTAGTTGGCGCTCGTGTGGACATGTTCCCCTGCAGCGGCGAAATCAATCGTAAAGTTGAAAATAGCGCAGCAATTTTGGCAGCGTTGGAAGAAAAATACGCTGACGGTGAACAAGATAAAATGGACGGTTTGAGCGTTGCTTACGCTGACTGGCGTTTTAACGTACGTACTTCAAATACTGAACCTGTTATGCGTTTGAACGTAGAAACTAAAGGTGATAAAGAACTCTTGGCGGCGAAAACCGCAGAAATCTTAGAAATTATTGGTGGAGAGGAAGCGTAAGATGTTTAAAAAAGTTCGTAAAGCAGTAATTCCTGCAGCTGGTTTAGGCACTCGCTTTTTGCCTGCAACTAAAGCTGTTCCCAAAGAAATGATTCCCATCGTGGATAAACCGACTTTGCAATACATTGTTGAAGAAGCACTTGCTTCCGGTATTGAAGATATCCTTATCATTACTGGTCGCACCAAACGTGCTATTGAAGACCATTTCGATACTAGTGTTGAATTGGAATTGAACCTTGAAAAAGGCGGCAAGACTGCTGATTTGGAAATGGTACGTGACATTGCTGACATTCGCGTGCATTATGTTCGTCAAAAAGAAGCTCGTGGTCTTGGTCATGCAATTTTGTGTGCAAAACAATTTGTTGGCGATGAACCCTTTGCCGTACTTTTAGGTGATGACGTTGTTGATGGCGAAGTTCCTGCTTTGAAACAACTTATTGACGTATATGACAAAACTGGCGGTAGCGTACTTGGCGTACAAGAAGTTCCGCTTGAAAAAGTTTCCAGCTATGGCATTGTAACTTCTCAACCTACTGACGACGCTCGTACTTTCACCGTAACTGATATGGTAGAAAAACCGCCCGTAGCGGAAGCTCCTTCTCGTTTGGCAGTACTTGGTCGTTATGTAATAAACCCGGAAATTTTCCCCATCTTGGAAGTTACCCAACCTGGTCGTGGCAATGAAATCCAATTGACCGACGCTCTCCAAGTTTTGGCTAAACAAGAAAATATGTATGCTTATAACTTTGAAGGCCGTCGCTACGATGTTGGAGATAAACAAGGTTTCCTTGAAGCTACTGTAGAAATGGCTTTGAAACGTGATGACTTGCGTGACAAGTTCTTAACTTATTTGCAAGACATCGTTGCTAAAGAAACTAGCAAGTAAAATTTTAGACCACTCGTTTTTAAAACGGGTGGTCTTTTGATTTTAGAAAGGTTTTTTGATAAAATGATTGGTAATAAATGATTTGGAAAAGAGTTTGTAAAAATGCAACTAATCGTAGATAAAGTGGCGAAAGCCTTTGGTATAAATGAAATATTTAAAAATGTCAGCTTCATGGTTGATAAGGGTGAACACCTTGGACTTGTAGGCGTTAACGGCAGTGGTAAAACTACTTTGCTCCGTTGTCTTTTAAATCCTGAATACGTGGATAGCGGTGTCATTAAATTTGAACCGGGTATTAGCGTTGGTTACGTACAACAAGGTTTTACTGATATTGCAGGCACTATCTGGGAATTTATGATGAATAGCTGTCCCGAAGTTTTGAATTTGCGTGATAAGCTTCAACAGTTGGAAGAAGCTTCTGCAGATTTAGACGGAGATGCTCTCGAAGAAACTTTAGAAGAATACGCTCGTGTTACTAAGCGTTATGAGCATATTGACGGTTACAATTTGGAAGCTCGCATTAAACGCGTACTTATCGGTCTTGGTTATAAAGAAGACTGGTGGGAAAAAGATGCTACCACTTTGAGCGGTGGACAAAAGACTCGCTTAATGTTGGCAGCAGCCCTCGTTCGCAATCCTGACTTTATGATTCTTGACGAACCTACCAACCATTTGGATATTGTGATGACCCAATGGCTTGAAGGTTATCTGCGCGAATTCCGTGGCGGTTTGATTGTTGTCAGTCATGACCGTGCTTTCTTGGATAATGTGGCAACTCGCATTCTGGAAATGGAAGGCGGTAAGCTGCAAAGCTTTAAGGGTAATTACACTAAATACTTGGAGCAAAAAGCAATCCAAACTCAAACCTTGGAAGCTGCTTACGCTGCGCAACAAGATTACATTGCCAGAACGGAAGCGTATATTCGTCGCTTTAAAGCTGGTATAAAAAGTAAAATGGCGCGCGGTCGTCAGTCCCAATTAGATAGATTGGAACGCATTGACGCGCCTGTATATAATGAAGAATTTGAACTGCGACTTCCTCCTGCGGCAGAATGTGCTGACAGAGTGTTGATTATGGAAGATTTAACCATTGGCTATGGAGATAACGTCCTTGCCAAAGGTATCAATCTTACTTTGCGTCGCGGTGAGAAGGTAGCACTTTTGGGTGCTAATGGTACCGGTAAAACAACTCTTTTGAAAACTATTTTGGGTGAAGTTGATCCGCTTAAAGGTAGAGCGAAGATTGGTAACCGTGTACAAATTGGGTACTTCTCCCAAACTTACGAAAGACTTAATCCCAAGCAAACTTTGCTAGAAAACTTTGTAATTGAATACGGTTTTACTGAAGAACATACTCGCTCCATGCTTGGCGGTATGCTGTTCCACGGTGATGATGTATTCAAAGAAATTGGCACTTTGAGTGGTGGTCAAAAAGCAAGACTTGTTTTGCTCAAGCTTGTACTTGATGGCGCCAATTGCTTGGTACTTGACGAACCAACTAACCATTTGGACATTATGGCTCGTGAAACTGTAGAAGCAGCGCTCACTGCTTTTGACGGAACTGTTTTGGTAGTAAGTCATGACCGTTACTTTGTAAACGAAATTGCAGACCGTATTTGGGAAATTGAAGACTTAGAAGTTAAAGATTATAAAGGTAACTACGAATTTTATCAGGAAGAACGCAAAAAACAGGCAGAACTTTTAGCTGAACGTGAAGCGGAACTTGAAAAGCAACGTGTTTACGCAGAACAACAAGCTAAGAAAAATTCTGTGCAAGTTATTCCTGAAAAAGTAGAAGCTAAAAATAAACAACGTCGCTATAGTCCTGATGAGGCTAAGAAACTTTTGCCGAAAGTTGAATTGAGCATTCGCGAACAAGAAGCGATGATGAAGCTTTTGGAAATGAAGATGGCTGATCCTGCTAACCATGCAGACCCTGCTCAAAGTGCGGCGATGGCGGCGGAACACGACGAGTATGAAGCAAAAATTATGGAACTGATGGAAAAATGGGAGCAATTAATGGAGGCGAGTGAAGAATGATGGATGACCGTTATTATATGCAACTTGCCCTTGAAGAAGCTCGCAAGGCTGCGGAATTGGGAGAGATTCCCATTGGCGCAGTACTTGTCCATGATGGTGAAGTAGTTTGCCGTGCTCATAATATGCGTGAAACTTGGCAAAGTGCTACTGCTCACGCAGAAGTTATCGTTATTGAAGAAGCTTGTAAGAAATTAGCACGCTGGCGCTTAAGTGGTTGCACTTTGTATGTTACGGTAGAGCCTTGCCCCATGTGCAGTGGTGCTGTTGTAAATAGTAGAATTGACAGGGTTGTGTATGGTTGCCCCGATGTAAGAGCTGGCGGCGCAGAATCTATTTTTAACATCATCACTAATCCTAATTTGAACCATTGCGCTGAAGTTGTCAGTGGTGTTTGCGAAGAAGAATGTGCTGGCGTAATGAAAGAATTTTTTAAACGCAGACGTAAAGAGAACAAGGCAAAGAAGCAAGCTGAGAAAACTTGTGAGTGTTGCCAGTAATACGTAGTTAAGTTATAATAACTTATTATCACCAAAAGTAAGAATTGATTAGAAGTACCAGATAACAAGGCGGAACAAAATTGTGAAGCGAAGGCGTACTTGACGTACGTCGAGCAAGCAATTGCAGTTCCAACACAGTTAGATGGTGCTTATAAGCAATTCGCCTATGGAGATGTAGCGAAGTGGTCATAACGCGCCTGACTCGAAATCAGTTGTACCGCAAGGTACCGTGGGTTCGAATCCCACCATCTCCGCCAATGAGATTTTTCCCGTGAGCTGAAAGGCTTGCGGGATTTTTGTTTTCTGTAAAAATGAAAATTTGTTTGAGATTTTTGACAAAAACTTTATAGCGTATTAAAATGTAATACTAGAATGATGTCTAGTGTTATGGACGCGCTGAAGATGAAACAGACTTAAAAGTTGTCATTTTAGTTTTGAATATTGGTCAGAGTAGAGAAATGTATTAAGCAGTTTTATGATTTGGTATTTATAGGTGAAGTTCTATGATAAAAGTCCTAGAAATTGTAGAAAAGTATAAAAATGTTCAGGATGGAATTGCAAGGATTCACCTTGCCTCTATTAAATATCCTGTTATTAATAAATCGTTTTATGCTGTGATGTTGCGTTATGATGGGGAACGTTTTGAATGTGATGGTAAGGGAAATATTGTTAAAGCCTGTTATAAGGCGATTAGATTTTGTGAAAAGCAAAAGATTAAAAATGTTATCGTTTATAGTAACGATGTGAATTTGCTAGCTAATTTATCTGAGAAGTACAAAACTAATAGTACAAAGGATTTAATGCGTAAAGAATATATCGTTAGTATAAGTTGCAAAATACAAATTGACTGGCAATACAATGTAATAAATAAGCATTTAGCAAAAATTATTCGCGAAAAATTTATGAGTGATAAAAAAGTAGTGAAGAACCCATCTTTAGCATACGCTTCACAAGATGAAATTTTCTTGGATGCTCATGCTTATGTTGATGGTAGCTATAATCCTAGCTTGAAAAAAGCATCTTATGGTTTGGTTATGTTTTTGGGAAAAGAAGTTTTAGAAGTACGTGGTATGGCGTTTGAAACAGATGATAAAGTTTCAAATTATGATGGGGAAATTCAAGGTGCTATAAAAGCAATGGAGATATGTGCTTTGCGTGGGGTGAAGAAATTATTTTTATACTATGATTTTACAGGTATAAAAGACGATAGCAAGGGCAAGAAAAAGATTAAGAAGGTAATCGGTGAACGTTATCGAGAATACTATAGGTATTTGAAAGATAAAGTGATGATAGATTTTGTAAAGGTAAAGGCTCATTCTGGAGAAAAGTATAACAATAGAGCTGACTATCTAGCTAAGCAGGCTCTGAAAGAATATGAATATCAAAATGTTGTGACGTAAAGTAACCTGTATTGCTTTACGAGAGACCACAACAGATTTGTAAATAAGAAATAATAATTTTACGAAAGGAGTGCAAATGATGAGAGAGTTTACAGCTGTTAGTTTATTTTGCGGTGCTGGTGGTCTTGATTTAGGATTTGAGAACGCAGGCTTCAAAACTATTTGGGCTAACGACTTTGATAAAGATGCTTGTAAGACTCATCAAGGATGGAGCACAGCGGAAGTAGTGTGTGGTGACATTTCTAAGGTAGATGTTGAAAGCATACCAGATGCAGACATAATTTTAGGAGGTTTTCCCTGTCAAGGGTTTAGTTTAAGCGGACCGAGGAAGATTGATGACTCCAGAAATGTTCTGTATAAACATTATGTGAAAATAGTTAATGCAAAACGACCAGCAGCTTTTGTTGGAGAGAACGTTAAAGGTTTATTAACTATGGGTGGCGGAGCAATAATAGATGCTATTGTAAAAGAGTTTTCTGATTGTGGCTATGACATTTATTATGGATTGCTCAATGCTAGCGATTATCAAGTTCCCCAAAATAGAGAAAGGGTCATAATTTGTGGATTCAGGAAAGACTTGAATGTAAAACAATTTGAGTTGCCTGTTCCTAAGAAAGAGAAAAGATATTTAAAAGATGTTTTAAAAGATTTGCCGGAACCTAGTTCTGAAGATGTTTGCGATGCAGCATATTCTTCTCGTTATATGTCTAGAAATAGACGTAGGGATTGGGATGAGGTATCTTTTACAATTCCTGCCATGGCAAAACAAGTAACCTTACATCCGTCTTCTCCAGAGATGAAGAAGTTAGATAAGGATTTGTGGAAGTTTGGTGATGATGGTGTAACAAGAAGGTTGAGTTGGCAGGAAGCAGCTGCAATCCAAACTTTCCCTAGAGATTTTGCTTTCTTTGGTGATTTAATAAGTAAGTATAAACAAATTGGTAATGCAGTACCGGTAAAATTAGCAGAAATTTTAGGAACACATTTGTATGCAATTTTATCAACCAAAATATGAATGAGGATGGTGTCTTTTATGCCACGTCAAGTAGTAAATGGTAAAGCTTTTGAATATGCGTGTTTAAATGCTGTAGAAAGTGCATTGCGAGATAGACAAGAAGTTGAAATTATAAAAAATGATGCTTTGATAACTGCTCACGGTTTTTATCAATGTATGGACGATGAACAACGTAATGTTTTAGACAAGGCAGCAAAAGCTGCTTGTAATGTTTTATTACGATTAGAACCACAACTTGATAAACAAAGTCATAAAGATAAATTGTTGCTGTCTTTACAAGAGGATGTTGCAGGTCAAGATGGTGATGTACGAGATTTGGTTATGGTAAGAAATGAAAATGGTTGGGAAATTGGATTGTCCTGTAAACATAATCATGAAGCTGTAAAACATTCTCGTTTGTCTGCTACTTTGGACTTTGGTGCAAAGTGGTTAGGTTTGCCTTGTAGTGAAGAATATTTTAACAATATTTCTGGCGTTTTCGAAAAACTTAGAAATGAAAAGTCAAAAGGTACAAAGTGGAGTGAAATAGATAGCAAAGAACTTACTGTTTATAAACCTGTTTTGGACGCGTTTAAAAAAGAATTAATTGCTATTGATGAGAATAACCATAATAAAGTTCCTCAAGAGTTGGTAAAATATTTGATAGGTAGAAACGATTTTTATAAAGTTATTGCTAAAGAAAACAATCGTCTGACTGAGGTTCAAGCTTATAATTTGTATGGAACTTTGAATCAGGCTGATGGCAAATTTAAACCTAGAGCTAAACTTGAAAAGTTACCTTTACCTAGCAAAATTTTGGACTTTAGTTATAAAGAACATAGCAATAACACTTTGATTATTACTTTTGATAGAGGATGGAGTGTATCTTTGCGTATCCATAATGCTAGTAGCAAAGTAGAGCCATCTTTGAAGTTTGATGTTCAAATTGTAGGATTTCCAAGAGAGTTATTTAAAACAGACGCTGATTGGGAAGAATAGAGATTTTAATAAATTATAACTTTAAATTATATATTTAAACTTGCGTGATTTGAAATGTGCTAAAAAAGCGTGCTTCAAATTACGCTTAATTTTTTATATTTGCTGGAGAACTTAAGATGAAAAGGTTAATGGGATTGATAAGATTTAATCATAGTATTTTTTGTGATGGAGAAACTATGGGGAATAGTTTTTGTTCAAAAATTGGAGACGTGAAAATAAAGCTGTATCTACCTCAAATAATGACTGTTAAAAAAGCTAATGATGAATATGATTTTATTGTAAAAGAACCTGTAATTTGCCAATTTAACAAATTTGATAATTGGGGATATGTTCGGCAATGGAATAGAAATGTATATGATTTAAAGAATGTTGGTGTCGAGGTACGAGCAGTCACGTTTATTTGTGAAGTAACTGAAAGTGAGATGCAAGATACGGTCAAAGTTCTTAGCAAAGGTATAAATTTATGGAGGGCACAATTGTATGAGTGTTGTTTTTTGGGGGGGGAAGCCTGTAAGTGGTATTGATGAAGATGATTTTTGGGAAAGAGAAGGATTGGCAACTAATTTTGATGTAATAGATGTAGACGATAATCTAAGGATAAATGTTGGTAGTAATATATTATTAAAATGCAGATTTAGAGATATTTCTGAGTATTTCACTCTGGAAGAAATGAGAAAAGTATTTAATAATATAGATATAGATAGGCATTTGAGTTTAGAATATGAAATGTTTTTAAACGCGCTAGTGGAGATGCAAAAAGGTAATTATCGATATGCCATTATGGAAGCTACAACGGCTGTTGAATTATGTGTCACAAAAAGAATTATGGAAGAATGTGATAAATTAAAAATCGACGGAAGAAGTTTATGTGATACATTTTATAGAAGTTTAGGGAATAGGTTTGAATTGTTGACTGCTCTTGGAATAAATTTAGCATCTGACAATCCGAGTAAGGAAATTGTAAAACCTCGTAATGATTTGTTCCATAATCGAAATTTGCAACCAGACTATTCTAAATGTAAACAAGTTTTAGATAGTGTAAAGTTGTACCTTGATGAATATATACAAGATATGTATTTGAAGAACTAGAATTTTTCTGTAATATTTGTGTCAAAGTATATTAACTGTTTCTTATTTTGATGACTAAATTTGCTTACCACAACTATCATTTGATAGAATAATCCAAATACGTATTATTTAAAGGGGCTATTATTATGAGAATTATAGACGTTTTAAATCAAGATAAAATTAATATTTCCTGCGAGCTTTTTCCGCCGAAACAAGGTGCGGAACTGCAAAACGCATTGGATATTGTTGGCAAGATTGCGTTAGTGAAACCCTCTTATATGAGCGTAACTTACGGTGCGGGGGGAACTTCCGTTGGTCATACTGTTGCCATTGCTAAAGGTGTGCAAGATAACGGTATTCCTGCTTTGGCACATTTAACTTGTGTTAAATCTGATGAAGCAAAAATTTTGGAAGTGCTGCAACAATTAAAAGACAATGGAATCAGCAATGTGCTTGCTTTGCGTGGTGATTTGCCTGATGGAACTCACGACGGACATTTTGAACACGCTAGCGATTTGGCGAAGTTTGTTAAAGCAAATTGTGACTTCTGTGTTGGCGGTGCTGCTTATCCCGAAGGTCATCCTGAAGCTGGAACTTTAGATAAAGATATTGAAAATACCAAGTATAAAATTGATGCAGGGGTAGACTTTTTAGTAACCCAAATGTTTTTCGATAATACTATTCTCTACAATTATATGTTCCGTCTGCTTTCTGCAGGAATTCATGTGCCTGTAGTTCCCGGCATTATGCCTGTGACTAACGCAGGACAAATTAACCGCATTTGTGAACTGAGTGGTACTAAACTTCCGCCTCAGTTCCGTGCAATCGTAGAGAAATTTGCGGATAAACCGGAAGCGTTGAAGCAAGCTGGTATTGCTTACGCTACTGGACAAATTATTGACCTGATTGCCAACGGTTTCAGAAATATTCACGTTTATACTATGAATCGTCCTGAAATTATTGGCGGTATTATGAGAAACTTGTCGGAGATTGTAAAATGAGATATTCACGAGCCGAAGCCTTACGTTATTTAAGAGCGCAAGCTAACGATGAGGCGGCAGGTGTTTTGGTAGATACAGTTTTTTTGAAATTGCGTAATGAAGTGCAAGCTCGCCATGTATTGCAAAAACACGCTTGCCAAATTTTGGAAGATGGTTTGCTTTTGGACTGTGGCGTGAAATTTACTTCTAAAGATTTGGCGAAGCATTTAGCTGGTTGTAAAGAGGTTCTGCTTTTGGCGGCGACCTTAGGTAGCAAATTAGATGTTGCCATTCGTAGGCTTGCTCTTGGTAGTGTTGCCGAAGGTGCTGCGGCTCAAGCAGTGGCGGCGACAATTATCGAAGGCTATTGTGATGAAGTGCAGGAACGGGTTGAAACTGACTTGCACCAAAGACCACGCTTTTCTCCCGGTTATGGTGACTGGGATTTGGCGGAACAACGGAAGCTTTTCGCAATTTTAGAATGTGAGAAGAAGTTAGGCTTAACTTTGACTGACGGTTTGATGATGGCGCCCAGTAAGTCTGTGACTGCGGTGATTGGACTATCGGAAGAGGCGTCTTGTGTTTGGCACAAGTGCCAACAATGTAATAACATTAATTGTCCCTACAGGGAGGTTGAATAATGAGTTTTAAAGATTTATTGGGTAAAGAGCTCCTGTTTTTCGATGGTGCCATGGGTACTATGCTTCAAGCTCGTGGTTTAAAACCGGGCGAGTTGCCGGAACTGTGGAATTTTAGCCACGCTGATGTAATTAAAGAAGTACACACTGCTTACCTTAAAGCAGGTGTTAACATAATCAAAACTAACACTTTTGGTGCCAACCGTTTGAAATTTGCAGGCACTGATATTAAAACTGCAGAAGTAGTTGCCGCTGGTGTAAAAAATGCCAAAGAGGCTTGTGCTCCCTTTGAAAAAACTTTTGTGGCGTTAGACTTAGGTCCTACTGGCAAACTGCTTGCACCTTATGGCGACTTGCCGTTTGAAGAAGCAGTAGAAATATACGCAGAAATTGTTCGTGCAGGTAGTGAAGCTGGTGCAGATTTAGTTTTAATTGAAACTATGAGCGATACCTACGAAACCAAGGCCGCAATTTTGGCGGCAAAAGAAAATTGCGATTTGCCCGTAGTTGTTACTCTTACTTTCGATATTGACGGTAAGCTTTTGACCGGTGGCGATGTAGCCGCTGCTGCTTTAATGGTAGAAGGTTTGGGTGCAGATGCCATTGGTTTTAACTGCGGACTGGGTCCTGCTCAAATGCAAAAACTGTTACCTCAATTGTTGAAGTTCACCAGTTTGCCAGTTGTGCTCAACCCCAATGCAGGCCTGCCTGTAGAACGTGATGGCAAAACTTGTTTTGACGTTGGTCCGGAAGAATTTGCTGATTTAATGTACGATTTGATTAGTGAAGGTGTAAGTATTGCCGGTGGCTGCTGTGGTACAACTCCTGAACATATCGGTGCGATGATTGCCAAATGCAAAGCTCTTCCCGCTGGTGGCAGTCGTGAACTTAACTTGACTGCTGTTTCCAGTTACGGCAAGGCTGTTGTGTTTGGTGAAGCTCCGTTGATTATTGGCGAACGCATTAATCCCACCGGTAAGCCTCGTCTGAAAGAAGCATTGCAAAATGCAGATTATGATTATGTTTGTCGTTTAGGCTTAGAACAAATCACTGGTGGTAGTCATATTCTTGATGTTAATGTTGGTATGCCTGGTATTGATGAAGCGGCAGTGTTAGCAAAAGTTGTGCCTGCTCTCCAAGGCATTACTGATACTCCGCTGCAAATTGACACTTCTAATTACGAAGCTATGGAGCAAGCTTTACGTTTGTATAACGGTAAGTCCATGCTGAATTCTGTTAACGGAAAGGAAGAAAGCTTGGAACGTGTACTGCCTTTGGTAAAAAAATACGGTGCAGTAGTTGTTGCTCTTTGCCTTGACGATAGTGGTATTCCTTTAGATGTAGCAGGTCGTGTAGCGATTGCAGAGAAGATTATTGCCAAAGCTGCAGAATATGGAATTAACTCTTGCAATATTGTGGTAGATCCTCTGGCTTTGACCATTAGTACTGGTGGCGATAATGCTAAAGTTGCTTGTGAAGTTATAGCTGCGATGCAAGCTCGCGGTATAAAAACTGTGATGGGCGTTTCCAATATTTCCTTTGGTTTGCCTGGTCGCGAACTTATCAATAGCACTTTCTTTACTTTGGCACTGCAAGCTGGTTTGAGCAGTGGTATCATCAATCCTCAAAGTCAAATGATGATGGATGCTTATTATAGCTTCCTTGCCTTGAGCGGTTTAGATGATGGTTGCAAAGATTACGTTGCTCGTTACGCTAACGCTCCTAAAGCAGGCGCTACTATTGTTAACGAAATTAGTCTTTATGATGCCATCGTGAAAGGTTTACTTGGTGAAAGCAAAAAAGCAACAGCGGTACTTCTACAAAGCGAAGCACCGCTGGAAATTATCAATAAATATTTAATTCCTGCCCTCGATTTTGTAGGTGATGGTTTTGAAAAGAAAACTTTGTTCTTGCCTCAACTTTTGATGAGTGCTGATGCTGCTAAGGCTGCTTTCGATGTTATTCGTGATTACGTAGGAGGAAGTGGCGAGGCTAATGGCGAAAAAGTAATTATCGCAACTGTTCATGGAGACATTCACGATATCGGTAAGAACATCGTAAAAGTTTTAATGGAAAACTACGGTTATAGAGTTATCGATTTAGGTAAGGATGTACCCGTAGAAACTGTAGTTGCTGCTGCTAAAGAGCACGGTGCAAAAGTTGTAGGGCTTTCTGCGTTGATGACTACTACTGTGGCGGCGATGGAAGAAACCATTATTGCGTTACGTAAAGAAGTTGATTGCAAGGTAGTTGTGGGCGGTGCAGTTTTGACTGAAGAATACGCTGAAAAGATTGGGGCGGATTGTTTCGCACCGAATGCAGTTAGTGCGGTTAACTTTGTTAATAAAGTTTTTGGGAAATAATTTGTAGTTTGGAGGTGCCTTTATGAATATCTATGTTTGGAGACATAACAAAACTTATCATTCTCATAGTATGATTGAAGAACCTTGTTTGAACAGCGAGTTCTATTTAGATGCCATTGCCATTGTTGTTGCTGCAAATTTAGACGAAGCACTTGAAAAATTGGCAGAGCAAAAACAAGGTTGGCGTGTAGAAGATTTAAGAGCACTTCCTTGCAAAGTTATTACTGCAGACAAAGCTTCCGTTGTTTTCTCTGAACTTCGTG
>JBGVIJ010000003.1:0-5977 GCA_045123075.1 Phascolarctobacterium sp. | reverse complement strand
TAATTTCTTGAGGATACAATCTATTAGGTGCTTCTCGCAGGATGTACCCACGTTTTTGCACTGATTCTATTTGATAGCCTTCGTCTTTCAATGCTTGGATATGCTTCCAGATGGCAGTACGAGACACGCCCAACTGCTCAGAAATTTTTTCACCGGAAACAGGTTCCAAACCACTGGCACGCAAAAGCTCTAAAATACTATTACGCATGGTATTTACCTCCATTTATTAACCCCAGTTTAAACTTTGGTTAACCGAAAGTCAAGTAATAAAAAACGCACCCACTTTTCAGTGAGTGCGTTTAAATTTTTATACTTCTTCAGAAGCAGTCAATGCTCCAACCACAGGGTCAGAAGCAGCTTCCATTGCTTCACGTTCTTCCTTGGTAAGAATGCGACCATGATTTACAATGTCAGCAATTTCTTCTTTTTCAAGGGTTTCGCGTTCAATCAAAGCTTGTGCAATCAAATGGAGTTTATCCATATTTTCATTGAGCAGTTTTTCAGTTGCAGCATAAGCATCATCGAGGAAAGCACGTACTTCCTTATCGATTTCGGCAGCAACTTCTTCACTGTAATCTTTATCACGAGCAATGTCACGACCTAAGAATACTTGGTCTTGACGATGGCCAAAGGTTACAGGACCAATTTTTTCACTCATACCGTATTCGCAAATCATTTGACGAGCGAGGGCAGTAGCACGTTGCAAGTCATTGCTTGCACCACTGGAGATTTCTTTCAGTACCAAAGCTTCCGCTACGCGACCGCCAAGGAGTACTTTCAATTCGTCCAACATTTCACTACGAGTTGCATAGTAACGGTCTTCCTTGGGCAAGCTTAAGGTGTAACCGCCTGCACGACCACGCGGAATAATAGTTACTTTATGTACCGGATCAGTATGTTCGAGGAGCATACCTACGATAGTGTGACCACCTTCGTGGTAAGCGGTGAGACGTTTTTCATTATCGCTGATAACACGGCTCTTACGTTCCGGTCCCATGATAACGCGTTCAGCAGCTTCTTCCATTTCCGGCATATTGATTTTCTTTTTGTTTTTACGAGCAGCCATCAAAGCAGCTTCGTTTACCAAGTTGCTCAAGTCTGCACCAGTAAAACCAGGAGTGCGTTGAGCAATTACTTCCAGTTCTACGTCTTCAGCCATAGGTTTGCCTTTAACGTGAACTTTCAAGATTTCAGTACGACCTTTAATGTCAGGACGATCTACTACGATTTGACGGTCAAAGCGACCAGGACGCAGCAGTGCCGGATCCAGAATGTCAGGACGGTTAGTAGCAGCAATCATAATAATGCCTTCGTTAGCACCGAAGCCATCCATTTCAACCAACAATTGATTCAAGGTTTGTTCGCGTTCGTCATGACCGCCACCTAAACCAGCACCACGTTGACGACCAACTGCATCGATTTCATCAATGAATACGATGCAGGGAGCGCTTTTCTTAGCTTGCTCGAACAAGTCGCGTACACGAGAAGCACCTACACCTACAAACATTTCTACGAAATCAGAACCGGAGATGCTAAAGAAAGGAACGCCTGCTTCACCTGCAACTGCTTTCGCCAACAAGGTTTTACCAGTACCTGGAGGGCCATATAGCAATACGCCTTTGGGAATTTTAGCACCAAGTTCATTATATTTTTGAGGTTCTTTTAAGAATTCAACAACCTCTTGCAGTTCTTGTTTAGCTTCAGCAGCACCAGCAACATCTTTAAATGTTACTTTAATTTTATCTTCATCGTAACGACGAGCACGGCTTTTACCGAAATTCATCACACGACCACCACCGCCGCCTTGATTGTTCATCATCATAAACCACAAGCCAACAATCAACAACATAGGCAATACGCTACTAAGAATACCAGTCCACCAAGGGGGTTGAGGCGGAAGTTCCGCTTTAATATCAACATTTTTAGCCTGCAATTTGGAAATCAAATTTGCATCATTATTAGGTACTACGGTGGTAAATTCTTTACCATCACTCAATTTGCCACTGATGATGTTATCTACAATGGTAACTTGCTTAATTTTATCCTCATCAACCTGTTGCAAGAATTTAGTATAACTAAGATCCGTTTGCTTCACAGGAGCAGCGGAATAATAATCAAACATACCGATTACGACCATAATCATCAGCAGATAAAAGACTACGTTCTTAAAAAATTTAGTCAAGACCGAATCCTCCTTCTACTATGTATATACTAAAGAAATATTATAGTATAGCCAGCCTAAGAACACAATATTTTTATTTAAGACAATATTTAATGATCAAGCTTCCACGTTGGTAGAAGGCTTGCATTTTTTGTGGCAACTGTAAATATTTGCCACTGGTTTTCCTTAAGCACAACACATCTAACGCTTCTGTGTGTCTATAGCCAAGCTCCTTGCCACCGGCAAGAAAATAAGCTTGACGTAAAATTCTTTTGCGTAAAGCAGTAGGTACATCCTGCCATTTGCGAACATTAAGGACAACCCCATCATCAGTATGCTTAGCTAAAGCTTGGAATTTTTCCTGTGCCATTTGAGTTAAACAGTCATCGTCTTCCTGTAAAATTCCTGCGCTTTGCACCACAGCTTTTTTGATGGCAGGGTTAAAGTTATTTTCTAAGTAGGGTAAAAGTTCTCTTCTAATTCTATTACGAGTGTAATGCAAATCATCGTTACTACTATCGTAGCAACAGCTTATATTTTGCAAGGCACAGTAGTTTTCCAAATGCTCCCTTGTCAAATGCAAAAGAGGTCGCAGGATTTTACCACTACGCACCTTCATACCGCTTAAGCCTTCTGTTCCTGCACCGCGTAGCAGTTTCAACAAAACTGTTTCTGCTTGGTCATCGCTGTGGTGAGCAGTCAGGATGAAGTCTGCCTCTAACTCTTGTGCTTTTTCTTCAAGAGCAGCGTAACGCAATTTACGAGCAGCTTCTTCCGTAGAAAGCTTCTTACTTTGCGCGTAACCATTCACGTCAACATGAACGCAAGCAAAGGCAAGGCCTTTCTCAGTGCAGAACTTGCGAACCAGTTCTGCATCTGCCAAAGCTTCTTCACCACGCAAGCCATGTTCAACGTGCAAAACGTGAGCAGAGCAGTATCCTTCATCTACAAGTTGTAGCACACCATCAGCCAACGCCATGGAGTCAGCACCACCACTTACGGCAAGTAGCAGACAAGCACCTTGAGGAATGTACTCTTTTAATGCATTATAAACTTTTTTAACAACGGGATGTACTTGCATACAAACTCCTAAGAAAATGAAAGGCACTCTTGACGAGTGCCCTAATTACAAATTATCTTTCGCGTTTAGCGCCACGGCCACCACGTTTAGATTCAGTATTACGTTTCAAATCCAGCATACGATCATCGCTGTCTTTCAAAAATTTGGACAATTTATCTTCAAAGGAAAGAGTCGGAGCCACTTTAGCAACTTGCGGACGAGGGCCACGACGTTCTCTATTTTCAACTTGCGGACGTTGGGGCTTCAGTTGAGGAGCAGGAGGCGGAGTAAGCTGTTTAATGGACAAGCCAATTTTGCCACGCTCATCAATGGACAACACTTTTACTTTAACTTTGTCGTGTTCTTTCAAGAATTCACGTACATCTTTAACATAAACATTGGATACTTCGGAAATGTGAATCAAGCCCACTTTTCCTTCCGGCAATTGAACAAAAGCGCCAAAATTGGTGATGCCGGAAACTTCACCTTCTACAATTGCACCTACTTCAAGTGACATAGAGAAAATTATCCCCCTTAAAAAATCATTATACCGTCTTATTATACTCTTTTGAAATTCCCAGTGTCAACAGGAGAAAACAAAACGCCTTTGGTATTTTCACCAACGGCGTTCATCATTTAGGTTCTTTAGCAGCCTTCTTCTCGTCTACGATGAAAAGAGGCACTTCATTTTTTCCTACCATATTATAGTCTTCACGTGCCAGTTTTTCCAAATACTTAGGGTCATCCAGTTTCTTACGTTCTGCTTCAAGATTAGCATGCTTTTCGTTCAACGCTTCAATGCGAGCTTCAGCAGCAGCCTTTTCTTGTTTTAACTGGTAGATTTTATATTCCTGCTGAGCGATGATAACTAAGCAAGCTAAAACCACAATGCCCAATATGTATGTAAACAATTTATTGCCACGTTTCTTACGCTTTTGCATTTGCTACCACCTTTCTCGCAAGTTTCTTCACATTTTTAGTGTAACACAAAATCTTCAGAAGTTCCATATAACAAAGAAGCGACTGGTTCTAAGAACCAGTCGCAATATAACTTAAAGCTAATTATTTTACAACTTCTTTGAAAGCTTTACCAGCTTTGAAAGCAGGAACGGTAGCAGCTTCAATGCTCAGAGCTTCGCCAGTACGCGGGTTTTTGCCGGTACGAGCTTTACGGCTACGAGCTTCGAAAGTACCAAAACCAATCAGTTGTACTTTTTTACCAGCAGCAACTTCTTCTTTTACGGTATCCAACAATGCATTAACAGCTTTTTCTACATCTTTTTTGGTCAAGCCAGCTTTTTCTGCAACAGCAGTGATCAATTCAGTTTTGTTCATTTTAAAATCCCCCTTGTTAATTCGTGTTCTTATTGCTCAATATTTACGGTTTCTTCCCAACAACTTAAAGCTCAGAAACTCACATAAACATCGAATTCCGAGACCTAACTTTCTCTAGAAAAATCTTTTCCTAGATTTTACTGCCTTATTCTACCAAAATAAATCTTGTTCGTCTATAAGAAATTAGTTTTTTTTCCCGTACTCCAAACAATAGTTACACATTTCTTCCTTTTATATTACTTTTCTTGTTTTTTAGCTTCATCCCAAAATTTATCAAGCTCATCTAAAGTAAAATCTTGCCAATTCTTACTGCTATTGTGTACTTGTTCTTCCACAAACAGGAAGCGAGAGGTGAAACGATTGTTAGTTCCTTCCAAAGCAACCTCAGGTTCAATTTTGTGATGACGAGCATAATTTACAATGGCAAAGAGCACATCGCCAAGTTCTTTTTCAGCGGCAACCTTATCGCCACTTGCTAAAGCTTCTTGGAATTCTCCAAGTTCTTCTTGCACTTTTGCCCAAACAGGCTCAATATCTTGCCAATCAAAACCTACTTTAGCTGCTTTGCTTTGAATTTTATAAGCACGCAAAAGCGCAGGCAAGCCTTGGGCAATACCATCAAGAGCACTCTTACGCTCGGTTTTTTCTTGTTTTTTAATAGCGTCCCAATTTACGAGGACCTCTGCACTACCGCTAACTTCGGTATCGCCAAACACGTGAGGATGTCTACGGATAAGTTTATCTACAACTTCGTCTATAACTTCTTGCAAATCAAAGTTACCTGCTTCTTCCGCCATGCGTGCATGGAATACTACTTGCATAAGCACATCGCCAAGTTCTTCACGCATACCTGCGATGTCTTCATTATCAACTGCTTCAATGTATTCATAAACTTCTTCAATGAAATTGCTGCGAATAGATTTGTGAGTTTGTTCAATATCCCAAGGACAACCACCCGGTTCGCGCAACGTACGAATAACATCAACAAGAGGTTGCACATCCACATCATTATAGGAGCTAGTATCCACCAATTCATCTTCTGCAGAAAAAACTTCTACTTCATCTTCATCCTCACCAAATTCCAGCAAACCTTCCGGCATAGCGGGCAGGGGAGGAACATAAGCACTGGTCAAATGGTCGATGTGAGGTTGACGATCAAGCTCAAACAGTTTCACAGGTCGACATTCTTCATCGGGCAAGCCTAAGTTGCGCAGGAAGAAAATTTCATAATCGTCATCCAGGTTTTCCATTAAAGCAATCTTTAAATCAGAAGCAACCAGTTGGCTATAAACTTGGGTAATCATTAAAGGATATTTGCCAGCATCAGCTACTGCTTCAAAATCTTGAGCGTCAATAATTCTCAGGCCTGCGATGGGGTCAATACCCAAATCTACATAAGCTAAATCAAGGAAACTCATTGC
>JBGVIJ010000002.1:0-5724 GCA_045123075.1 Phascolarctobacterium sp. | reverse complement strand
TATTGTCTTTATCCACGCCCCACTTTACGTCAGTAACTTGGGCAGCATTTACCACGGTACTGACCAGCAGACAGCACAACATAAGTACCAGCAGAAATAATCTACGCACAGTTTCACCTCACAAAAATAATATGCATAATTAACGATTTATTCTATCACTTTTACAGCGTGATTGTAAACCAATTCTTCCGTGTCCAGCATTTCAAACACATCTGCACGGGCTTCCGGCAAGAAGTTGGCAATCTCGCCAGCTGCAAGTCCTACCTTACCATCCGCCGCGTACTCTCCTGCTAAACCGTGCAAGAACACACCGCACAAGGTTGCTTCCTGCAAGCTAACGCCTTGCGCCGCCAAGCCTGCGATGATGCCAGTCAAAACATCACCACAGCCACCGGTAGCCATTGCTTCACAACCAGTTTTGTTTACATACACAGTTCCATCAGGGCAACCAATGATGGTAGCAGCACCTTTAAGCACAACTATTGCGTTCCATCTTACTGCATATTTTGCAGCAAGTTCGAGACGGTTCGCATTAATTTCTTCAATAGATATACCTGTTAAACGAGCAAACTCTCCGGGATGGGGAGTGAGCACTTTCGGCGCAGGCATCTCGTTCAAAATATAAGTGTGGTCTTTAAGCGCAGTCAAAGCATCTGCATCAATAACCACAGGCACTTCAACTTGCAGTAAAGCTTCACGCACTGCGTTCATGGTTCGTTTGCCAGTACCCAAGCCTGGACCAATGGCAAGCACGTCAGCAGCATTTGCCTTGCTTACAATATCTTCTACCGCTTCGGAAGAAAGTTCATTATAACCATCTTCACTTAAAGCGTGCACCATTGCTTCATCTAATTTTACTGCAAGTAAATCTGCAACGCTCTCACCAGTGAGCAAGCTAACAAGCCCTGCTCCCGCCTTAACACTAACACGAGTAGCCATGGCAGCAGCACCAATAAAACCTTGGCTTCCTGCTACAAGAACAACGCGTCCTGCATCACCCTTGTGAGCATCTCGCCCACGAATAGGTAGCAAATTGCTAACAATCTCTGCAGTAAGCAAATATTTTTTACTATTACATTCTGCCAATAAATTAGCAGGCATACCAATTTCTGCAACGTGCAATTCACCAACAAGCTCTTTAGCAGGGTATTGCAACATTCCGGCTTTAACAAGAGCCATGGTAACAGTAACATCTGCATCAATGGCATCTTCATCGGCAGTACCATTATCAGCGTTTACACCAGTAGGAATATCTACTGCTAAAACTTCTGTACCACCATTATTAATAATTTGGCACAGCTTTTTATAATTACCACGCAGTTCACCAGTGAAACCAGTACCAAGCATAGCATCAATAATCAAGTCAGAATGGAGGCAGTCCACTTCCACAACGAACAAGCCTTCTTCATCCACAAGATGCAACACATCAACACCTGCATTTTGCAGCATGGCAAGTTCAAGAGCAGCATCGCCTTGCACTTCGTCAAGATCAGCGCCAAGATACCAAACAGTAACAGCATAACCATAATTGGCAAGCCAACGAGCAACACCAAAACCATCGCCGCCATTATTGCCTTTACCACATACAACCACAACACTATTGCCACCATTATTTTGGAGCATTTCCACCGCAGTATCAGCAACAGCTTTAGAAGCGTTCTCCATCAGCACAATACCGGGGATAGCGTATTCTTCCACTGCTAATCTATCTAAGTTTTGCATTTCCTTTGCAGTTACAAGTTTCATCTTAACCCTCCAATACCACGTATGCCATGGCACTATCCTTGCTGTGGCTTAAAGTAACGTGAATTTTTTCCACGCCTTTACTTTCAGCAAGCTCCTTGTGGTAAGCAGTCAAAGTCATTTGGGGACAGCCAAGCTCGTCGTTAAGCACTTCAATCTCAGTTAAAGCGCCACCACGAAGCCCTGTACCAAAAGCCTTCAGCACAGCTTCCTTCGCAGCAAAACGTGCAGCAAAGCTGGCAAATTGTTGCTTGCCCCTGCTTTCACAGTAAGCAATCTCCGCAGGAGTGAACACTCTTTGCTTAAAGCTTTCGCTCTTAACTGCCTTTTCTACTCTATTTATTTCGATAATATCGCAACCAATTCCAATAATCATAAAACTCCCTCAGTCATTGCTTCGCAATGCCAGCTCCCTCATAAGGGAGCCTTCTCCTAAACAAGTTGTTGTTATTTTAAAAGGTAACCTATTACTACACCAGTATCCCTATTTAAAACCCTGCTATTGCTATTTTTAGAAAGTGCTTGCACAAAATTCATTGCACGTTCCTTAGCAGCAGCTTCTGCAATTTTGCGACGCTCTTTCTTTTTAGCTTCAACAAGTTTAGAGATTGCCTTACCACTTACACTTTTAGCAAGGCATTGATAATTGGTAAGCAGTGTTAATTTTGCTTCCACTTCTTGGCAAGTTTCCAGTTCGTCTTCCCAATCTTGCAAGCGACAACGAACAGTGCTTTCCATTTGCAAATACTCCTCGTTTTGCCATTCAGCTTGGTAGAGCCAGCTTACAACATTGTAAACCAGTACGGAAAGTTCTCCCTTAGCCATCAGCTTGCACAATTCTTCTTGTGCTGCTTCTTGGCAAGCTGCTAAATTTTTCGCCAGTACATTATTGGAAAGCACTTCTGCTTTTTCAACAAGTTCTTCCCACAAATCTACTAAGTTCCAAATATCTTGAAGCTTCACCGCAGCGTTAAGAACTTCGTCAGCCAAAGCAAGTGCCTTATCTGCAGCTTCCGCAGGAGCAAACACTTTTCCAAATTCCACATAGCTACGGATAAATTGCAAATCTTTTACCAACTGCTTCACAGCACCTGCCTCTGCAGTTTTCTTCAAAGCATTTTGCAACATTAAAAGGCTATCGCCACGTTGATGAACAAGTTTTAAAACTTCAAGACGAGCATTGCCCTCGTTATCCACTTTCACCTTGCCACTTACCAAATCGCTTTCCATTCCTAAAAGCGCCAAGCCTCTGGCAAATTTACTACGCTTTTCGGTAAATACAGGCACAAGCTCTGCTATCTTAGCAGCAAAGTCCATCAAAGCGCCTACTTCGCCTTCAACTAATTCTATTTCAATTTCGTCAATGTCATCTTTGCGTTTGCCAGCAATAAGCTTACCATTATCAATTGCCAGTTCTGCTACCGCACCATCCAAATCTAAAAGATAAGTAGTGCGCACAACATCTACGGTGAAAAGTTTTTCCACTCCGTTGGGAGCAAGCTCTGTCAGTTCAAAACCTAAACCCATTTCACCAAAACCTTCAATTACAGCTTTATCTTCAGTCAAAGGAATGTTAATTTCTACACGTTCACTTAAACCGCCACTGCTCTTGCGGTCAGTTTTAATAGTTGCTTCAAAAGTTCCGTCACCTTTATCACGCACACGGTAAGCAACACCATTTTTCTTAAAAGCCAAATCAGCAGTATCGTAATAGCTGCTCACAAGGTTACGCTTCTTTTCGCTACCTGCACGTAACACGCCTTTAAGTAAATCAGAAGCCAACAATTTTTTCAGTTCACGTTTACCAAGCAAAAGCTTCAATTCTATTTCTACATTTTTTTGCATATCACTCACTGCCTTTCTCGAATTTTCTTACATTCACCACTACGTCGCCACCACAAAAGAGGCACACCAAAAGCCACCAGCAAAACTAAAATAGCAACGTAGAATTTATTTGTACCAAAGGAGTCTGCCAAAAAATTATAAGCAATGGCTCCCGGAAGCATTCCTAAAAAAGTTGCACCAATATATTTTTTAATATCAAAGCCTACGCTACCTGCAATAATGCTTACAGGGTCATAAGGAAAAATCGGAACAGTGCGTAACCATAATAATTTGGTAAAGCTTTTGCTATCTACCAAATAGCAACGCAAACGCTCACCCCAAGCACCGCCAAAATTTTCTAAAAGCCAACGTCCTCCACCAAAGCGTCCCCACAAATAGCAGAAACTTGCACAGCCCATACCACCCATAAGTAAGAACAGCACGCCCCAGTACGGGCCAAAGAGTACGCCTGCGCTAAGATTCAATATTAATGTAGGAAACAGTAGTAACGGACGAATAGTATAAACGCCAACGTACATCAGCGGAGCCAAAGTACCAAAGCCTGCTACCCAACGGCGAATATCTTCCGCACTTTGGGGATGAGGATTATAGGGAGATTGGTACACAAAATAAAAGATTGCACCAAGCACCGCAACGTACATCGCCAAGCGTAAACCTAAATAGATAAAACCTTTTTGCTTCATATATATTAATAAATAGTTCTCCTAATTATACATCTTAATACTATCATACCTTTATGGCAAAATCTTGGCAAGCATCTACGTAATATCTACCAATATAAAAGGAAAAAGATTGTGAAACGGTTGACATTACCTTGTTAACAGGCAATAATTAAATCAATAAAAGCATAAAAAACAACGTAGAAAGTGGTGACTTATATGATTTTTAAATTTGAAGGTAAACAACCTAAAATTGACGAAAAAGCTTACGCATTTACCACCTCCACCGTTATCGGTATGGTAGAAATGAAAGAGTACAGCAGTGTTTGGCCTAACGTAACAGTTCGTGGTGACGTTAACCGTATCGAAATTGGTCGTTACACCAATATCCAAGACAACGCAGTACTTCACGTAGCAGATAAATACGCTTGCGTAGTTGGTGACTTCGTAACTGTTGGTCACAGCGCACTCTTGCATGCTTGCACTGTAGAAGACCACTGCCTTATCGGTATGCACGCAACCGTTTTGGACGGCGCAGTTGTAGGTCGCGGTTCCATTGTTGCTGCAGGTGCAGTAGTAACCAAAGGCACCATCATTCCTCCGTTCTCCTTGGTAGCTGGCATTCCGGCAAAAGTTATCAAAACTTTGGACGAAAGCAACCTGGACAACATCCACGCACAAGCAGTTAAATACAAAGACTTGTGGACCAGACGTTATGGCTTGCTCCCCGATGGCGGCGGCGAAACCTATAACGGCGAACAAATCGTATAATAAGCATTAAAGGCTCAGCACTTCAAAAGTGCCGAGCCTTATTTTTTTAGAACTCTTCTGCAATCGCTAAACCTTCTTTAATAGCGGTTGCAATTTTATTTTCAATTTCTTCTGCGGAAACGTAATCCATATTTTGCATGGCAACTACTTGCAACGGACCAAGCCCCCACAACCAAGACAAAGCCTTCAAATAAGGAGTAGCTTGTTCAATCTCATCGCCGGTAGAAATATTCATACCTCTGGAAGTAATGAACAACATTTTTTCTGCCTTGCAATTACCATAACAGCTTTTATCGTCAGATTTAAAGGTTACATCAAAAATAGAACACAGCTCAAAGAATGTCTTCAATACTGCAGGGATCCCCATATCCCAAAAGGGAGCAGCGATAACAATTCTATCAGCATCACGTACAGCTTCTGCCCAACTCATAACCTCTTGGGGAATATCGCCAGCCAAACGTTTAGCAAGCATAGGCTTCTTCACCACATCCAAAGGCAATTCGTTAAGAACAAACTTAGTAACGTCATACTTTTTAGCCAGTTCTTCCATAATCGGCTCTGCAACACGTTTAGTTCTAGATTCTTCATCACGCACGCAGGCATCAATATAAAGCAAAGATTTCAAGATAATCATCTCCTAAAAATGGTAGTAACTAAAAATCACCTACATTTTAGTTTCATCACTTCATCTTGTCAACCAAAATCA
>JBGVIJ010000001.1:0-34032 GCA_045123075.1 Phascolarctobacterium sp. | reverse complement strand
CTACCTTCCGAGGTGAGTCCTACGGTGCAGACGCTCACAAGCCGGAACAAGTGTGGTATTGCGAAACCTTGCGTGAAGATTTAAGTCGTCGCGATTTTACAGTCAACGCTATGGCATTGAACATTAACGGTCAGCTCTACGATTACTTTGGCGGACAAGAAGATTTGCAAAACAAAGTACTCCGTACCGTTGGCAAATCGAAGCTTCGCTACCAAGAAGATGCTTTGCGCATGTTTAGAGCTTGTCGTTTTGTAGCACAGCTTGGCTTCAATTACGAACAGGAAGAAGATTTACTCCCTGCCTTCGGAATGGAAGACACTCCTTACCGTTTGGAACAGAACTTTAAATTTCCCACAGAACGTTGCGCTGGACTTTCACTTGAACGAGTGAAGAAAGAGCTTGATAAAATGCTTATGGGTAAATTTGCAGGCAAAGGCTTGATGTTATTTTTAGCTACAGGTTTAGCAAGCGCAAGCTGTCGTGTAAAAGAAAACGGTGCTTACACTGAGCTCCCCATCTTGCCCGAACTAGAACACCTTGCAGGCTTGCACCAAAACCCACGCTTCCATCCTTACGATACTTGGGAGCATACTCTTACCGCTATTGATAACAGTCCCCAAGACTTGGAGATTCGCTGGTCATTACTCTTACACGATGTTGGTAAAGGTTTGCCTGATGTACGCAAGCTGAACAAAGAAGGACAACCTTCTGACCACGGCCACGAAGCTAAAAGTGCAGAGCTTACAGTGCAAATTATGAAGCGTCTCCGCTATCCGGATAAGTTCAGTAAATTAGTAACCTGGCTGGTAGCAGAACATATGCGTTTTGCACCAATGCTAATTTCCGGAGAAAAAACCTTGCTCCGTTGGGTACGTAGCGAAGCAATCAGCGGAACCTTCCGTAATCAAGCTGAACTTACCTATGCTTATAAACAATTGGTAGAAGTTTTCCTTGCTGATATGGAAGCAACCCACGCTCGCAAAAATCCTGCTCTTATGGAAAATGGCAGATCCTTAGGTGAGCAAGTAATAGAACTTGCCCGTGAAAAGATGCCCGTTGCAAATAGCGACCTTGCCATCAGCGGTAGGGACTTACTGGAAATTATCCCAAGAGAGCAAATAAAAAATGCTCTTTCCTATTTATTAGAACGAGTGCAAAGTGGCAACCTTCCTAATGAAAAGGAAGCACTACTTACAGCCATGCAAAAACATTTACAAAAAACACTGAAAGGAAATAACGATGAGTAAAATAAAATCTATTCTTTTAACTTTAGGTTGCATTGCTTTAATGGGCGGCTTGTGGGCAACCCTCAATAGCAACTCTCTTTTCGCTTCCGAAGAAGAACCGGGCGGAGCTAAACAATTTATTGGCAAAGTAGATATTAAAAACTCCCCCTACTTCCCGCAACTGGATATCTATAATATGAAATCCAATGAAAATTTAATCATTCTTAGCAACTTTAAAACTCAACAACAAAACACTGGTTACACCTGTGGTCCTGTTGCAGCAAATATGGTTGTACAACATTTTAATGGTCAACCTTTGCATAAAGAAATGGAAATCGCCAAGATTATGGGCACCAACAAATTTAATGGTACAACCACCAAAGAAATGGTTAAATATTTTGACCACATTGGTTGGGAAACAAGATCTTCCGTTAAAAACATCGCTCCTGAAACTTACGAAGACTTCCTTAAATTTGTTACTACCAATTTAAAAGACAACACTCCCATCATCGTAGAAAATGTTGATTGGGGCGGACATTGGCGTGTAATCATGGGTTATGATTCCATGGGAACTAAACATACAGGCGACGATGTTCTCTTTATGGCAGATCCCTTTGATACCTCCGACCATCTTCAAGATGGTTACAACATCCTCAGTGCAGAACGCTTCTTCTATATGTGGTTTGACCACCAACTTTTCAAAAAAGCTGACCAAAATAAACAATGGTTAATCGCAAAACCTAAAAAATAGCACTAAAAAAGCATCTATCTTCTCTCGAAGATAGATGCTAATTTTTTGCTTATAAGCCTTTAGCTTGCCATTCTTTTTCTTTGAAGCCTGCCAAAACAAACTCATCAGTTACAATCAACGGACGCTTAACGAGCATACCATCAGTTGCCAAAAGTTGGAGTTGTTCTTCTTCACTCATAGTAGGCAACTTATCTTTAAGCTTCAACTCTTTATAAAGTAAACCGCTGGTGTTAAAGAAACGTTTTAAGGGCAAACCGCTCAATTTATACCAAGCAGTAAGCTCTTCCAAAGTAGGCTTGTCTTCTTTAATATGGCGTACAGTAAATTCTACGCCTTTTGCTTGTAAATATTTTTCTGCCTTTTGGCAAGTAGTGCATTTGGGGTAACAAACAAATATCATTTTATTCACCTCGTTTGCTTAATTCTTCCTGCAAATATTTTTCAGCAGCTTTCAGTTGCACGTCTTCAGTTGCATTTTCAGGAAGTTCCACTACAACATCAGGTTCAATACCCACATTGTGGATGGATACGCCGGAAGGAGTGTAGTATTTGGCAGTAGTAACTTTGATTGCAGTAGCAGCGTCCAAACGATAAACGCCTTGCACGCTACCTTTACCAAAGGTTTTAGTGCCAAAAAGTTTGCCGGACTTAGTGTCTTTGATTGCGCCTGCAACGATTTCAGAAGCAGATGCACTGCCACCATCAACAAGCACTGCCAAAGGATACTTAATCTTAGGCAAATCAGAGTTCTCTACAAATTGACTGCCATCGTTATAAATAATGGAAACGATAGGTCCTTTCGGAACGAACTTCTTAGCAACGGCAACACCGTCATCAAGAACACCACCGGGATTCCCACGCAGGTCAAGGATGGTAGCTTGCATACCTTCCTTTTCCAATTTTTCGTAGGCTTTATCAAAATCAACACCGGTTTTTTCGTTGAACATTCCTACGCGAATATAGCCAATCTTGGAATCGGGCAACATCTCCGCCCCAACAGATTGAGTTTTAATTTCCTTACGGATAACGCGTACAGTTTTTTCCTTGCCTTCTTTATCAAGAAGCTTCAAGGTAACTTCGCTATCAATTTCGCCACGAATCTTCGTAGCTACTTCTTCCATGTTCATATCCTTAGTAGGCTTGCCATCAACTTCGATAATTTTATCGCCGCCTTTAATGCCAGCTAAAGCACCGGGGTTATCGGGCAACGCAGAGATTACCACGTAATCATCATCACGTTTACCAAAAACAATACCAATGCCACCAAAGCTACCAATGGTTGCTTCACTTAAATCAGCAAAAGCTTTCTTATCTAAATAAACTGTGTAAGGATCATCTAAAGATTTCACCATACCATCGATGGCTCCGTCGAAAAGCTTAGCATTGTCAACCTTGCCATCAAAATTATGCTTTATTACATACATAGCACGCAGGAACTTTAAAGTATCTGCTGCGTTACCTGTTATTTGCTCCATTTGCCAACCTACAAAACATAAGGTAGCAAATACGGACGCAAGGCAGTAAGCTATGATTTGTAAATTCTTTTTACTAAACAATTTCACTGCCCCCGTTAAAATCAAAATAAATTACATAGGCGGTAAGTAATCCAAAGGCTCTGTCAGCTCACCGTGCAAACGTGCTTCAAAGTGACAGTGAGGACCAGTGGACCAGCCTGTACTACCTGCATAAGCTACGACAGTACCTTGTTTTACATATTGTCCTTCGTAAACTGCAAGCTCATTATTATGAGCGTACAAACTCACCAAACCTCTACCATGGTCAATCATAATGGTATTACCATAACCACCAAGCCAACCACTATACACAATGGTACCGTCAGCCGCCGCTTTAATAGGAGTGCCATAATCAACAGCAATATCCATACCACTATGATATTTAGTTGTACCAAAAATGGGGTGAGTACGCCAACCATAGTAAGAAGTAATCTCGCCATAACAAGGCCAAATGAAACGGTGCTTGCTCGCTTGCGGAGTTTGTTCCTGCGCAGGAGGAGCACTGCCAATCATACCATTGGATTCCATTTGACGAATCATATTAGCAATATTTTCGGAGAGTTCCAACAAACGTTCATATTCATATTCAGCTTGTTGTTTCTCTTCGTTTTTCTTATAAAGAATTTGCGCACGTTCTTCACGTACTTCGTTAAGGTCTTGCTTTCTCACCGCAAGTTCTTTTTCGTTAACGTGAACGTCACTGATACATTCATCAAGCATTTTTTGACGTTCGTTCATTTTCTTAGTAGATTCTGCTAATCCATCCAAAAGTGCCGCGTCTTGATTCAGAACTTTCTTCAACAAATACATACGAGAAGAAAAATCTCTAAAGTCGCTGGCACCAAGCAATACATCCAAGTAGTTTACTTGACCGGAGATGTAAATATCACGCAAACGTTTACGGAACACTTTCATATGCTCCGTTTGTTGCTTCTTGGCTTCAGCAAGTTTGGTGGTGTTCTCTTGGATAAGATATTCCAACCATTCTCTTCTGCCTTCCAAGTGATTAACGTCACGTTGCACTTGATGTAAGCGATACACTGTAGCATTTAAATTATCGCTGGCTCTCTCAGCTTCGCGCCTAGCTTTTGCTCTGCGCGCTTCCATTTCCTGCATTTGAGTCTGCACTTCACTAAGCTCTGCCCTTTTGTCATCAACTTGATTAGCCAAGGCAACACTGCTTAGCAAAGGAGTTACTGCAAGCCAGCAGGCGATTACGCCCATAAATAAGCGTCTTATCATCATAATCTTCCTGCTCGCCTCCGTCACACACGCAAAAATTTATGCAAGGAAATGTAACTGCCCAAGGCACCGATGCCAACACCGGCAAGAAGCAAAAAGATAGTCATATAAGTCATCAAAGGTTGAGTAGGTAACAAAGGCAGGAATGCCAAAGTTTTATGAATGGTAGCCATCATAGAAGCATAAGAAATATTAAGGAAAATATTAGCAATAACTGCACCGAAGAATCCCAAAGCCATACCTTCCAACATGAAAGGCCAACGGATAAACCAGTCGGTTGCACCAACATATTTCATGATTTCTACTTCTTTACGACGAGCAAATACCGTCAAACGAATGGTGTTGACGATGATGAACAAGGTACCTGCGCCTAAGAACAAGGCAATCATAATACCACTAAAACGCAATACGCGAATCAATTGGAACAAATGCTCAACAACATCTTGACCAAAGCGTGCAGTTTCCACTTTAGGCATTTTAGAAATTTCATCGGTAATGCCTTTGATAACGTCAGGATTTTTTACTTGTACATCAAAGGAATTGGGGAACGGATTATCTCCGCCCAAAGTTTCTAAGATTTTTTGTTGGTCGCCAAGACGTTCTTTAAAACGTTCCAAAGCTTCCTTTTTAGTGATAGCAGTAACTTTGACTACGCCATCCATTTTTTCCAATTTCAATTTGGTAGCATCAAGTTCTTCTTGATTTGCATCATCTTGCATATAAACAGAAACTTGCACTTGTTTTTCCAAATGTTGTGCCAAATTATTACTGTTTAAGAAAATTAACAGGAAGATGCCAAAAACCATCAAGGACACTGCCACAGTAGCAATGGAAGCAATGCTCATAAAACCGTTACGACGAATGGATTTGTAAGTTTCGCGTACGAAATATTCTTTAGTACTAAAGTTCATAGCCGTACACCCCATTCTTTTCGTCACGTACGATAAAGCCTTTTTCGATGGCAATAACGCGTTTACTCATACCGTCTACAATTTCTTTATCATGGGTTGCCATAACAATAGTTGTACCGGTTTCATTGATTTCTTTAAAGATTTCCATAATGTCCCAACTGGTTTCCGGGTCAAGGTTACCGGTAGGTTCGTCTGCGATTACAAGTAAGGGGTCGTTAACAATTGCCCGGGCAATTGCCACGCGTTGTTGTTCGCCGCCACTAAGTTCACCGGGATAAGAGTTAGCACGATTACGCAAGCCAACCAATTCCAGCACGTTCATAACTCTACGTTTAATTTTACGATAGGGAGCTTCAATTACTTGCATAGCAAATGCTACGTTTTCATAAACAGTTCTATCGGGAAGCAATCTATAATCTTGGAAGATAATACCCAATTGACGACGCAAGTAGGGAATTTCTTTATCCTGCAAATTAAGAAGGTCTATACCATTAACAAAAATATTACCGGTAGTAGGTAATTCTTCACGGAACAACATTTTAATGAAAGTGGATTTGCCTGCGCCACTGGGGCCAACTACAAAGACAAATTCACCGGGTGCAATTTGAACATTAACATTTTGCAAAGCAAGTGCCCCGTTAGGGTAAGCTTTACTAACATCAGACATTACAAGCACAGTCCTTGACTCCCTTCGTTAATCTTTTCTATCCTTTAAGTAAATCAAAAGCCAGCTGCGAATTTTCTAAAGCCTTTTCACGCAACTGAACCAAGCGTTCATTACTAGTATTCTCTAAATTCAAAACCTTTTGCGCTGCAGCAACTAAGTCTTCAGCAACAAAATTTTCAATGGCACCAATATTTGTGCCGTCAACTTCTTTTACGAAACCATCAATTTTCGGATCATAAGACAAAGCGATAAAAGGAATTTCCATTACCGCAGCAAAAATCAAAGCATGCAAGCGCATACCAATCAAAAGGGAAAAGTTTCCCATAAGAGCCAAGAATTGTTCCGTATCAAAAGCAACATCCAAAATCACCGCATCTTGTTTCATAAATTGCTGTAACTTACGGCAAGCAGTAACATCGGCAGGATATTGCAAAGGCAGAAGTACGATTTGCACATTGTTTTGTTCAACCAAAGCATCTGCTGCTTTCGCCATTTCCTGCAAATATTTATCACTACTTCCCCAACTGCGAACGGAGATAGCAACCAACTTTTTATCTTGGCTTACATTAAACTTCTGTAACGACTGAAGCCCTTGCTCCTTATCAGCTTGAGCAAGGGTTAAAACAGCATCAGCAGTCAAACGAACTTTATTAGAAGCAACACCAATACGCTCCAATTCTACCAAAGAATCAGTGTCGCGTACGGTAATTAAATCTGCTTTACTGCACACATATTTTGTCAATTTGCGCAGGATACCGGAACGAATAGGACCAATACCATGAGCAAACAACATAACTTTTTTATTCAGCAATTTGCCCAGCCAGATTATCGCTAAATAATAGAGCAGGCTTTTTTTGCTGGTAACATCCTGCAAAAGACTACCGCCGCCACTTAAAAGCAAATCGCAGTTATTAATTGCAGAATAAATTTCTAAAGGACTAAAACGATGAACAGAACTTACCTTATGTTTGGAAGCAGTGTTCTGAGGAGCACCGGAGATAACAGTCAAATCTACAGATTCTTCTGCTTGACGCAATGATTTTACGATAGCGGTAAGCATTGCTTCATCTCCGGCGTTGGCGAAGCCATAGTAACCGGAAATCACAATCTTACTCATTGCTCAAATATCTCCTTTGAAGTTTTAACAGCAAAGGCATTGCCAGAGCAAGTACTGCTACCAAAACAATACCAATTACTGCGCCCATGGCATAACCGTCGAGAGCACGAACAGTACTCATAAACACGGGAGTGCGCATATGGCAGAAGGTTTGCACCAAAGAAGCTTGTCCGATAACTGCACCACAAGTAAGTGCATATTGGATAAGACGCGGTGCTTGATGATAAGCAGCGTAAACTGCTAAGAAAAAGGCAGGATGCCCAATCATAAATTCTTTTTGACGAGGGCGAGCATACATCAATTGTTCCAAGAAGAGGCGCATCTTAACTTCGATTGCTGCAACAGGAACACCTGCACTATGACCACTGCGAGCCACAAAATACAAGAGGATGATACCCAACACACCAAATAAAGCTACGTGTTTAAAGGTTATGGGCTTGCTGAGCAGTTCATTAATTTTACCAATGGCAGCTTTTAAACCACAACCTGCTACGCCCAACATATCATAACGTTTTACGTAGAGCACGGTCATCAATACCAAAGGCATAATAAAGGTAAGCTTCACGCCACGGTAAATGTCGATTTCCAGAAGGAAGCGACTATCTGCCAAGATGGCAGCTAAGTACATACCACCAACTAAGGACATTACTACTGCCAAAGCAAGTTGCCAAGTAGCACTGAAAATTACTTTCAATGCGCTTGCAGAACTTTCCTTGCATTGATCCCAAATGTCCAAAATAACATTTATGGATAACACAGGGAAGAATACTGCTGCACCAAAAGCAAGTGCTTGGCGCATTACAAGACCACGACCAGTAAGCATTACTACTGCCGCAAACGCTGATACTACTGCCCAAATAAGCAGTTGCTTAGAATTGGAAAGCTCTACCAATTGTGCCAAGTAAACTACTGCACCTGCAATAATAGCTAAACCAATAATTACAAAGGCAATTTTATTGGGGAAGTAAGGACCGGTGTAACCGTTCGCAACAGTAGATTGTTCTGCTTCGAACAAACCAGCTTCACCAATTTCAAAACCACGAGCCTTAACATTTTTAACAATGTCTTTTACATACTGCAAGTTCATTGCAAAAATATCTTGCCCATTTTGAGACATCATATAAGGACGGATGTAATTAACGCGGACGTTGCGTTCTTCGTCAGTCAATGCCCAACGACGCAAGCCTTCACCCACGGTAATTTTCTTTTGCTCCAAGCTATCGATTACGTAAGAACGAGCAGCTTTATAATTGATAGCTTCTGCCAATGGTACCAAACCATCAATCTTCGCAAATTGCAGCTGAGTATAATGTTCAAGCATAATCAGCTTGCGACCATCCAATTTTTTTGCCATATAGTCAATTTTGTCAGGATAACCAACAACCTCACGACCAGCAGGCATATAAGCATTAACTTCCACACCGGATTTAGTGATGCGTTTGAAAATGCTATCAATCTTTTCTTCAGTAACGTTTTCGAAATTTTGCGGGCGAACAATTACATTGAAGCCGTAGTCCTTAACCTTGCGCAATTCACTACTGGATAATCCCAAAGGAAGTTGCAAAATGCCACGTGGAGTTTTGAAATCATCTTCTGCTACAAGATGAGTACTACCCAAGGCTTCGATAATAGGCGGGTTGTTGCTAATCATTTTTGCACGATTTGAGCCAAAACGAGTACGCAAATCTTCCCATACTTCTTCAAAAGCAGAAACATCATTGCCTGCAGCAATGTAAACAGCATTTTCTTCTACATCTTTTACAGACGCAAAAATGCCGGCATCATTTCCTAAAATTTTTGCTTGGCGCAATTCACTACCAGTAGCAGTTTTGATTGCGCCCATTTTAGATAAACGCTCCAAGGTGGTGTCGAACACCATCAAGGAATTAATGCCAGCATCTTGAAATTGCTTTACGACAATTTCTTCAGGAAGGCCTTCCAGTGCTGCCAGCTTACGCAGGTTTTCGTATTCCATGGCCATTTCCACAGTATTGTTTCTTTGTTCAATTGTATGGCGGTTCCAGTTAACCCACAAAGCACAAACTAAACCTACTAATATAACAGCTATAAGCACCGGATTATAACGGCTCTTCATCAATTTTCACCTTTTTCGTAAAACTAAATTACACTTTCTTTTGTTGGCTGCGCAGATAGGTTTCGATGAATTTCATCAAATCGCCATCCATAACAGCTTGGATATTACCGGACTCACAACCAGTACGATGGTCTTTAACCAAAGTGTAAGGTTGGAATACGTAAGAACGAATTTGGCTACCCCATTCGATTGCTTGATAATCACCTGCAAGGTCATTAATCATAGCATCTTGTTTAGCTTTTTCGTATTCATACAATTTAGCACGCAACAATTGTAAGCAACGTTCACGGTTTTGAATTTGGGAACGTTGGGTTTGACATTGTACTACGATACCGGTCGGTTCGTGAGTCATACGTACTGCGGAGGAAGTTTTATTTACGTGTTGTCCGCCTGCGCCGGAAGCACGGTAGGTATCAACGCGAACTTCGTCCATATTAATGTTAACTTCAACGGAATCATCGATTTCAGGCATAACGTCAACTGCCGCAAAGGAAGTGTGACGGCGAGCATTGGAATCGAAAGGAGAAATACGAACCAGACGGTGTACGCCTTTTTCAGAACGCAGGAAGCCATAAGCATTGTGACCGTTGATTTGCACGGTAGCACTTTTTACGCCAGCTTCGTCACCAGGCAGGAAGTCCAATACTTCCACTGCAAAACCATTTTGTTCTGCAAAGCGGGTAAACATGCGATAGAGCATGGAAGTCCAGTCTTGAGCTTCGGTACCGCCTGCACCTGCATGTAAAGTCAAAATAGCGTTGCTTGCATCGTATTCGCCACTTAAGAGCATACCAAGTTCCAAATGTTCCAAATCTGCTTTGCATTTTACAAGCAGCTCATCCATTTCAGGCATCAGACTTTCGTCATCCTCTTCGGTAGCCATTTCCCACAAAGCTTCCAAGTCATCAACATCACTTGCCAATTTGTGGAAACCTTCAACTTCTTCTTTCAAAGCGTTTACGTCTTGAGCAATTTTTTGTGCTTTTTCCGGATCATCCCAAAAACTGGGATCGCCCATTCTATGTTCCAGTTCAGAAATGCGGTCCTCTTTATTTACAATATCGAGAGAACCTCTCATTTCTTCTACTTTTGCCTGCAAATTGTTGATCTCTGGTCTATATTCTTCAATCAGCAAACTTATTCAACCCTTTCATAACAAATTCGGTTATTTAGAGCAGTTTACACTGCCAATTATTTTTCTTCTTCTACGATTTCAGCGTCTTCAACAGCATTAGCTTCAGCAGCTTGTTGTTCAGTTACAACATTTACATGGTAGATGTAGCGAACAACATCGTCTTGGATGGAGCCAATCATAGCTTCGAACATATCATAAGCTTCGAATTTGTATTCAACCAAGGGGTCTTTTTGACCGTAAGCACGGAGACCAACGCCTTCACGGAGCAAGTCCATGGAGTCAAGGTGTTCCATCCAATGGTTATCTACAACTTTAAGCATTACCAAGTTTTCCAGTTCACGCATCAAATCGGAACCGATAGCAGCTTCACGAGCTTTGTAATGTTCATCAGCAACTTTATGCAGATATTCGTCCAGTTCTTCACGGCTCAAGTTGCCAAGTTCGTCAGCGTTGAGCAAACCGTGGGGAGCGAAGAATTCTTCTGCATAACGGATAAGCGCTTGCAAATCCCAATCTTCAGAATAAACTTCAGCAGGAGCATACATAGCCATGGTACGGTCTACAACCTTTTCTACCATTTCCATGATGTCTTCGCGCAAGTCTGCTTTTGCCAAGATTTTTTTACGTTGAGCGTAAATAACTTCACGTTGTTGGTTCATAACGTCGTCATATTCCAAAACGTATTTACGAATGTTAAAGTTACGACCTTCAACTTTCTTTTGTGCATTTTCAATGGATTTGGTTACGAGGCTATGTTCGATGGGTTCATCATCTTCCATGCCAAGTTTATCCATAATGCCTGCAATATTATCACTACCAAAGAGACGCATCAAATCGTCTTCCAAAGACAGGAAGAATTTAGAAGAACCGGGGTCACCTTGACGAGCACAACGACCACGCAATTGGTTATCGATACGGCGGCTTTCGTGACGTTCAGTACCAATAATGTGCAAACCACCAAGTTCAGGTACGCCTTCGCCAAGCACAATGTCAGTACCACGACCTGCCATATTGGTAGCAATGGTAACTGCACCGTATTGACCTGCATGAGAAATAATTTCTGCTTCTTTTTCGTGGTACTTAGCGTTCAATACATTGTGAGCAATACCGCGACGTTTAAGCATTGCGGAAAGTTCTTCGGATTGAGCGATGGAAGTAGTACCTACGAGAACAGGTCTACCGGATTTATGACAAGCTTCGATTTCATTAACCGCAGCTTTGTATTTAGCAAGTTTAGTTTTGTAGATTACGTCCGGAGCATCGGTACGAATCATGGGTTTATTGGTAGGAACAACTACAACGCTCAAACCGTAGATTTTTTGGAATTCTTGTTCTTCGGTTTTAGCAGTACCGGTCATACCAGCCAATTTATTGTACATACGGAAGTAGTTTTGGAAAGTGATGGTTGCCAAAGTTTGACTTTCACGTTCTACTTTTACGCCTTCCTTAGCTTCGATTGCTTGGTGCAAGCCTTCGGAAAAACGACGACCAAACATCAAACGACCGGTAAATTCGTCAACGATGATAACTTGACCATCTTTAACTACATAGTCACGGTCACGGTGCATCAAAGCTTTTGCTTTCAATGCGCACATAATTTGGTGGGAGAAGTCAATACCATGTTCAGTATCATACAAGTTTTTGATGCCAAGCATTTGTTCCGCTTTAGCAATACCTACTTCAGTAGGAGCAACTTGTTTAGTTTTTTCGTCTACGGTATAATCTTCGCCTTCGCTCATGGTACTTACAACTTGCGCAAGGATTCTGTACAAGTCGGTAGATTTTTCACCAGGACCGGAGATGATAAGCGGAGTACGCGCTTCGTCAATCAAAATACTGTCAACTTCGTCGACGATACAATAGTTCAATTCACGTTGAACCATTTGGTCAACATTTACTACCATATTGTCACGCAAGTAGTCAAAACCAAATTCATTATTGGTACCATAGGTAACATCTGCCATATAAGCAGCGCGACGTTCATGGGGATTCATATCGTGAACAATCAAGCCAACGGATAAGCCCAAAGCTTTATAGATTCTACCCATATCTTCGCTGTCACGTTTTGCCAAGTAATCATTTACGGTTACAACGTGAACACCTTTACCGGTCAATGCGTTCAAATAAACAGGAAGGGTTGCGACCAAAGTTTTGCCTTCACCAGTACGCATTTCGGCAATTTTACCGCGGTGCAATACGATACCGCCAATCATTTGCACGTCAAAATGACGCATACCTGTTACACGACGAGAAGCCTCGCGAACAACTGCAAATGCTTCCGGCAGCAAATCATCTAAAGTTTCACCTTTTTGCAAACGAACTTTAAACTCGCCGGTTTTTGCAGCGAGGTTTGCGGAGCTCAAAGACTCCATAGATTTTTCTAAGCTATTAATTTTATCAACAATAACTTTAATTTGTTTTAACTCTTTCTCGTTGGGGTCACCAAAAATTTTCTTTAAAATGCTATCGAGCAAAACTATCACTCCTTGATTTATATTATGCGAGAATAGACACTACACCTAACTATAAATTATAACAGAAATATTTTTGAAAAGCAAAAAAGCACGGAACAAAGTTCCGTGCTTTTTGGAAAGTTTAAGTAAATAATTCAATTGCTATTTTAATTCAGGAGAGAGCAAACCATATTTGCCATCTTTGCGACGATAAACAACGTTCACGCCGTTTTGGTCGATGTTGAAGAACATAAAGAAATCATGATTCAAAAGATTCATTTGCAAAATAGCTTCTTCTGCATTCATAGGATTAAGAGCAAATTTTTTATTCTTAATGATTTCAAATTCACCGTCTTCTTCAATATTAGCAGGTGCCTGAGCAGGAGCTTCCGCAAAGTTAGCATATTTTTTCTTCATAAGACGAGTTTTATATTTGTGAATTTGACGTTCAATTTTTTCAACAACCAAATCGATGGAAGAATACATATCTTTAGTAGATTCCTGAGCTCTCAGCAAAATGCCGCTAGCCGGAACAGTAATTTCTGCGATATGATAGCCGTGTTCAATTTTCAACACTGCATTGATATCACCAACAGCTTTGAATTGTTTGGTGATTTTGGCAATCTTCTTTTCAACATAATCTTTCATTGCCGGAGTTACATCAACGTTTCTGCCTTTTACATGGATAGCCATAGATCTTACCTCCTTGAGTCTTCAAGGTATTAAGGAATGTTATTTCCTTTGTTGCTTTACCAATTCTACACATTTAGTAGAATTCCTGCAAAACATTTCAAAATCTATGAAACTTTTATTCTTCAAGCAGCGAAGTGTAACATTTTAACAACATTAGAGAATTTTAGAAAGGAAGCTTTTGGTACGTTCTTCTTTAGCGTTGGAGAAGATTTCTTCCGGAGTACCTTCTTCAAGAATGTTACCTTCGGACAAGAAGATAACACGGTCACCTACTTCACGAGCAAAGCCCATTTCGTGGGTAACAACAACCATGGTCATACCTTCATTTGCCAAAGCTTTCATTACATCAAGAACTTCATTAATCATTTCCGGGTCAAGTGCAGAGGTAGGTTCGTCAAAGAGCATAACCTTCGGTTTCATGCACAAAGCACGAGCAATAGCAACACGTTGTTGTTGACCACCGGAAAGTTGTTCCGGATAGTTGTTGGCTTTATCAGCCATGCCAACTTTTTCTAAATATACTTTAGCAGTAGCTTCTGCTTCCGCTTTATCAACGCCACGCACTTTCATGGGAGCGAGCATCAAGTTTTCCAAAACAGTCATGTGTGGGAAAAGGTTAAAGCGTTGGAACACCATACCTACTTCTTTACGCACGTCGTTGATGGATTCATCATTTTTCAAAACAACACCATCAATGGTGACAGTACCACTGGTAGGTTCTTCCAAAAAGTTCATACAACGGAGCAAAGTACTTTTGCCACAGCCGGAAGGGCCAATGATAACAAGCACTTCTTGTTCTGCAATGGTTAAGTTTACGCCTTTTAAAACATGCAGGTTGCTGTAGTATTTTTGCAAGTCTGTAATTTGAATCATTTCTTTTGTCATTTAGTTTCAAACTTCCTTTCCAGCACACCAACAAATCTAGCAACCAAGAATACCATTACAAGGTAAATCAATGCAACGCACATCCAAATTTCAAAGGATGCATAAGTACGAGCGATAATCAATTGACCGCGGCGGGTAAGTTCTTCGAAGCCGATAACAGAAACCAAGGAGGAGTCTTTCAGCATTGCAATGAACTCGTTGCCCAGAGGCGGGATAATGCGTTTAAATGCTTGGGGCATAATAATGTAACGCATGGTTTGCGCCCAAGTCATACCCAAGCTGCGGCCAGCTTCCATTTGACCTTGGTCGATGGATTGGATACCTGCACGGAAAATTTCTGCGATGTATGCGCCGGAGTTAATGGAGCAAGCAGAGATAGCTGCGAAGAAAGGATCAACGCGGCTACCGATAATACCGGGCAGTGCAAAATAAACCAAGAAGATTTGTACCAGAAGCGGAGTACCACGAATAAAGTCTACATATACATTTGCAAGATAGCGCAAAGCTTTAACATTGCACAAACGAGCAATGCCAACCATGCAGCCAATCAAAAGGCCGAAGCCTACACTTAAAGCAGTAATTTCCACAGTGATGGCAGCGCCTGCCAACAACAGGGGGAAAGAACTTGCAATCAAATCAAAATTTAAGTTCATCCTTGTCTTCCCTTCTACATTGGGACATCAAATAGCTTTTTCTTTACTTAACTTCAATCTTTGAAACAACAATTATTTTTTTACTTCGCC
Organism: Phascolarctobacterium sp.; assembly: GCA_045123075.1. Lineage (GTDB taxonomy): Bacteria > Bacillota > Negativicutes > Acidaminococcales > Acidaminococcaceae > JAHHUH01. The sequence continues at coordinate 18,600 of JBGVIJ010000001.1, read as the reverse complement.
AAACCAGGTTTTGTAAATTTTGTCAAATTCGCCGTTCTTTTTCAGTTCAGCCAAAGCTTTGTTAATGTCTTGAGCCAATTGAGTGTTGTTTTTATTTACAGCAATACCGTATTGTTCAGCTTCCATAACTTCGCCAACAGTTTTAGCAACTTTAGCGCCACCTTGAGCCAAGTAGTAGCCAACTACCGGAGCGTCGTTAATTACAGCGTCAGCACCGCCATTTTTCAATTCCATGGATGCTTCACTTTGAGTGTTGAAAGCAACAACTTTAGCACCTTCGATACTTCTGGATTTTTTCTCACCAGTGGTACCGATTTGGCAAGCAATGCGTTTGCCTTTCAAGTCTTCAACAGATTTGATTTCGTTATTGTCTTTGTTAACCATAACAATCAAACCGGAAGTGTAGTACGGGTCGCAGAAGGTAACAACTTTTTTACGTTCTTCGGTAATGCTCATGCCTGCAATTGCAACGTCGATGTTGTTGCTGGTCAGAGCTGGAATGAGAGCGTCAAAGCCCATGTTTTGGATTTCTACTTTGTAGCCAGCTTGTTTGCCGATTGCACGGATGAGATCCATGTCAAAACCGGTGAATTCTTTGCTGCCTTCTTTTTGGAATTCAAACGGAGCAAAGGAAGGTTCAGTAGCTACACGCATAACTTTTTCAGCAGCTTTCTTTTCGCCGCCACCGCAACCTGCCAAGAGCATGCTGCAAGCTGCCAAAACTGCCATCATCATAATTAATAATTTTTTCATAGTAAGTTCCCCCTCACATTTTTCTTGCTAATCTTTTTTAATAAGTTTACTGATTAGCTAATAGGTTTAATATTAAAATAAAAACGGAGCACAAGGCTTCTATACCACACTGTGCTCCGTCAAGAACCGAATATTATTTCTTCACTTCACCAAACCAGGTTTTGTAAATCTTGTCAAATTCGCCATTCTTTTTCAGCTCAGCCATAGCTTTGTTAATTTCGCCAACCAATTTGTCGTTGCCTTTTTTAACAGCAATACCGTATTGTTCAGCTTCCATAACTTCACCAACGGTTTTAGCAGTAGCATTGCCACCTTGTGCCAAATAGTAGCCAACTACCGGGCTATCATTGATTACAGCGTCAACACCTTTGTTTTTCAGTTCCATAGCAGCTTCGGTATTAGTGTTGAATGCAACAACAGTAGCACCTTCTACAGTTCTGGATTTCATTTCGCCGGTAGTACCGATTTGGCAAGCAATACGTTTGCCTTTCAAATCTGCAATGGATTTGATTTCGTTATTGTCTTTATTAACCATAACAATCAAACCGGAAGTATAGTACGGGTCAGCAAAAGTTACAGCAGCTTTACGTTCTTCGGTAATGGTCATACCTGCGATGGTAGCGTCAATGTTACCAGCATTCAAAGCAGGAATAAGAGCGTCGAAGCCCATGTTCAAGATTTCTACTTTGTAACCAGCTTGTTTACCGATTGCACGAATAAGATCCATATCGAAACCGGTAAATTCATTGCTACCTTCTTTTTGGAATTCAAAAGGTGCAAAGGTAGGTTCAGTAGCTACGCGCAATACTTTTTCAGTAGCAGCTTTCTTTTCACCGCCACCACAACCAGCTACTAACATAGCAACCGCTGCGATGATGGTCATCATAAAAATAAGCACTTTTTTCATCTTGTATATCTCCTCTCAAATTTTTAAACAAATTTTCTGCATAAAATGCAAATATTATTATATACCCTATCACTTTAAACGGCAAGCAAATATGGTATAAATACGGACAAATTTTCTTGATTTTGCAACCCGGCTGACCTGATCTTCGCCCCCACACTCGCCTGCTGGAGGGTTCGCTCCTAAGCTTCAGCTCCCCACTACTACCCCTCTCGCCAAAAATTATTATGCGTCATACGCTGCGGCAGGTCTTACTTCTAAGCTGCACCGTGCTCATAGCAAATTTTTACGCTACTTACGTGGATCGTTTCGCCTGCAACTGGCATCGACTTTCAACCACAGACCCGGATTGCACTAAGACATTATATTCCTTTCAAAAATTTTCTGCAAGAGCATATTTCACATTCAGAAAGAAAGTGATATACTACTAAGTACACTAACCGATGATGGGCGGACATATAATGATTGCTTTACCACAATGTCTGGAATTTCCCTATGATGATCGCAGCAGGGAAGTTTGCGACTTTTATTTACAAATCTTAGAAATTAAAAACAATAGCGTTTTCCTGCACAGCAAGCAGGTTGCCAATTACTCTGCAAGCATTGCTGCAAAGATTGGCTTGCCTCCTGCCGAAGTTGCCTGCATAAAAACTGCAGCCTTGCTCCACGACATAGGTCAACTTTCCGTGCCCAACCTGGTACTTTCCAAGGTTCCCTACCTTACTAAACGCGAAGAAGCTGCCTACAAACGCCATTGCTTAGCCGGTGCAGCTATGCTGGAAAACTTTCCGGAATTTGGTAGTATCATCAGCATCATTCGTTCCCATCACGAAAAGTATGACGGTACAGGTTATCCCAAACGCTTAAAAGGTCAAAACATTCCTTTGGGTGCTCGTATCATCGCAGTAGCAAATTACTACGACCGTTACATCAACCCCTGTACTCAACATTGGCAAAAAACTCATGCAGAAGCAATCACCGAGCTGCAAGACAAAGCAGGACAAGATTTTGACCCGCATATAGTAAAAGCTTTTATTGAAAGTGTTCTGCCTTTAGCAATCGAAGCTCACAAATAAAACTCTGACTTTCTACAATTAAGTAGCCAGTCAGAGTTTTTTATTTTTCTTATGACCTTGTAAAATTTTAAAGCAACAATTTTATTTGAACTTTGTCAGATAAAATAAAAAGCACTTCAACCGAAGTTGAAGTGCATAATTTCGTGGTGGTCGCTGACGGGATCGAACCGCCGACATTCTGCTTGTAAGGCAGACGCTCTCCCAGCTGAGCTAAGCGACCGTATTATGGTGACCGGTAGGGGAATCGAACCCCTGATACCGCCGTGAAAGGGCGGTGTCTTAACCGCTTGACCAACCGGCCAATTTTGGTGACCCATGTAGGCCTCGAACCTACGACACCCTGATTAAGAGTCAGGTGCTCTACCAACTGAGCTAATGGGCCGTAGTGAAGTTACTTGATAATGATACACGATTTCGCAAGGTTTTGCAAGAGTTTTTTTAGAAAAAATCGTTCATTTAAAGAAAAAATTTGACTACACGCTTATAAACGCATAAAATGGATAGAGTGGTAGTAGTCCACAATATTATTACGGAGGATCTTCTTATGAAATTTGATATCGCGGTTATCGGCGGCGGTCCTGCAGGTATTGCTGCTGCTATTACTGCCCAAAGCAAAGGACGCAAAGTTGTTCTTTTTGAAGCACACGGCTTCAGCCCCCGTTTGAGAAGTGTAACTGAAATTACTGACTATCTTGGTCTTCAACCTATGTCCGGTACTGAATTGATGGACCATTTTGTAGCTCACCTTTCTAGAACCGATGTATTTGTTGTTGAAGAAAAAGTTGTTTCTTTGAAAGAAATCGGTAATGGTTTTGTTATTGGTACTCCCAGCGGTAACTTCAATGCTGATGCAGTTGTACTTTGCACTGGTGTTTCCCGCTCTAATCTTTTGATTGGCGAAAAAGAATTCATGGGCCGTGGCGTAAGCTATTGTGCTAAAGTTGACGGTGTTAACTATAAAGGTAAACGTGTAGCAGCAATCGCTACTACTGACGACGCAATGGAAGAAATTGAACTTTTGGCTGACTACTGTGAACATGTATATCTGTTCCCCCGTTACAACGGTTTCAGACAACCTAAGAGAAAAAATGTTACCATTATTATCGAACCGCCTACTGAAATCACCGGTACTGACAGAGTTACCGGCTTGCACACTGATACCGACTTCTTTGGTGTACAAGCGGTATTTATGTTCCGTGCTACTGACCCCCTCAACAGCTTCTTGCCGGAACTGCAAATCCGCGGTCGTAGCGTATATGTAGACGATCAAGCTCAAACCAATATTGAAGGCGTATTTGCAGGCGGCGACTGCACCGGTCAACCCTGGCAAGTAAACCGCGCTGCTGGCCAAGGTCAAAAAGCTGCTCTCAGTGCTATTCGTTACTTAGCTAAACGTGACGAAGAGATTGGCTATTAATCGTAAATTTAACTTTTTAAAAAGGTTGATTTATGATAAAATAAGCGTTGTGAACGAATTTGTTTGGAGGCGCATATAGTATGTTAGATATGAAATTTGTCCGCGAAAATCCGGAATTGGTCGTAGAAGCTGTTAAAAGACGTAACGGCAACTTAGACCTTACTGAATTTCTGGAATTAGATAAAAAACGTCGCGAAATCACTGTTCAAGTAGAAACCTTGAAAAGCGAACGCAACACTGCATCTCAAGAAATTGGCAAGCTGAAAAAAGCTGGTCAAGATGCAACTGAACAAATGGCAGCAGTTCGTGCTTTGGGTGACAAAATTGCAGAAGACGATAAAGAATTGAAAGCAATCGAAGCTCGTCTGAAAGAAATCCTGCTCACCATCCCCAACATTCCTGCTGACGATGTTCCTGTTGGCGCTGATGACAGTGCTAACCCTGTTGTACGTACTTGGGGTGAACCCGGCAAATTTGATTTTGAACCTAAAGCTCACTGGGATATCGGTGAAGGTTTGAACATTATCGACTTTGAACGTGGTGTTAAAGTTTCCGGCACCCGTTATATTTTCTATCGTGGCTTGGGTGCTCGCTTGGAACGTGCTGTAATCAGCTTCTTCCTTGATTTGCACACCGAAAAACATGGTTATACCGAAATGTTCCCGCCGTTTATCGTAAATGGTGCGAGCATGCAAGGTACCGGTCAATTGCCTAAATTCGCAGAAGATATGTTCAAACTGGAAAATGGCGATATGTATCTCATCCCTACCGCTGAAGTTCCTGTAACCAACTATCATCGTGATGAAATTTTGAATGTGGCAGAACTGCCCATTAAATACACCGCATACAGCGGTTGCTTCCGTGCAGAAGCTGGCGCTGCAGGTCGCGACACTCGTGGCTTGATTCGTATGCACCAATTCAACAAAGTAGAATTGGTTAAATTCACCAAACCGGAAGAATCTTGGGCTGAATTGGAAAAACTCACCCTCGATGCAGAAGAAGTACTGCAACTTTTGGGCTTGCCCTATCGTGTAGTTCGTCTTTGCACCGGTGACTTGGGCTTTAGCTCTGCAACCACCTATGACTTGGAAGTATGGCTGCCGGCGGCAAACTGCTACCGTGAAATTTCTTCCTGCTCCAACTTCTTGGACTTCCAAGCTCGCCGTGCTAATATTCGTTTCCGTCGTGATGCGAAAGCTAAACCGGAATTCGTACATACCCTCAACGGCAGTGGCGTAGCAGTTGGCAGAACTGTTGCTGCTATTTTGGAAAACTACCAACAAGCTGATGGTAGCGTAATCGTTCCGGAAGTACTTCGCAAATACATGGGTTGCGACGTTATCCGCTAAGTAAAAATCTAAGCGCTGTTCTGAAAAGGACAGCGCTTTTTTAGTTTTAAAAATCTCTTATTTTACAGGAAAATCTGCTAAATTTTGGCGTAATCCTGCGTATTATTGAAATTTTCTTGAACTCCTCAAATATTTTCCAATATCGTCCGCTTTCCTATTGTACTTTTAATTGTAGGTGGTATACTTATATCAGAAAAAATGCTTTGCAAGGGGAGAGTGTATATGAATAGAGGTAAAGTTTTTAAACTTAAGCAAAAAGCTGTAGAAAAATTGGCAGAGGACTACGGTACCCCGCTGTTAGTTCTTTCTTTGGAACAAGTAAAAGCAAACTATGAATGTTTGAGAGAATATATGCCGCGCGTAAAAGTGTTTTATGCGATTAAGGCAAACCCCCATCCGGAAATTTTAAAAACTATGATTGAGCTTGGCTCTTCTTTTGACGTTGCTTCTGCAGGTGAAATTCGTGTGCTTCATGAAATGGGCGTTGAAGGCGAACGCTTTATTTACGCTAACCCTGTAAAAACCGGCTTAGGCTTCAAAGCTTGCCGTGATTGTGGCGTTACTAGAATGACTTTCGATAGCGCAAGCGAAATTGAAAAAATTAAAAAAGAACTTCCCGGTGCAACTGTGCTTTTACGTTTGCGCATTGATAATTCTTCTGCTCACGTAGATTTGAATAAAAAATTTGGTGCAGGCAGAGAAAAGGCTGTGGAACTGATGTTGAAAGCAAAAGAAGCTGGTCTTGATATGGCAGGTATTGCTTTCCACGTAGGTAGCCAAACTGTTATGGCAGATCCTTACTTGCAAGCATTGGATATTGCTCGTGAAGTTTTTGAAGAAGCAAAAGAAGCTGGTCTTGACTTGCGTATCCTTGATATTGGCGGTGGCTTCCCCATTCCTACACCGTCCATGAAATTCAACTTGCCTGAAATGCTTAAGCAAATCAGCGCTCGTCTTGACGAAGATTTCCCCAATACTGAAATTTGGGCAGAACCCGGTCGTTACATTTGTGGTACTGCAGTTAACCTCATTACCAGTGTTATTGGTGTTACTGAACGTGGCGGTCAACCTTGGTACTTCCTTGATGATGGCCTCTACGGAACTTTCTCCGGCGTAATTTTTGACCAATGGGATTTCAAACTCATTAGCTTCAAGGAAGGCGACGAACGAGTGGCGGCGACTTTTGCCGGTCCAAGTTGCGATTCTTTGGACATTATGTTCCGTGGTCGCATGACTGTTCCTCTGGAAGTTGGGGATTTACTCCTCGTTCCGTCCTGCGGTGCGTACACTTCCGCTTCCGCTACTACCTTCAACGGTTTCAGCAAAGCGCAATTCATTGTTTGGGAAAATGTTAAAGACAACTATCAATAGTAAATTTGGAGCGTACTTATGGTACGCTCCTTTTTGTTGTGCAAGTTGCGTGCCTTGTGGTAAAATAAAATGATACTATGGACATCTATGCGATGGAGAGACTATTGTGAATTTAAAGATGCCGCTTGTAGAAGCGATGTTGAAATATAAAGAAGAAAATATTTATCCTTTTCACACTCCCGGTCACAAGGGTGGACGTGGTATGGAAAGTTTATTGCGCAATGAATTAGGTGAAAGCGTAAAAGTTGACGTCTCTTTGATGAGCGAACTGGACGATATTCATGAGCCAGAAACTTACCTCAAAGAAGCACAAGCTTTAGCAGCAGAAACTTACGGTAGCGATGCTTGCTTTTGGGCAGTAAACGGGACTAGCCAAGCGATTCACGCCATGCTGATGACAGCTTTAAAGCCCGGAGAAAAGGTTTTACTTCCTCGCAACGCACATCGTAGTGTGGCAGGCGGTTTAATTTTGGGTGGGATTGAAGCGACCTTTATGCAACCTGATTATTGCGAAGCCTTTGGTATAAATTTTCAAGTACAACCCCAAGCAGTGGAAGCTGCTTTAGAAAAAGATGCTTCTATTAAAGCAGTGCTTCTCACAAGCCCTAACTACTATGGCGTAGCAGCAGATGTAGAAGCTATTGCTAAAATCTGTCACGACCGCAATGTAGTTCTTTTAGTAGACGAAGCGCACGGTCCGCATTTAGGTTTCAGTGAATTACTTCCTAAATCTGCTTTGCAGTGCGGCGCTGATGCCTGCGCCCAAAGTACCCACAAGATTGTAGGTGCTATGACCCAATGCAGTATGCTGCATGTTCAAGGTCAGCGCCTTGACGTAACTCGTGCGGCAGACGTGATGAGCGTGCTGACTACTACAAGTCCCAATTATCTTTTGATGGCGTCCTTGGATGCTGCCCGTGCTCAATTGCAAGTGCGTGGTAAAGAGATGGCAGAAGATGCAGTGATGGCTGCGAATAAGCTTCGTGCAGTTTGCAGTAAGTACGCTGGTTTGAAGCTTTTAAGTGAAGCAGATTGTGGCGGTTTAAAATTAGATACTACTAAAGTTACGGTGAATTTTGCTGAATGGGGCTACACCGGCATTGAAGCTGGCGACTTGTTCCGTAAGGCAGGCGTTGCCGGAGAATTGGTAGATGCTCAAAACGTACTCTTCCTTGTAACTTACGCAGATGTTACCAGTGATTACGAAGAAGCGTTGACTAAGATGGATACTGTCTTAAAAAATATGGAAGCAAATAAACGCGACAAGGCGCAAGCCGTAGAAGCAAGAAATGTTCCTGCAACTACAATGGCAATGCCTTTGCGAGAAGTTTTCTACGGTGAGAAAGAAGCTTTGCCCCTTGAAGAAAGTGTTGGCAAAATCTGTGGTGAGCAGGTTAGCTTTTATCCGCCGGGGATTCCGGTTTTGCTTCCCGGTGAAATTATTACCGAAGAAATTATTTCTTATTGCAAGATGATGAAAGATTTAGGCTTGCCCGTCAGTGGTCCTGCTGATGGTAGTCTTAAAACTATACGAGTGGTGAAAAAATGAAGGGTTTATTTATCAGCTTTGAAGGTCCTGATGGAACCGGCAAAACTACCCAAATCAAAAGAGTGGCAGAAGCTTTGCGTGCCCAAGGTTACGAAGTTATAGAAAGTCGTGAACCCGGTGGTACCGTAATGGCGGAAAAGGTGCGTAACATCGTACTTGACCCTGATATGCCCATCAACAATATTACAGAAGTACTGCTCTTTTCTGCAGCTCGTAGTGAGCATGTGGAAAAGGTTATCGCTCCGGCAATTAAAGCAGGCAAAATCGTTTTGTGTGATCGCTTTAGCGATTCCACTTTGGTTTATCAAGGCTTAACTCGTGGCTTGAAAGTTGATGAACTTGGCGAACTGCGTCAACTGAATGCTTTTTCTAGCAACGGTTTAGTTCCTGATATGACCATCTTGCTCGACGGCAGACCGGAAGTTTTAGTAGCTCGCCGTGATGCTCGTGGTGTAAGCGATAGATATGAAAATAAAGGTTTGGACTTTCAACACAGCTTGCGCAACGGCTTCTTAGCTTTGGCGGCAGCAGAGCCTGAACGCATTAAAGTAATTAATGCAGAAGGTAGTCAAGAAGAAGTACAAACTCTTGTTATGCAAGCAGTTACAGATTTACTGGAGAAGGTAAAGGCTTAAATGTGGGATAGTGTTTTAGGACACGAACAGAATAAAGAGTTTTTGCAGAACTTTTTGCAAAGGGAAGCACGCCCTCACGCTTTGCTTTTTTGCGGAGCGGAAGGTTTGGGCAAAAAGAAATTGGCTTTAGAATTTGCTAAGACCTTTTTGTGTTTAAACGGTAAGGGTGACGATGGCTGCGAAGCTTGTCGTTTGCTGAACTTTGCTGATGGTAACGTAAGCCATCCAGATTTTATCTTGGTGGAACGCTTACCAGAAAAGAGAGATTTATCCATCGAGCAAATGCGTGAATTGGCAAAACAGGCAGCTTTTGCTCCTGTGCTTTCCAAAAACAAAATTTGTATTGTGGAAGATGCAGATAGATTGACTGAAGCAGCGGCCAACAGCTTTTTAAAATTGTTGGAAGAACCGCCTACAGGTTGGTTGATAATTCTTTTGGCTAGCAGTGAGGATAAACTGCTTACTACTATTTTGTCTCGCGTGGTGAAGTTACGCTTCAATCCGCTGGCAGTGGCAGATGTTAAGAAGCTTTTGCTGGAACGCGGCGTTGCTGAAAATGAAAGCGAAGTGCTGGCTCGCATTAGTGAAGGAAGCGTCGGTACGGCGCTGAACTTAAATGAGCAGAACGCTTTGGAATATAGGCAAACTGCTTTATCGTTCCTCGAAGCGTTGCCTTTGGAGTTCCCTATGAACTACGTTACAGACCGTACTTGGGTAGTGAAGTACGAGCGAGCTGAGGCAATGCTCTTTGTAAAATTACTGCAGCTTTTATTAAGTGATATGCTCTTTATCAAAACTGGCGTAACAGTTAATTTATATAACTGCGATGTGCAGGAAAACTTAACCGCACTTTGTGGCGGTTGGCAACCCCAAGGTTTGAAAAAAGCTTTGGCGGCGACAAACGATGCTTATAAGGCTTTGGCTTCCAGTGTTGGCGTAAAGCTGGTTATGGAAAACTTAGCCATGAAAATAGATAATTTCCGGAAGGAGTGAATATAGTGCCGACAGTTGTAGGTATTAGATTTAAAAAAGCAGCTAAAATATATTATTTTGACCCGGTGGATAGCGGTGTAGAAAAAGGCGATTTCGCCATTGTAGAAACTGCCCGCGGCGTAGAATACGGTGAGGTTGTAATTGGCAGCCGCGAAGTTAGCGAGGACAGCATTGTTGCTCCCCTCAAACCCGTAATGCGCAAAGCAACCCCGGAAGACGCAGAAAAACTTGCAGAAAACAAAGTACGCGAAAGAGAAGCGTTCAATATCTGCCTGCGTAAAATTAAAAACCACGAATTGCCTATGCATCTTATTGACGTAGAATTTACTTTTGATGTAAACAAAATTATTTTCTACTTCACCGCAGATGGCAGAATTGACTTCCGCGAACTGGTAAAAGATTTGGCGGCGGTGTTCCGTACTCGTATCGAATTGCGCCAAATTGGTGTGCGCGACGAAGCTAAACTTTTGGGTGGTATTGGCGGTTGCGGTCGTCCCTTGTGCTGTGCAACTTTCTTGGGTGATTTTGAACCTGTTTCCATCCGTATGGCGAAAGACCAAAATCTTAGCCTTAACCCCACTAAAATTTCCGGCATTTGCGGTCGTTTGATGTGCTGCCTGAAATACGAAAACCATTTGTACTGCAAAAACGATTGCAAAGGCTGTGGCAAACGTGAACGTGTAGAAATCCCCAAAATGGGCGCAATGGTTGTTACTCCCTTGGGCGAAGGCAAAGTTATCGGCATTAACCGCGGTCAACGCACTGCTTCCGTACAACTTGCTCCCGATAATGTAATTCAAGTGGAATGGGATGAAGTAGTAGACGCTTCCCAAGCTGATGTATAAAATGGAAGATAAAATTAGATGTGATTACGTACCCGGTTGCCAATATAAAATTTGGCAGGATGGGGGACAGTTCTGTTTTACAACAGACGCTGTATTTTTGGGAAACTTTCCCCACATAGTAAATAAGGCAAAGGCTTTGGAGCTTGGTTGTGGTACCGGGGCAATCAGTATGCTTGTGGAACATCGTGGTGCAAGTCACGTTACTGCAATCGACTGCAACCCTGCAGTAACCAGTTTGCTTCGTCGTAGTGTGGAAGATAATAATTTGCAAGAGAAATTCACCGTCGTTGATGGGGACATCTGCAATATTAAAGACTACGTGAAACCCGAAAGTATGGACTTGGTTGTAGCAAATCCGCCGTATCGCAATACTGGTAACCAACGCCAAATCGGAACCATTGCTTGCCACGAAGTTACTGCAACGCTGGAAGATTTCTTTAAAGCTGCAGCTTATGCCGTACGCTATAGAGGTCGCTTTGCGTTGGTGCAATTACCGGAACGCTTTGTTGAAAGTATGCAACTTGCTTTCAAATACGGTTTGCAACCTAAAAAATTACAATGGGTACATTCCGCAATAGATAAACCTGCTTGGATTTTCCTTATGGAAATGGTCAAAGGGGGAAGCTATGGAATGGACGTGTTGCCTCCGCTCATTATGTATGAGAAGGATGGCAGCTATACTGAACAAGTTAAGAAGTTTTATGAGTAAACATATTATGTAAGTTGTTTGGAGAGTATTATATGAAAAGGAAAGAATTCAAAGAATTACTGTTTCAAGTATTGAAGAACAATGTAGATGGTATGTCTTATGATGAAAAAATGAATTTAGTAAATAATCTTATGATTGAATTTGAAAAAGAAAATGAAAATCATAGGAATATTGAAAATAAAGGGCAGAAATGGACTGACGAAGAATTAAAAATAGTTTTATTAGATGCTCCAACCAAAGCAAATTGTTTAAAATATGCTAAACTATTTAAACGTGGATATGGAAGTATCGAACAAATTTATCGGTGGTCAACTACACCTATAACCAATATGCCTGACGAAAGAAAAGAAGATAGTTTTATTATGCAAATAAAAAAGGTTTCTAAAGAGTTAGGTCTTAGAGGCTAAATAATAAGCGCACAACATTAGTTGTGCGCTTATTAAATTTTGGATTTTAAATTCAAGAATATTTTGAAAATATGTTTGAAATAAGGCGTGGTAAGTGATAGTATATAGGTGAGCAGTAAATAAACATTTAGGAGTAAGCTTTATGAGTGTAAAGACTATTGATGGGTTGATGCGCCACCTGAGAAATAGTGGCATAGATATTAATGGTAGTAAGCAGAAACAACAATTAAGAAATGTGGGATATTTTCATGGATATAAAGGATATAGATTTTTTAAGAATTCTGCGAGACGATTACCGTTTGTAACATTTTCAGAAATATATGCTACTATTCAATATGATACAAAATTGAAGGTGTTGTTTTATGACAAGGTGATGCTTATTGAAACGGCAGTAAAAAATATTGCTCTGGAATGTATTTTAGATGAAATTCACTCAGGGAATATTCAAGATATGTATTCAAAGATAGTTACTGGATATAATAATATGCCAGTTGGTAGTTCGCCTGAACAAAGGAAAAAAGCTCAGCAAAGCAAATTGAATTTGCAAGGAATGATACACTCTTACATAATAAAAGGGTATAGAAACGGTAACCCTCAAATTACACATTTTTATAATAATATAAATTATGGTGAAGTTCCGTTATGGGCATTATTTGAAGTAATAATGTTGGGAGATTTTGGCTTTTTGTTATCTTGTTTAACTTACGATATGAGAGATAAGATTTCTAAAAAACTTAATCTTAACATAGGTAGTGACACCAATAGAGAGCTGATATATAAATTTTTATATGCACTGAAAGATATTCGCAATGCTATTGCACATAATGCTGTTGTGTTTGATACTAGGTTTAGAAAGATTGAACCTACAAAATCTATGAAACGTTGTTTGGAGCAAGAGTTTAATTTAAATTATATTAATTTTAAAACCATAGATGATTATGTTATTTTAGTAGCTTATTATCTTAAAATTTTGGGAATAAGTAAAAAAGAAATCAAAATATTCATTAATGAATTTGAGCGAATTACAGAAGGCTATGTAAAAGCAGTAAACATAAATGTTTCATCAGTAGTGGTTCATTCTAAGATAAAAGAGCGTATGGAAATTTTAAGGCAACATATATAAACTTATTGATTTTATTATCTATAACATAGTATAATATAAACATAATTGGGGTATGTGTTTGCGGATGCATACTTGAGAGGGCTGAAGTGATTCGGTCCTCTTATGTTTTATATGAATGATTTTGAGTTAGAAATGTCCCAAGCGTACAACAAATGTTGTGCGCTTTTTATTGTTATAAAAACTTCCTTATGATAAAATGTTTATATTATGGGTCAGTGTGCGCTGACATAAATTAACCGACAGGAGGCGAAGCCGTGACAACAGAAAAAACTTCATACGGAACTCTGTACCTTGTTGCTACGCCTATCGGAAATTTGGAGGATATGACTCCTCGCGCAATTAGAATGCTTAAAGAAGCAGACATCATTGCGGCGGAAGATACTCGTCATACACTCCAACTTTTAAATCACTTCGATATTAAAGGTCGTTTGGTGCGTTACGATGAGCACAGCAAAGAAAAGCAAGGCGCTTATCTTTTGGCAGAACTTACTGACGGCAAGAACGTTGCCCTTGTAAGTGATGCAGGCTTCCCCGGTATTGCTGATCCCGGCGAAGCTTTGGCGAAAGAAGCCATTGATGCAGGCATTCGCATTGTACCAGTTCCCGGTGCTAATGCAGCTTTATGTGCACTCATCGCTTCCGGCTTACCTGCGTACCCGTTTTTCTTTGGTGGCTTCTTGCCTAAGAGCAGACGTAATCGTAAGGAACAACTGGATTTGTGGAAGCACATTCCTGCGACCATTATTTTGTACGAAGCACCTCACCGCATCAAGGAAGTGCTCCAAGACATTTTAGAATGTTGGGGCGATAGACCTATGGCAGCGGCAAGGGAGCTTACCAAACTTCATGAAGAATTTTATCGTGGCACTGTGGCAAGCTGTTTAGAATGGCTTGAAGTACAACCGCCTCGAGGAGAGTTCTGTTTGGTACTTGCACCCGGCGAAGGCAAGCCTATTGCCGAAATGGCAGAAGAACTTGACCCCTTGGACGAGGTAAAACAACTTATCGCCAGTGGCGTAGATAAAAAAACTGCTTTGGCGCAAGTTGCTAAAAAACGTAGAATCCCCAAAAGGGAACTATATAATCAACTTATTTCAGAAGGAGAAGGGATTTCAGAATGACTAAACCGACTTATTATATTACTACTCCGATTTACTACCCCAGTGACAAACTGCACATTGGTCACGCTTACTGCACCACCATTGCAGATACCTTGGCTCGTTTCCACCGTGCAAAAGGTGAAGATGTATTCTTCCTTACCGGCAGTGACGAACATGGTTTGAAAATTCAACGTAAAGCTCAAGAAAAAGGTATTACCCCCATTGAATACGTTGACGCTATCATCGCTAACTTCAAACAATTGTGGAATGAACTGAACATTTCCAACAATGACTTCATCCGCACCAGCGAAGAACGTCACCACAAAGTTGTTCAAGACGTTTTGACCAAAATCTTTGAACAAGGCGACATCTATAAAAAGAACTACGAAGGTCTCTACTGCGTACCTTGCGAATCCTACTGGCTGGAACGCCAATTGGTAGATGGCAAATGCCCTGACTGCGGCCGTCCCGTAGAAAAAATGCAAGAAGAAAGCTACTTCTTCAAACTTTCTAAATACCAAGATTGGTGGCTGCAATTCATCGAAGAAAACCCCAACTTTATCCAACCGGCAAGCCGTCGTAACGAAATGATTAACTTCGTAAAACAAGGCTTGGAAGATTTGTGCATTACCCGCACTACATTCGACTGGGGTATTCCTGTACCTTTCGATAAAAAACACGTTGTTTACGTTTGGTTTGACGCATTGCTCAACTATTTGACCGGTATTAAATACGGTACTGATGATGCAATGTTCAACAAATTCTGGCCTGCATCCTTGCACCTTGTTGGTAAAGAAATCGTACGTTTCCACACCATCATTTGGCCCATCATGCTCAAAGCTATGGGCGTAGAACTGCCTCAAAAAGTTTACGGTCACGGCTGGCTCGTAATCGATGGCGACAAAATGTCCAAATCCAAAGGCAATGTTATCGATCCGTTGGCATTGATTGACGAATTTGGCGCTGACGCTATCCGTTACTTCTTGCTCCGCGAAATCGTATTCGGCAACGACGGCAACTTCTCCCGCGACGCACTCATCACCCGTATCAACTCCGATCTTGCTAATGACTTGGGCAACTTGCTCCACAGAACTGTTAGCATGATTGAAAAATACCATGGCGGCGTAGTAATCAACACTGGCGTAATCGAAGCTGTTGACGAAGACTTGATGGCTTTGGTAAAAACCACTGCTGAAAACTTAGCAAAAGATATGGACGCTATGGAAATCAATAGCGCTATCAAAGGCGTATGGGCTCTCATCAGCCGCGCTAACAAATACATCGACGAAACTGCTCCCTGGATTTTGGCTAAAGACGAAGCAAAAGCTGCTCGTTTGCAAACCGTTATGTACAATTTGGCAGAAACCCTGCGCGTTGTAGCAATCCTGGTAGCTCCCTTCATCCCGTCCACCAGCCCCAAAATCTACACTCAACTGGGTTTGGAAGTTCCTGCAGAATTCCTCCTTACCGATGCAGAATTTGGCAAAATTGCTGATGGCACCAAAGTTCAAAAAGGCGAACCTCTCTATCCGCGTATTGAAATCGCTGAAGACGGTGCAACCATCATTGGTGGCAAACGCTATGAACCTAAAGTAGAAGTAGCTTCCGCACCGGTAGAAGAACCTAAAGTTGAAATGGAACCCATCAAAGAAGAAATCACCATTGATGCTTTCGAAAAAATCGACCTGCGTGTAGGTACCGTTAAGGCTGCTGAAAAAGTTAAAAAATCCAAAAAACTGCTCAAATTGCAAGTTATGATTGGCGAAGAAGAACGCACCATCGTAAGTGGTATTGCTCAATACTACGAACCGGAAGCTCTCATCGGTCGCAACGTAATCGTAATTGCTAACCTTGCTCCTGCTAAACTCTTCGGTATTGAATCCTTCGGTATGCTCCTTGCTGCTTCCGATGGCAACGGCAACTTGGTATTGGCAGATGCTCCCGGCATGGCAAGCGGTAGCCGCGTAAAATAAGATGAGCAGAACAGGATTGTGGGATTCCCACGCCCACTTAGACTCTGACTACTTTACCAGCGATAGGCACGAGCTTATTACCAATTTACAAGCAGAGCTTGACGGTATCGTTAACCCTGGTTGTGATGCGGAAACTAGCGCTTTTGCCGTAGAGCTGGCAGAAAAATATGACTTCATCTATGCCGCAGTAGGTTGGCATCCGGAAAACTTAACCGGTATGCCTGCCAACTATCTTGATATGCTGGCGGCGTGGGCAGTACACCCGAAAGTAGTTGCCATTGGCGAAATTGGTCTTGACTACTACTGGAAGGAAAACGAACCTAAAGAAGTACAAAAGCGAGTTTTCTTGGAACAAATCGATATTGCAAAACAATTTGGTTTGCCCATCATCATTCACGACCGCGATGCTCACGGCGATATGCTGGAAATCTTCCAAAAAGAAGTAACTGGTGTTGAAGCTGTGTTCCATTGCTATTCCGGTTCTGTAGAAATGGCAAAAGAACTTGCTAAACGTGGTTACTACTTTGGTTTTGGTGGTACTTCTACCTACAAAAACGCAGAAAAAGTACGCGAAGTAATGAAATACGTTCCTCGAGAACTTATCCTCTTTGAAACCGATAGCCCCTATCTTACTCCGGTGCCTTATCGTGGTAAACGCAATAACCCTGGTTATGTAGAGTTCACCGCTCGTAACGCAGCAGAAGTTTTGGGAATGGATTTTGAAGAACTGGCAACACAAACTACTGCCAACGTAAAGCGTCTGTTCAAAAAAATTAAATAAGTTTCTATGGCTCACTTCATTTTGGAGTGAGCCTTTTTATTTTGAAAAGTACTTTCATTTCTCAAAATTTATGTTAAAATGGCGGTGAAGACGTTTTACACGTCGTGCAAGATATTTGGATAGTTCCAAAATTTTAGCAACGGAGGTAACTCGAATGAAATTTAAAAAAATTGCTATGGCATTGGCAATGATGGGAATGTTAGCAGGCGTCGGAACTGCAGTAGCAGCTGAACGTCCTTATAAAGAAATCCCGGTAAACACCATTGAAGATGCCTACATTGGTACTGTTGAAGACCATAAAGCAAAAACTGGCGTAACTGTTATGATTTTCCCCAAAGGCGTAATGGCTGGCGTGGAAATTAGTGGCGGCGGACCTGCTTCTCGCGAAACTCCTGTAATTGCACCCACTACAAACCCCACTCCGCTGAACGCAGTAGTTTTGGGCGGTGGCAGTGCTTACGGCTTGGGAGCAAGTGATGGCGTAATGCAGTACTTGGAAGAACACGGTATTGGCTACGATACTGGTGTTGCTCTTGTACCCATCGTAGTACAAAGTGATATTTTTGACTTGGCTTATGGTAGCTCCAAAGTTCGTCCTGGTCCTAAGATGGGCTACAAAGCTTGCGAAAACGCAATGAAGCGCCCCGAAATTAAAAGCGGTTTGTACGGTGCAGGCGTAGGTGCAACCTGTGGTACTTACTATAGCATGGACCGTGCGAGCAAAGCAGGTATGGGTGTTTACGCAGTACAGCTTGGCGATGTAAAACTGGCGGCGATTGTAATTCTTAACGCTTGTGGCGATATCTATGATCCTAAAACCGGTCAAAAGATTGCAGGCCTTTATAACGAAGACCGCACAGCTTTTGTAGATATTCGTGATGAAGTTTATAAATTTGGCGTGCCTTCTTTAGCACACAAGAACACTACCATCGGTGCAATCCTTACCAATGCAGATTTGGACAGAGCGCAACTTACTAAAGTAGCTTCTATGACACAAAACGCATATGCTCGTTGCATTTACCCCGTTGGCACTTTGTATGATGGCGACTCCATCTACGCAGTATCTTTGGGCAAAGTAAAAGCGGATGTAAACGCTATTGGTACTTTGGCAGCGGAAGTAATGCAAGAAGCAATCCTTCGTGCAGTTCGCGATTCCAAAATCTCTGACGAAGAATATTTGGCAAACTGCCCTAAATAAAAAAGTAATTCCCGTAGGCGAAAGCTTACGGGAATTTTTTATGTTATAAATTGGTAAATGTAACTATATGAATGATATAATATAATAAAGAAACTTGGAGAAAGGTGGAGCCT
Source organism: Phascolarctobacterium sp. (assembly GCA_045123075.1). Lineage (GTDB taxonomy): Bacteria > Bacillota > Negativicutes > Acidaminococcales > Acidaminococcaceae > JAHHUH01. The sequence continues at coordinate 304 of JBGVIJ010000001.1, read as the reverse complement.
GCTATGGAATACATTGAACAAGAAAGATTAGACGCTTTTGAATGTGCTATAAAATCTTCCATAGTTAAAGAGTTGCCTGCTTTTGAAAGCGTGTATCGCGAATTACAAGGCAGTGCAGATTTTGTTGGCTTCCCTCACGAAAAATTAATTGGCACTTATGATTTCTCTAAACTTTCTTCTTTAGAACATAGTAGTCTTGTCTTATCCATACTGAAATATAATTCTGGCAGAACTAAAGAATACATCAAAGAAAGAACTGGTATTGCAGATACTGCTCTTAATCGTACATTGCGAGAATTGAAAG